>JBFIHF010000209.1:0-11327 GCA_041601915.1 Bradymonadaceae bacterium
GAACAGCACCGCCAACAGCAGCACGAAGTGCGGCGTCTCCGGGCGCGAGAACGACAGAGTGACGATCGCGGCGGCGCTGACGACCGCCCAGTTCGTCGTGGCGTCGAGCCGCTGACGCCAGATGTCGGCATGCATCACCGAGGCCCGGTAGAAGTGGACGACCGCATTGGAGGGTTCAGGCATAGAGGGCCGCCGTCAGGGCATCACACACCAGAACGAGCCGGCGTCGTCCGGTTGACACTCGAAACCCAGCCCCTCGCAGATCTGCCGCGATGACGGCATGCCCGTGTCCTGGCAGCGCAGCTCACAACGTCCTTGCGAACAACGCTCGTCGGGGTTCTGGCAGGCGAGGTTGGGGCCGCACTCCGGCAGGCAGACGCGCACCGCGGCGCGATCCTGGACGCCGACGAGCCGGCATTGATACTCGTTGCGGCAATCCGCATGCGCATCGCACCCGTCGACGCAGATCCCGGGCTCCCCGGGGCCGCCGGCGCGCGCGCACACATTGCCCTCGCCGCACAGCGGTTCGAATCGCGGGCGCGGGTCGTCGGCGGGTAGCGGGCACCCCAGACTCACACAGTATCCATCGGGGAAGCCGGGCTCATTCGACTCGTCCAGACACGCGCCCGGAAGTCCGGCGCCATCACACGCGTCGTCGCTGTCGCACCGGTTGCCGATGTCCGGAAACAGCGCCGGATCGCAACCACACGCCGCGTCGAGGTCGAGCTCATCGCAGCGAAACGCGGTCAGTTCCGGTCCGTCACAGGCAAAGCTGGCGATCACCTCCTCCAGCTCGTCGCGCAGGGCGGGCTGATCGGTTAGTGCTTCCACACACCCCGGTTCACCCTCGTTGAACCCGATGTACATGCAGTACTCGATGAGCTCGTCCAGCGCGCCGCGCACGTCCGGGCCGATGTCGCACTGCTGATCGACGCAGCTACCGAGCAGCCGATCGCAGAAGCGCGCACACAGCGCCACGTCGGGGTCCTCGTTGTTCGGCGACACGTTGTTGGGGGTGATGTTCGGCGGCGGCGGCGTGATGTTGTTCGTCGACATGTTGTTCGACGTGGTGTTGTTCGACGTGGTGTTGTTCGGCGTCATGTTCTGCCCGCCCGGGCTCTCACAACTTCCGTCCAGACAGATCCGCCCTTCGCGGCACTGCGTATCCGATTCGCACCCCGACTTGCTGGGCGCCGAGCACGACATCAACGAGAGCGTCAGAAGAGACGCGGCGATCGGCAACAGACGCGCGGCGTGCATGCAAACTCCGGGACCAGTGGAGACTCATCATAGCGGTTTCTCGTCCGTTGACCGAGCGGAGTTCGCTGGGTAGAAGCAACGCCTGCTCTTCGAGGTATGGATGTGAGCCTGTTCGACGCCCCAAGAGACACGCCCCGCTACATCGTCATCGAGGGGCCCATTGGCGTCGGCAAGACGACCCTCGTGACCCGGCTCGCCGAGCGCTACAACGCCCGCACGGTGCTCGAGGTGTTCGAAGAGAACCCGTTCCTCGCCGATTTCTACAGCGATCGCGACCGCTACGCGTTCCAGACGGAGATGTTCTTTCTGCTCAGCCGTTACCGCCAGCAGGAGGACTTCTCGCAAGACGACCTGTTCGGGCGGATGTCGATCAGCGACTACCTCTTCACGAAGTGCCGGCTGTTCGCCAGCCTGACGCTGTCAGATCACGAGCTCACGCTGTACGACCGGATGTACTCGATCCTCACGACGCAGGTTCCGAAGCCCGATGTGGTAATCCACCTCAACGCGCCGCTGGAGACCCTGCTGGGGCGCATCAAGAGCCGCGGACGCTCGTACGAGCGGAACATGGATGCCGAGTACCTCGACCGACTGCGGGGGCTGTACGTGCAGTTCTTTCAGCACTACGAGCACACCCCGCTGCTCAACCTGGACACGTCGAACGTGGACTTCACCCAGGACGAAGACGCGATCGACGACGTGATGCGCCTCGCCACCGATGTCTTCCGCGCCGCGCGGGCGCCACAACCCGCAATCGAGTTTTGAGCATGCGATGGATCGTGGTCGCGATGTTGATACTCGGTGCCTGCGACCGCACGCCCCCGACCGCGCCGACCCCAAAGACAGCGGCCCAGACCGTCGCTGTGGCCCCGGCCAAGTCACCGTCGGAGGTGATCCTCGCCTACTACGCCGCAATGGCCGAGGCCGACTACGCGGGTGCTTACGCGATGGTCAGCGAAGCCGACCGCGCCGCGCGCACGCTGGAGGACTTCACGGCGTCGGCGTCGGATCCGCTGCAGGAAGCGCTGACGCGCAAGCGCACATTTCTGGTTGAGAAGACGACCATCGAGGGCGACAAGGCCCTCGTGATGGTCGACGCGACCGGTCCCGATGTCGCGCGGCTACAGCGAATCATCGTGACCCGCCACATGAACAACAACCCCGAGCTGCCCGACGCCGAAGGCCTCAAGATGCTGATGCGCGACGCGCTCGAGGAGCCCGACGCGCCGACGCTCGTCACGCATCAGAAGCTGTTCCTCGTCAAAGGGGCGGACGGGGCGTGGATGCTCGATTTCGACTGGGACCGCGAGCATCCGCATCGCGGCGTGCCGGTCCAAGAGCGTCCGACCAAGACGACGCCCGACGCCGGCCCCTGACTCAGCGCCGCGCGACCAGAGCGCTCCGATCGCTGCTCGCCGTGCACCACTCCACGACTTCAAACGCATCGTCGGGGGACAGGTATCCGCAAAAGCGGTGCGGATGCGACAGCCGCTTCGCCGCAGCCATTCTGCAGTAGCTCGCCTTTCCCGCCGACTCGCACTGTCGAAGGACGAACGCGTCGTTCGTCAGCGCGATGTTGCCCGCGAAACCGCCCTGGGCGACGACGCCCTCGCAGGCGCTGAAGTTGTCGTAGTGGCAGGCGACCGTCATCACCGCCGTCTGCGCCGGCACCAGCCAGAACCAGACGCTGGTCACGCCGGCGAGGAACGCGCCGAACACGACCTTGAGCATCGCGCGATCGCCGCGAACGGCGCGGCTCGCGACCCCGAGGAACACCGCCGGCCCCAGCAGCACGAGCGCCAGCCCCACCATCAGCGACAGGCTGTTCGTGCGCGCCGAGACCAGCGTGCTCGCCGTCACGGCGAGCCCGAGCCCCGAGGCGATCGTGCTGGCAAAAAGTGAAAGTGCGGTGGTGTGAAGCGTCATGAGACCCTCGTCAGTGAAGTCGTTGATTCGGCGACTCTACCGGCGTGTCATGACTCCACGATGGAAGGGGTTTGGAAAATTTGTGCAGCGTCACATCTCGCTGCGGATCTGCTCCAGAAAACCCAGCATGTACTCGTGGCGTTGATCGGCGAGCGCCCGTCCCGCCGACGTGTGCATCTGGTCGCGCAGGGTCAGAAGTTTGCACGGGAAGTGGTCGAGCGCGTACGCGCGATCGTCGAGGTCACGATCGACGCCGTCCGGATCGGTCTGGTCCAGGATCGCACTGCCCATGCGCCCCGACACGTAGAAGGTGCGCGCGATCCCGAACGCCCCCAGCGACTCGAGGTTGTCCGCGTCCGCAACGACCTTCGCCTCGTACCGCTCGGGGGTCAGGCCCGCGGAGAAGCTGTGGCAACGGATCGCTTCGGCGACGAGGTCGAGGTCCAGATCCGGGCCGTGTTCCGCGAGAAACTCGACCGCGACGTCGGCCGACCGGGCCGACGCGGAGCGCCGTTCCGGGTGGTTCTTTGGCAGATTGACGACGTCATGGAACAGAATCGCGGCGACGATCGCGGGAAAGTCCGCGATCGGCGTGTCCGTCGTCACGATGTGTTCGGCGTTCTTGAACACCCGGAACAAGTGGCCAAAGTCGTGGCCGCCGTCGGTGTCCATGCGGCGATCCACCTCCGCGACCGCGGCATCGAGCCATGGCGCCTCGAAGCGGTCGCGGAGTCGAGTCAAAAACTGCGGCGCAATCATTTGTCGGAGGACACCGGCTGACTGGCGGGCGGGTCGGCCTTCTTCGCCGGCTGCTTGTTCAACTTCCAGCTGTAGGGGGCGAACTCGATCTTCGCCTCCTCGTTGAGGATCTGCTTCGCCTTGGCCGGCTGATAGGTGGCCAGATAGTGACGAACGCTCTTGCCGTCCGCGGCGATAAAGTCGTCTTTGAACCAGTCGAACAATGAGCTCGTCACGATCTTGTTCGCCGTGACCTTCGTCGCCTTGGGGATGAACGACTTCGCCGCGCCTTCGAGCAGCTTCTCGAGGTTTGCCTCCGTCGCGGCGTCGCGCTGCAGTGGCGGGCAGCTCTTGGCCGCGCAGACGAGGACGAAGTGGATGCGGGCCTCTTTGAACTCCTTGCGGATCACTGTGTTCTCGAGTGCATCGAGCGTCATCTGCTTGCCCGCGACGGGGTGCTTGATCTCCTTGAAGAAGCCCTTCACCTTCATGACGCTCGTGATCGGGTAGCGATCTACGACGGCCTTCAGGACGTGCGCGTTGTAGGCGTTGATGTAGAACGCGAGCTTCGCCTTGTCCGAGCCCTCGACCTTCGCGGCTCCGACGGCGGCGGTGAAGTCGTTGAGGATCTTGCTGTCCTCGGGGCTCGCCTTGAGGCCCGCGTAATCGACGCGCCCCTTCTTGTCGACGTAGCGTTTCAACAGGCCGTCGAACGGCTTCGGATCGATGACGTCTGCCGCCCACGCGGATGTTGAAAAGGCGAGCAGGCAGAAGAACGTGACAATGATGGTCAGGGGCTGTCGCATGAAAAGTCTCCGAGGGTTTCACCGAATGGCGCCTTCATGACGCCCGCATGGTGAGGCAGATTCAAAACGTCACTCTTTGAGGCAGCGCACAAAGTCGTTGTCCACGACCGTACCCGCTTCAAGCGCTCGCAACCACTCACAGAATTCGGCTTTGTGAGCGATCGCGCAACGCGCCTCCTTCTCATCGTCCGCGGTGCATTCCTGCTCTCCACGGTTGAACTCCGGGGCCACCTCCAGCTCACAGTGGCGCTCGGCAATTCGTGCTTCCCGGGCGCATGGATCGCCGCATGCGGCGCCCACGAGCGCCCACACGAGGAGCCAACCGCGACTCAAGGCTCGAACTCCCACCCGTCAAAGAACTCGCCGACCCGCGTCATCATCTGGACCGGCTGACCCGCAAACGCGGCCCAGGGGCCGATCACCGCCGTCGCTTCGGTCGCACTCGTCGACTGCACCGGCACGGCGTTGCCGTTGACGAACAGCACGACGTCCTCGCCTTCGGACAGGTCGAAGTCGCCGCCGGACTTGTATTCGACGCGCGCCACGCCGTCTTCGACGAAGAACGTGATCTCGATCCCCTTGTTGTGCAGGACCTTCTTCAGATTCTCGGACATACGTCAGCCCTTCGGTTTCTGATTCTGCGCGAGGCTGACGACCAACTGGCGCGAGCCGCCGACCATGCCCGGAGCTTCGGGCAATTCGACCTGAATCTGGCCGACGCCGGGATGCTCTTTGGCGAGGCTCGGGATCTGATCGATGATCTGGCGCAGCACTGCCTCGTAGCCTTCGGGCGCGGAGTTCGCGTCGCCGAAGAGCTCGTCGAGCAGGGCCCGCACATCGATCGGCTTGCTCGGGTTGATCGGGATGTTCCCGACCGGATTGAGCGGCCCGTACACAAAGCCGGGCAGCCGAGCGACGCCTTCGGCGGCCTCACGATACTCTTTGGCCTTCTCTGGCTTGCCGAGGATTTCGTAGGCCGACGCGCGCAGCGCGTACAGGTCCGGCAGATCGCGCTCGTTACGCACGCATCCTTCAGCCTTCTTCAACATGTCGATGGCGAGCCCGCCGTCGATGCCGCGTGAGATGTGGCAGGCCGCGGCCTGCAGGTAGCCCCACGGCTTATCCGGCAGCAGTTCGATCACGCGGTTCGCGTCCTCGAGCGCCGCGTCGATGCTCCCCAGCGTGAGCTCCACCTGGCTGCGCAACAGCGTGCCGGGGGCCACGAGGTCCGGATCGACGCCGCCGTCGACGAGCGGCTCGAGCACCGCCAACGCCGGGTGAGTGCGCCGCTGCAACGCATGGATCCGCGCGAGATTGAGCCGCGAGTCCTCGTCGTCGGGGTCCATCTGGACCGCGTGCTCGAGGTCGCCCTCGGCAAGCTCCATGTTCCCCCAACGCATGTGGATCGAGGCGCGGATCGCGAACGACTGGCCGATCTGATCGTCCTCTTCGGTGACCCGGTCGAGGTCCAGCATCGCGGCGTTCATGTAGCCCATCTGCTCGTGCACCATCGCGCGCCCAATCAGCGCCGTGAGCAGGTCGGGATCGCTCGCGATCGCGATGTTGAACGCCTTGCGCGCATCGTCCATCTGGTCGAGGTAGTAGTGCGCGTAGCCCGCGATCGAGTGCAACCGCGCAACCTGCTCGGGATCGACCGTCTTCGCGACCGACTGCTCCGCGGCGACCACCGCGCCCTCGTAGTCTTCTTCCTCGAGGGTCATCTCGGCCTGGATGACCAACAGGTCGATATCCTGGCCGAACGACTTCATCGCCGACTGCAGGCGGCTGTCCGCACCGGACAGGTCGCCGTCATCAATGAGGGCGTAAATCGCGTCGACTTCGTCTTGGAGTGTGACCTCTGCCATCCCGAACCGCTCCGAATCTTGGAGGCCGCAATCTTCCACTTCAGGCAGGCTGAGTCAATGTTCAGCCGGCCATCACGCCCGAAACGGCGGGTCGTGCAAGTAGGTGGCACCGCTCCACGCGGCGATGGCCAGCGCGGCAACGGCGAGGCACCCGTTGGCGGTAGCGATCGCGAGCAAGCCCGATGCGGTGAAGACGCCGGCCGTCCAAAGCGCCCCGGTGCGCCGCGTGCAGGCAGAAAGAAGGAGCAGACCGCCAAAGAGTTGGGCGATCGCCAGTGTCTGACACGCCCCGCCGGCCGCCGCCGATGCGACGATGTCTCCGGGAAGCCAGGCGAGCCCGGAGAGGGCCGACCACAGCACCACCGCCGGCAAGACAGCGCGGTTTAGACTGGTCGTGAGACGTGCGAACAGGGCGGGCGCAGCGACAGGGACGATCATGGGGGCCTCCAGCGTGTCGGAGTTTGAGAATGCCAACCGGCGCTGGACAATTGAATGGCCGAATGTCCGTTTGCGACGTCGATTCGTCCAGGGATGCGTCAGAGGATCACTTCGTCGCGCAGCTCCTCGACGGCGAAGTCGAGGAACGCGCGAATCCGTGCCGGCACGTGCGTGCGCGACGTGTGCAACGCCCAGATCTGTCCCAGTCGCAGCGGATACTCCGGGAACACGATCTCGAGGGCACCGCGCTGCACCGCGTCCCGAATCACGTAGCCCGGCAACGCCGCGACGCCCATATCGCCGAGCGTCGCGTAGAAACGCGCGACCGGATCCTCGGTCTGTAGCGGTCCGTCAGGCTCCACGACGACGCGCTCGCCTGGCGTGTCGAAGGTCCACGTGCGTAGCGGCGGATACGCGCGGTCCGTGAGGCACTCGCGCGCGCGCAGGTCGCGCGGGTGCGCCGGGCGACCATGCTCGTCGAGGTATGCCGGCGATGCGCACAGAAAGTAGAGGTTCTCCCCGAGCTTGCGGGCCTGCATGTCCGAGTCCGGCAACGCGCCGAATCGAATCGCCACGTCACAGTTCTCCTCCACGAGGTCCACGACCCGGTCTGTCAGCGTCAGCTCCACTCGCAGGTCCGGGTAGCGCCGGTGAAACCGCGGCAGCAGCCGCGCCAGGTGCAATTGCCCAAACGCGGGAATCGTCGTCACGGAGAGCACTCCGCGCACCTCGTTGGACTGCTGCGTCAACCGCTGCTCCAGCGCGGTCGCGCGATTCAGGAGATCGAGGCCCCCGTCGAACAGCACGCGACCCTCCGCGGTCAGCGACAGCGAACGCGTCGTGCGCTGAAACAATCGCACCCCGTAATGGTCTTCGAGCGCTGCAATCCGCTTACTTACCGTGGACGGAACGACATCGAGCTTGCGCGCCGCCTCCGCAAAGCTGCCTTTCTCCGCCACCATCACAAACATTTCGAGATCGGCCAACACGATTCATTCCTTGTCGGAATGAATGCCGTTCCACTCCACCCTCTAATCTCTACCGCAATCCGTCGCTACTCTCTACTCAAAGGCGCGAAGGTCGATATCTGACCCGTGCCGTGTTTGCACGAAATTGGCACAGAAGGAGGCCAATCATGGAAAACGCACTCGTTTGGATGTTTCTGGGCACCTGGACACTCGTCGCCGTGGCGGCAAGCATCGGTTGGGCCGCACTTGCGGTGCGCGGGTCCCGCGGAGTAACAGGAGCGCATGAGTGACGAACAGACCGACGGACCAGCAAAGATCGCGATGATGACCGGGGGGCCTCTCGCGACGAACTTCTTCGTGATTGGCTGCACCGCCACCGACGACGGCGCGATCATCGATGCCGGGTTCGCCGGCGACCAGATCGTCGGGATGGCGGAGGAGCAGGGGATCGAGGTCACCAAGATCCTGCAGACCCACGCCCACATCGACCACGTCGCGGGGCTGCATGCCGCGAAGGCGCTCACCGACGCGCCGATCTACCTGCACCCCGCCGACCAGTTCATGTACGACAGCGCCCCGATCCAGGGCCAGATGTTTGGCTACCAGATCGAGCCGCTGCCCCCCGTCGACGAGCTGCTCGCCGACGGTCAGATCATCACGGTCGGGTCGTTGAGCGCTCGGGTGCTGCTGCTTCCGGGGCACTCACCGGGTTGTGTCGCGTTCTGGTTCGAGGAGCTCGGCGTCGTGTTTGGCGGCGACGTGCTGTTTGCCGGCAGCATCGGCCGCGTCGACCTGCCCGGATCGGACCCCGCGGCCATGAAGACATCGTTGGCGCGCCTTGTCGACGAACTGCCCGATGACGCTCAGGTGCTGCCGGGACATGGGCCCGCCACCACGATCGGGATGGAGAAGAAGCGCAACCCGTTCCTGCTCAGTGACTGGTAGCGACGTTGCCTCTTCCGGCCGGCGCGGCGGCCCGCTACAGTCGCGCCCATGAAATACCTTGTAACTGGATGTGCCGGCTTCATCGGTAGCCACCTCGTCGAGCGTTTGCTCGCCGACGGCGCCGAGGTCGTCGGCCTCGACAATTTCGCGACGGGTCATCGCCACAACATCGCGCCGATGCTCGACGACTTCGAGTTCATCGAGGGCGACATCCGCAGCCTCGACGACTGTCAGCGCGCCTGTCAGGGCGTCGACTATGTGCTGCATCAGGCCGCGCTCGGCTCGGTGCCGCGGTCGATCTCGGACCCCATCGCCAGCAACGACACCAACGTCAACGGGACGCTGAACATGCTCGTCGCCGCGCGGGATGCCGAGGTGGAGTCGTTCGTGTTCGCGGCATCGAGCTCGGCATACGGCGATACGCCGACCCTGCCCAAGCACGAGCAAATGCCGAAGCGGCCGATGAGCCCCTACGCGGTGACGAAGTCGACGTGCGAGGACTACCTCAAGGTGTTCGCGTCGCTGTACGGCATGAACACCGTAGGCCTGCGCTACTTCAACATCTTCGGGGCGCGGCAAGACCCGAACGGGCCGTACGCGGCCGTGATCCCGAAGTTCATTCGCATCTTGCAGGCTGGCGACGCCCCGACCATCCACGGCGACGGGGAGCAAACGCGCGACTTCACGTACATCGACAACGCGGTGAGCGCGAACCTGCTGGGCGCGCAGAATGCCGCGCGCGCCAAGGGC
Source organism: Bradymonadaceae bacterium (assembly GCA_041601915.1). Lineage (GTDB taxonomy): Bacteria > Myxococcota_A > Bradymonadia > Bradymonadales > Bradymonadaceae > JBFIHF01. Next base: position 9,697 of record JBFIHF010000209.1, read on the forward strand.
GCCACGGTGAACATCGCATGTGGCGACCGGTTCTCGCTCAACCAACTCTACCGCATGATCGCAACCAACCTCGGTGTGGACCGCGAACCGTCCTACGGGCCGCCGCGCCTCGGTGATGTGCGCGACAGTCTCGCCGACGTCAGCCTCGCGCGGGAGTTGATCGAGTACGAGCCGCTGGTCGGCGTCAACGACGGGCTACGGCACACGGTGACGTGGTTCGAGGCACACAAATGAGCCGCATCTACCTGTCGTCGCCGCATCTCGGCGAGAACGAGCGGAAGTACGTCACGGAGGCGTTCGACACGAACTGGATCGCGCCGCTGGGTCCTAACGTCGACGCCTTCGAAGCCGAGTTCTGCGCCCGAGTGGGGTCCGCCCACGCCGCAGCGCTGTCGTCCGGGACGGCCGCGCTGCACCTTGCGCTGATCTTGTGTGACGCGGGACCTGGCGACGAAATCTGGGTGTCCGACCTCACGTTCGTCGCCAGCGTGAATCCGATTCGCTACGTCGGCGCGACCCCCGTGTTGTTCGACGCCGAGCGCACGTCGTGGAACCTCGATCCCGACCTGCTCGCCGAGGAACTGCGCGCCGCAGCGGCCGATGGACGGTTGCCGAAGGCCGTGGTGCTCGTACATCTGTACGGCCAGGCGGCAGACCTCGATCGTATCGCGTCGCTGTGTGCAGAGTACGACGTGCCGCTCATCGAGGACGCCGCGGAGGCCCTTGGTGCGACGTACAAGGGGCGCTCGCCCGGAACGACCGGCCAGCTCGGGTTCTTCAGCTTCAACGGCAACAAGATCATCACGACATCCGGCGGCGGCATGCTGGTGTCCGACAACGCCGACATCATCGCGCACGCGAGAAAACTGGCCACGCAGGCCCGCGACGCCGCGCCGCACTACGAACACAGCGAGATCGGCTTCAACTACCGCCTCAGCAACGTGTGCGCCGGGATCGGGCGCGGACAGCTCGAGGTCCTCAGCGATCGCGTGGCCGCGCGACGCGCGAACTACGAGTTCTACGTGGAACGGCTGGGCGACCTGCCCGGCTTGTCCTTCCAGCCCGAGGCGCCCTGGGGCGACCACACCCGCTGGTTGACGGTCTGCCAGTTCGACCCTGCAGCGAGCCCCGTTCGCCCCGACGATGTGCGCCTCGCACTCGGCTCCGACGACATCGAAGCGCGGCCGGTCTGGAAGCCGATGCATCTGCAACCGCTGTTCGCGGACTGCCGGTTCGTCGGCTCCGGCGTCTCCTCGGAGCTCTTCGAGCGCGGGCTGTGCCTGCCCTCGGGCTCCAACATGACGCACGACGACCGCGAACGCGTCGTCGCGCGATTTCGCGCAGCCTACCCCACCTGAGCGCGCCAGACGGCGAACCCGCGATCGCCCCGTAAACAAGGGCCGAGCCGCCCACCACCCCACAAATCCTGCAACGTTCGCGAGTTAGGGCCGATTACGTCTCCTCAAGGAGGCGCCATGTCCGCACCCAACCCCGTGTACCCCGACTCGACCCTGTTCCTGACCCGTCGCACCCACGACGGCAGCTTCCGGTTCACCCCGACCGAGGAGATCCTGAACATCTTCAAGTACCTCGCGATCCACTACGCCCAGCGCGACGGCATCGCGCTCACC
>JBFIHF010000210.1:0-11286 GCA_041601915.1 Bradymonadaceae bacterium
CCGGAGACGTCTTGCTCGAGCCGCACCTGTTTGCCCTGCGATGTGGCGAGATCGCGGACCGCGCGCGGGTAGTGCTGCAACGCGTGGTCGAGCGGCAAGTGGCGCAGCTCGCGGGTCTGCGCATCGAGCTGGGCACCCCACTGTCCGGCGAGTGCAATGCTCAGTCGAAACTCGGCGAGCCATCCGTCGAGCTCGTGTCCAAACGCGCGCGTCTCGTGATTCAGCGAGTTCGGCAGCAGCGCGGCGAGCCGCTCGCGAAGCTGGGCGTACCGCGCGCGAAGTAGGTCGAACTCGCCGAGCTGGAACCCGATGCGCCGCGACATCAGCAAGATCTCGCCGGTCGCCTCGCCGAGGCGCTCCAGTTTGGCGAGGTCGATGCGCGCGGACCCTGAGGTCTGAATCCGCAGAAGTGCGCTATCATCGAGCTTGATGCGCTGGCTCGACGCTCGTTCGAACGCACCGCTGGTCTCGCGTCGCGGCTTTGCCTCCGTGTTTCGAACCTCGGTGACGCGATCGACGAAACCTGCGAGATCGATCGGGGCGCTCGCGCCAGCGGGCGACTTCGTGAGGAGCGCGCGCAGGATGTCGAGCCCCTCGAACATCGCCTCAGTGACCGGCGGCTCTACCTGGAACGCGCGCTTGCTGCACTCGAGGATCAGGTGCTCGACGAGGTGAGACACGAGGTTCACGTCGGCGAACCCCATCATCTTGGCTTCGCCTTTGAGGGTGTGAATCTCGCGTTGGAGCTCCTCGACCTCAGAGGGGTCCGGATCTCGTTCGATCGTCACGAGGAGCGTGTTCATCTTCTCCACGCGATCGAGCGCGACCCCGCGAAACTTCTCGATCAGGCCTTCGAGGCTCATTCTTCCACGGGTTCATCGCCGGAGCGGCTCGCTCGGCGCGCACGCAGCGCGTCAGCGAGCAACTCGCGTTCCTCCATCTCGCTGAGACCGGTGAGCTCGACGGTGGGCGGATCGTCGCTCTGGGAGAGGCTCAACGCGGGGTGCTCGAGCGTCTCCTTCGCCTGCAGGGCCGCCGGTTTTACCTCGAGTTCCTGGCTCTCGCTCGGGCCTCGTCGACGGGGGGGGTCGTATGCGTCGGGGATCGGCGTGGCGACACTGCGCCGCTTGCGGCGCGTGAACTCACCTGAGGCGGTCACTGCCGGCACCTGAAATTGTTCGACGACCGACCGCAGGTCATCGGCCATCGCGACGAGCTCCGAGGCTGCGGTCGTGACCTGTCGCATTCCCGCAACACCGTGGTTGATGAGCGTCGACAGCTCATCCATCGACTGCGTGACCTGTTCGGTCCCAGACTGCTGCTGCTGCGTGATGAGCGTGATCTTGAGGGCCGATTCGGTGGTCCGTTCGGACAGATTCGATCCATCCTCGGTCGACATGACGCTGGCGAGCGCCGACGCGCGGATGTCCGACAACAGCTCCTTGATGTCCCCCACCGACTCCTTGATGCTCTCGGCGAGGCGCCGCATCTCGCCGGCGACGAGCGTGAAGCCCTTGCCCGCTTCGCCCGCGCGCATGCCCTCCAGCGACGCGTTCAGCGCGAGCAAGTCCGACCGATCCGCGATCGACTTGATGACCTCGAGGATCTCGCCGATGCGCTCGGTGTGCGTCTTGAGTTCGGCGATCCGCTCGCCGACGGTGCGGTTGTTCGCTTGCGTCTTTTCGGCGGACTTGAACACGGTCTGCGCGCTCTCCGCGATCCGCTTCGCGGACGACAGCAGCGTCTCCATCGTCCGCTGAGTTTCCTCAACCGAGGACGCCTGGTGCGACGCCGCGAACTCCTGTTCGCGGAGCACGGCGAGGATCTGCTCCGCCGAGGACGAGATGTGCAGGCCCGTCTGGGTGATGTCGTCGGACAAGACGTCGAAGCGCTCCACCATCTTGTTGAACGCCACCGCGAGATCGCCGTCGCCTTCTCCCCGCGTGGTCAGATCGCCGTCCGCAATGCGCTTCGCGCGCTGGGTCAGAGCGCGCAGATTGCGCACCATCAGTGCGAACGCATCGCCCAGTTCGCCGGGCACTCGTTCGTCGAGCAGGGGGCTGGTGAGGCGGTCCTTGGAGATGACGCGCGCTTGAATCGTGAGGCGGCGCATCTGATTCGACAACTCGATCATCGTCTCCTCGAGCGGCCGATCGCGCGGCTTGGTCGACTCGTCGGCATCGGAGAGCGCGCCGCTCTTCATCACGCGCTCCTCGACATCGGCGATCTTGATACGACCCGCGGCGAGGTCGCGAGCCCGGTTGTGGCTCTCCTCGAACTGAATCCGCAGCGAGTTCGTCGCGATCGCGAGCCGCTGCAGGTCCGACGACCCTTCCTCGGGCAGCGGCGGCCGATCCGTGTTTCCCATCGCCACGGCCTCGAGGGTGTCCGTGATCTGGTCCAGCGACTCGAGGCCGAAGTAGATAAAGAGGGCTTGCGCGAGCCCTGCCAACAGCACGATCAGGGCGCCGCCAGAACTCGCGAATCGTGACATCGCCAGTGCCGCGAAGAACGCGATCACGAACGTCACAAGGGCCATCCAGGTGCGTTGTCTCATCTATGCTCCCAGCCTATCGAACCGCAGCGTCGCGGAGAATTTCGGGCAAATCGACAAGTAGCACGCGCCCGCCCGGAGCCCAACGGGCAGCGACGACGTAATGGCGCAGCCGATCGCCCACGTCCGTGAGGTCGGGTGCCTCGGCGTCTTCGGACCACACTTCGGGACCCGCAACGTTGCGGACGAGCAAGCCCGCGTCGATCCCATCGGCGTGCAGCACCAACAAGCGATCGGGGTGCGTGGAGTCGGTGAGGCCGACGAACGCGCCGAGGTCGACGACGCTGAGCACGTGCCGGCGACGCACCGCGACGCCCAGCACATGAGCCGGAAGTCCGGGGATCGGCGTGAGGGCGGGCACCGTGGCGACTTCGATCACGTGGGTCGCGTCGACGGCAAACGAGACGCCCGCGACTTCGAAGCGCATCACGTCCGGATCGCGACCTTCGCTCGGGCCCTCTGCACCCCAGTCGAAATCGGGCTCTGGGAGGCTCGGTCCGTCGAGCCCGCTGCCCTCGCCCTCGGATTCTTGCTCGTCCATGCCTTCTATCTCGTCTCGAAAAACGCTATGTAACTTCGCTACGTTCGACGAGGTGCCTGCGATGCCGATGTTCCAAGATCACCAGATGTGCCGATGTGCGCAACAATCGCGCGACGGATTCCACAGCAAGAACGCTCCCACGCACTATCCGCCAGACTTGTCGTTAGAGCCAACCCATCTCGACATCGACCTCACTGTCGACCCGGATACGTCCACCGCGTCCGGGACGGTGACCACCACCGTTGCGGCCCGCACCGAGGGTGTGCGGTCGATCACGCTCGACGCGATCGACTTCGAGATCGAGGCCGTGACCGGCGGAGATGGCAAAGCGCTGTCCCACTCCTACGACGGCAAGAAGCTCACCGTGACGTGGGCGGAGCCGTTCGCGGCCGACGAGATCCGCCGCGTCGCCGTGACCTACCAGGTCGTGGAGCCGGTGGCGGGCCTCTACTTTTCGCGACCGACCACCGAGTACCCGAACCGACCGCGCTGGGCCGCCACCGACCACGAGACGGAGCGGGCCCGCTACTGGCTGCCGTGCATCGACCACCTCAACGTGCGCACGACGCTGTCGTTTCAGCTCACGGCGCGCAAGGACTTCGTGATCCTCGCCAACGGCGCCAAACAGGAGACCGTCGGTCGCGGGATCATGAAGACCGCGCAGTGGGACCTCGACTTCCCGTGCCCGAGCTACCTCGTGTGCTTCGCGCTGGGCGAGTTCACCGAGATGGTCGATGAGGACTTCGAGGGGATTCCGGTCGCGTACTACGCGGCCAAGCACTGGACCCCGCAACACCTCGAGCGCAGCTTCGGCCGCACGACCGAGATGCTGGCGTGGATGACGAAGCGCCTCGATCGGCCGTTTCCGTTCCCCAAGTACTACCAGTTTGCGCTGCCCGGAATCGGCGGAGCGATGGAGAACATCTCGCTCGTCAGCTGGGACGATATCTTCGTGCTCGACGAGGACCTCGCCCGCGAGTGGACGTGGCTCGTCGATCAGATCAACGCCCATGAGATGGCGCACAGCTACTTCGGCGACGCCGTGGTGTGTCGCGATTTCGCCCACATCTGGCTCAAGGAGAGCTGGGCGACCTACATGGAGCAGTGCTGGCTCGAGCACCGCTACGGTGTCGACGAGCAACAGTACGATTTCTACCGCAACAGCGCGGCGTACTTCTCGGAGGCGGACGACTCGTACAAACGGCCGATGGTCACGCGAAAGTTCGACTCGTCATGGGACATGTACGACCGGCACCTGTACCCCGGCGGGGCTTCGCGCCTGCACACACTGCGCAACGAACTGGGCGACGACGCGTTCTGGCGTGGGGTGTCGAACTACCTCGCGGAAAACACGCGCTCCGTGGTCGAGACCGACGACTTCCGCCGCGCGATGGAGCAGGCGTCGGGTCGAGCGCTGACGCGCTTCTTTGACCAGTGGTTCTATACCGCCGGGTACCCGTCGCTGGAGGTCGAGTTTGCGTTCGACCAGGAGAAGGGCGTCGGCACGTTTACGGTGACGCAAGCCCAGATCGACGCCGAGGGCAACGGCCCGACGTTCGCGCTGTCGTTGGAGCTCGCGTGGACGACGCCGGACGGCACGACGACCGAAAAGGTGAAAGTCGAGGGCCGCAAACAGTACTTCCGCTTCGAGATGGCCGAGGAGCCGTCGCGGGTCGCCGTCGACCCCAACGGCAAGGTGTTGCACAAGCAGAAGTTCAATCCCGGTGACGGCAAGCTGCGCGAGCAACTGCGGTCCGGGCTGAGCGTCACCGAACGCATTCGCGCGGCGCGGGAGCTCGGGAAGACGGGCAAGCGCGCCAACCTTCAGGCGCTGGTCGAGGCCTACCAGGCCGAAGAGTTTTGGGGTGTACGCCAGCAGATCGCCACCGCTCTGGCGGACTCGGGGACCGCCTTCGCGGTGTCCGCGCTCGCCGACATCTGCCGGACCGAACAAGATCCGATGGTGGTCGGGCACGTCTTCGGCGCGGTGCTGCAGTTCCGCGATGAGCAGATCCGGCAAGTGGCCTTGGAGCGCCTCGGTGACCAGACGTTGCCCCCCTGGGCCTCGAACGTCGCCTGGCGGGTCCTCGGCGCGCAGCACGACGAGAGCGACCGCGAAGCGATGACCGCTGCCACGAGCCAGAGCACGATTCACGACATCAGCCGACGCGGCGCGATCGCGGCGCTCGGAGCCGCGCGCGGCGCGGACGTCGTGGCGACGCTCCGCGATCTCATCGGGGAGCCCAACGTCGAGTACCGCGCCCGGTCCGAGGCCGCGATCGCCCTCGGTTCCGTCGGAGCATTCCTCGACGAGCTGCCCCGCACCCAGGTGCGCGAGTTGCTCGAAGACGTCATTCGCGACGCGGAGCCCACGGTCGCCAAGGCGGCTGCCGAGGGGCTCGCACGACTGGGAGCCCGCGAATCGGTCGGTCACATTGACCGGCTCGCCACGCGTCTGTCTCACCAAGAGGCGGTCGACCTGCGGCGCGTCGTGGAGCGGATCCACAGCGGAAAGTCGGACAAGGTCACCGCGCTGGAGAAGCAGCTGACGGACCTGCGCGGCGACCTGCGCGCGCTCAGCGATCGCGTCGAAAAGGTGGAGGCGGCCGATGTTTGAGGTGATGTTCGTCGGCGTCGGCGATGCATTCAGCGAGAAGCATTGGGGCACCAACTTTCTGTGCCGCGACGACGACTTCGTGCTCGCCGTCGACTGCCCGGATTCCTATCGACGCGCCCTGAAGGCGACGGGGTTCACCCGCGCCGACGGCAGCCGACTCGACGCACAGCACATCGACGCGATGTTTCTGACCCACCTGCACGGCGATCACGTCAACGGACTCGAGATGCTGCTCGCGTACCGCAAGTTCGTGGCGGGCGGCAAACTGGCGTTGTGGACGACACCGGATGTCGCCGACGTGCTGTGGGAGCGGCGCCTGTCCGTGTCTCTGCACGTGCTCTACGACGGCGCCTACTACAACGAGATGCACCTCGAAGATTTTGTCGACCTTCACGTCGTGCCGTGGGGCACGACCGCCGAGATCGGTCCGTTCACGGTCGAGACCCGTCAAACTATTCATCACATTCCGACCGCCGGGCTTCGCGTGCGTTCGGGGGAAAAAACGCTGGGATACTCGTGCGACACCGCGTGGGATCCCGAACACGTCGCGTGGCTGGAGAACGCCGACACGCTGATCCACGAAACGAGCCTCGGACCCGCGCACACGCCCATGTTCCGGCTCCTAGAGCTCCCCGAAGCGGTGCGGCGAAAGCTGCTCGTCGTGCACTATCCCGACATCGTCGCGGAGCCGACTGGCGAGCTTCGATTTGCCCGCGAAGGCATGATCCACGAAGTCGGCCAACCGACGCTTTGACCGGATCAATCGCGTCGGCGGCGCGTTTACTTTGACCGTGTTCGGACACTCTTGATATGCTCGGCCGTCAACAACCCCCGCCCGGCTCAGGATCACCTGTTGGGTAAACAGCAAACACATCGGGAGTCCGCTCCTGGCGTGAACTGGCCGCTCGAAGCTGTCATCGAGTTCATCGAGACGTGTTACGACCGTGACACGATCCTCGATGTGCTGATGGGGTACTCGGGACACTGGTTTCCCGCGCGAATGGTCCTGATCGTCGGACGGGCGTGGGTCCAGCTGTTCTCCACGACGGCGTTCGAGATCCCCGCGGACATCGGACGCGAGTTGCGGCGCGCCGACGTCGCCGAAGACGCGCCGTCTATCAACGACGAGAGCGCAACGGGCACGCCAGAAGAGGTGGGCCTCGGCCAACTGTTCGCGCAGCTCGGACTCGGTCAACCGCTGATTCGCACCCTCGGCGTCAAGATCGGCGCGCGCGTCGCGATCGTGCTCGTCGGGGTCGTGCACGACGAAGACGTCGCGACCGATGGCCTCGAGGCGGCGGCCGCGACCGCGGGACGACAGCTGGAGGATGTGATTCGCATGGCGAAAGCCAACGAGCTTCCGCCCGTCGACGAACGCATTCCGCCATTTCCGAACGTCGCCGAAGCCCCGTCGCGCGCCCCGGGCAAGGGGACCGAACTCGAGGGCCGCCGAACCCAGAACCTTGAGGTCGGGTTCTCGACCGAGGACGCCGTCAGCACACCACGCTTAACGATGACGGTACCCGTCGACGACTCCAGCGACGAAATGCTGATCCGCTCGAACGCGACCTCGTTCGGGCTGCCGTTTGTGGAAGGAGAAAGTGAAGGCCCCGGCCGCATCGCCGAATCCGCGGTTTCGGAGGTGGCGGACGAGTCGTCCGCGGCGGCGTCGGCCGCGTCGGCCGCGTCGGCCGCGTCGGCCGCTTCGGCCGCTTCGGCCGCTTCGGCCGCTTCGGCCGCTTCGGCGGCTTCGGCGGCTTCGGAGGCTTCGGCGGCTTCGGCGGCTTCGGCGGCGTCCGAAGCCGCGGCCTCGCACGCTTCCGAGGTGTCAGCCGCGTCCGAAGCCCACGCCGAGCGCTCCGCCGCGAGTGAGGCCGCCGACAGCCCCGGTACCGTCGTCGGATCCCCGTTCACCGACGACCAGTTCCCCGGTGAGATCGACCTCGAAGTGGACGTCGACCCCAGCGACAGCGAGCCGATCCTCCTCGAAGAGCGATCGACGGGCGTTCAGGTCATGCACCCCACCGAGATCTCGTCCGATGAATCAAGTCGGACGCAGCTCGGGGGACTGAGCGCCGAAAACATGGACGCCACCCGTCCAGGACCGGATGTGCTTGCGGAGATGTCCGAGCCGCCGAAAACGACGATGGGGCCACCGAGCGCCCAGAAGCCCCGCGCCACACAGGTCGGCGGGGTCGTCGGTGAACCGGCGGTGGTCGAGGAGACGCTGGAGCGCGCGAGCGGCGCACGCCAGGCGCCGCCCGAGGAGCCGCAGCCCCCCGGCACCCCGCACGGTGCGTGGGTCGATGCGCGCGACGACGAGGGATTGCCCACCGCGATGATCTTCAAACGGGCCCGCAAGGCCAAGGCCGCGCCCCGACCACCGAAGCCGGCGCCGAGCCCGACGCTCACGAAGAAGGAAGCCGCCGACGAAGCCCAGAAAGCGTTCGACGAACACCACGCCACCACGCGACCCCCTCCCGACCGCAGCAAGCGGGACCGAAGCGTACACCACGCCACGACACGGCCACCGGCGGCCCGCAGCGCGCACGACGAACTCACCCGCGTCGATACAAACCCGTTGGACGCCGGCGCTAAGGGCGACGCGCCGGACGCCGGCCAAAAGACCTCGTTTGGATGGACACGCGGCGCCGACGACAACACGCGCAGGTTCGACTCCGATGCCGAGGTGGACGACGCCTGGTTCGACTACTTCGCCGAGGCCGCCCAAGACAACAAGGCGCCGGCGCCCGAAGCCGCGCTGAACTTCTCGTTGTCCGAGCCGTCCGAGGACCCCCATTCCCTGCCGCCCGAGACTCTCGAGCGGCTCCTGGATTCCGGCCCCGCGATGGTCGACATGCAGGAGCAGTTCATGATCCTCGACAGCCGCGATCGCGACAAGGCGTTCGAAGCGGCCGAGCGTGTGGCGGAGGTCGGCGAGAAGGCCATCGAAGTCCTCGACCTGATGTTTCCCGGCCGCGTGTTTCTGGACCGCTACCAGTTCGGCGATGACCTGCCCCCCGTGGACAGGCACGGGCCGGTGCTGCACGCGCTCGTGCGACTCGGCGACCTGTCGCTGCCCGTCGCGAGTCGACACCTGTCGGATTCGAGCAACGAAGCCCGCTTTTACGCCGTCTATCTGCTCACCAAGCTCGACGCCGAGCCGCTGCTGCCCGACCTCTTCGCCCGACTTTTCGATCGCGATCAGCAGATCCGAACCGTCGCCGCGCAAATCGTGCTCCAGTATCAGTCCGCCGAGGCGTTCGACGCTCAGATGCGCGGCAAGATTCGCGCGGAGCTGAAGTCCGATGACGATGTGCACATCACCGTCGCGGCGGCGCTGCTGGCCCGATTGCGGGACTTCGACGCCATCTTTCCGCTCATCGAAGCGATGGAGGATTCGGCGTCCGCGCGCGTCAAACTGGCGCTGCTCAACGCACTGACCGAGATCACCCTGCACCATTGGTCGTCCCCCTACGAGTGGCGGCAGTGGTGGCGCTCAGCCAAGTCGCAGAGTCGCGAAGACTGGCTCGTCGAGGCCCTCGACGCGACGAGCCCCGAACTGCGCCAACAGGCCTACGCCGAAGTGCAACGCATTCCCGGACTCGAGCTCAACTACCACCCCGACCAGCCGGGCAAGTTACGGAAACGAGCTCAGCAAGAGCTCCGAGCCTGGCTGAAGAAGTGACCCTGTTTGTGGGCTGCGATCCACGATCGGGGACCGCGCGGTGGCGAACGGGGTAGCCATTCGCGACGCGCTGCGGAGATGCGTCGTTCACAACTGGCTGAATTACAACTGAAAACCCTTTGGCGGCGCGAGTGGCACACTATGTGCACAGCACGGGACCATGAAACGCCTCACTTGGAGACAGGACCACATGACGCGCCAACTCACCACGACTCGCTGGCTCGCCGCACTCGCCCTCACCCTCACCGCTTGTGCGGTCGACGATGAGCCCATCGACGATGGCGCTTCCGCCGCGGTCGACGACCCGGTGCTCGAGGACGTCAGCGTGCTGTTCGAAGGCGCGCCGTCCAACGCCGACCTCCCCGACCTCGCCAAAGCGGATCAAAACTTCCCCGTGAAGTTCACCGAGCTGACGGCGCTGCAGTCCCCCGTCAAGAGCCAGGGGAGCCGAGGCGTCTGCTCGATCTTCAGCACCGCCGGCTACATGGAGCACCTCTACATCTCGGAGGGCACCATCACCGACCTCGACGTCTCCGAGCAGTACCTGCAATGGTCGGTCAAGTTCGAGGTCAACTCGTTCCCCAACACCAGCGGCTCCAACGCGAACTACAACCTCAGAGCGATCAGCGATTTCGGCATCCCGCGGGAGTCGGCGTGGCCCTATCAAACCACCGAATGGGGGAGCTCCAACGACGCCGCCTGCACCGGTGAAAGCGATCAGCCGACCCGCTGCTACACCAACGGCGAGCCGCCGGAGTCCGCCCGGAACGCGGAGAAGTTTCGGCTCCCGTCGAGCCGCTACGTCTCCACCCGGGAGCGCGACCTCAAGTCGCATATCTTCAACCAGCGCACCGGGGTCGTCGTCGGCCTGACGTTCTTCTACCAGTCCTGGAACCACCGCCGCTCCGAACTGCCGCGCAGCCTCGACTACTGGGACAAGGGCTACGTGCTCTACCCCAACAACAAAGATAAGGAGATCAGCCTCGTCAAACGCGCCGGTCACTCGATCCAGCTGTTGGGATGGGACGACGAACTCGAACTCCCGATCCATGACGAAGAAGGCAATCAGCTGCTGGACGCCAACGGCGAGACGCTTAAAGAGCGCGGATTCTTCCTGTTCAAGAACAGCTGGGGCACCGGCGGCTTCGGCAAGCTCAACCCCGATGGCGACGGCTACGGCTGGATCTCGTACCGCTACGTGGTCGAGTACGGCTCCGGTCGCGTCGCGGGCCTGCCCGACATCGACGTCGTGGCCGAAATCTGCGGCGATGGCGTGGACAATGACGGCAACTTCGCCGTGGACTGCGACGACGACGCGTGCGCGGCCGATCCGATCTGCATCAGCTCCAGCGAGGTCATCGACATCGACCTTGGCGGGGGGCTGTCGATCCCGGACAACAACCGGGAAGGTGCGACCTCGACGTTCGACGTGACGGGAGCCGGAACGCTCAGCGCCCTGACTCTCACCGTGGACATTACCCACACCTATCGCGGCGACCTCAGCATTCGCCTCGTGCATCCCGATGGGACGGTCGCCGAGCTGCTCACGAACTCCAATGACGGCCAGGACGACCTGCAAGCCTCGTATGTCGTCGACGCCTTCCTCGGTAAACCGGCCGCCGGCCAGTACATGCTGATCGTCACCGATCACGCCGCGATCGACACGGGAACGCTCAACTCCGCCACGATCGAGCTCGTCCGCTAAACCGAGCAGCGCTCATGGCCGAACCCTTTGTCTTCCACTTTCGCCGCGGCGAGGGTGGACAGCCCGAACAGCTCTACCTCGCCGACATCCGCGCTGAATGCGGACTGTGTCGGCACGTTCGTGTGCAGCGCTACTACCACTCGACGCCGCTGCATCCCGTCACGATCGCCAAGCTGAACGA
>JBFIHF010000211.1:0-11245 GCA_041601915.1 Bradymonadaceae bacterium
CGCACGACCTGCATGTGGATCGCCCCGACCAGTGCCCACGCGCGGCCCTGCGGATTGGGGGCGCCGATCAGCTCCAGCTGCATCTGGGTCAAAGCCGCCAGCAGCGTCAGGCTGTCGCGCAGGATCGCACGGATAGCGTCGATGGAGTTGCCTTCGGACAGCGCGACGCCGACGAGCTGCTTCCGGGGGACGAAGGTCTCCACCAGCACTCGAATCCCGGCGTCGAACCCTGCCTCGACGCTCCGCACCGCCGTCAGCTCCTCGCCGGCCCGCTCGTGTAGTTCGGTCATCAGATCGCGAACCAGCTCTTCGAACACTTCGTCGGTGTTCCCGAACCGCGCGTAGAAGGCCGTCGTCGAGCACTTCATCGCCCCGATGACATCGCGCAACGAACAAGAGCCATACCCGCGCTCCGCGAACAGCGCTTCGGCCTGAGACAGCATCACATCGCGATCGGGCTTTCCTTTCTGCGGTCGACTCATGGCGCCACCGCGCGGAGGAAGTCGGTGATTTCGTCGTGCACGTCGAGTGTCGGATTCTCGAGCATCTGCAATTGGGGGCGGCGGGCCAGTGGGGGGATGAGCGGTTCGGCAAACTTCGAGACCTGCTCATCGACCTCCATCATACCGTGCATCGCGCTGATGTAGACGGAAACTTTGGTGAGCCCGCCGGCGGCTACGACCGACTCACTCGGACGCGGCGCGGCGACTTCGTCGTGACCAGCGAGCTGCACCAACACGTTGTCGACCACCCGCGAACTGGCGAGCGCGAGTGGATCGACCGGCTCCAGGACCCAGCGAAACAAGTCGACGGTGGGATCGAAGAGCATTGAGCGCTCCACTTCGTCGAACGGAACCCGGACACCGAGCAGCGGCAGGAACACGCGCTCCATGAGCGGTCGAAACTCGCCGGACTCGACGAGCGTCTCGATGATCGAGCCGGGCATCACGTTGAGCACTGCGCCGGCGAGGTCCGGTTCGACCGCGATCACGGCCGTCCCGACCACCGAACCCATCGAGTTGCCGACAAACACGACGCGATCCGGATCGAAGCGAAGAGTTTCGAGCCCCCCAACCGCCCGGAGTTGGGTCACATCGCCGCGCCGAACGAAGTGGATCGCGCTCAGCGCATCGGCGGCGAACTGCGTGAAGGCGCTCAGCGCGTACTCCGGCGAGAGCGTGAAGTCGTTGGGCACGCCGGTGAAGCCGAAGACACGGGATACGACGTCGAGCTTGTTCGTTTCCGCGAACCCGTCGGGAACCTCGACCCCGCGCATCGCGTTGGCGCGGTCCGCGGCGCTGGCTGCGCGGTCGCCATGCTGGTAGGCGTCGATCCCGAGCACCGCCCAGCCCGCGAGACCCGCGGTGTCCGCCAGGGTGAGCGCCGTCGTGCGGCTTGCATTGAATCCGTGATGAGCCACGACGACCGGAAGGTTGTCGAGGTCCGCATCGCGCGGAATCATCAGCACGAACGGGACCTCCGCGCGGCGCGTCACGACGGGGGCGCCGTCGGCATCACGTTGAACGGTCCCCACCGCGGTGCCCTCGCTGTCGAGGAAGCTCGCCGCGTCGATCGTGCCCGTTACAATGATCGCGGTGGTCGCGTGGCGCATCGCGAAGCTCTCGCCATCGGTCGCCGGCTGCTCGAGCCCCGGTGCGGTAGTCGTCGAAGATCCGAGCAACTCCGTGAGCGAAGGTCCGGAAAACAGGTCTCCGAGAACCGCACGTGGAGCGGGTGTCGCGTGAATCGCGCGCCGCACCGCGCGCAGATCCTCGGCCGGATCTCCCGTCGTGAATGTCGTGATCGCCGCGATGTCCGCGCCAAACCCGCGGTCGTCGACGCCGACGGGGAGCCGCACAGGAAGCCCGTCCGCCCCGAGCACACCGGCGCGAAGGACCGCGGCATAGCTCGTGTTCGGCCGCAGTGTTGTCCCGGCTGCGGGGCGCAGCGTCAGCGTCTGCGTCTCAGCCTGCCATTCGTGCCTCGTCGCGACCTCCGAGCCGTCTTCCACGGCGACGATGATCGCGTTGCCGGTCAGCGACCCCGGATCCACCTCGCCGTCGAAGCTGAACACGACGTTGCAAGTCATACAAAAGTCCCGTCGCTGCGAGACGATCGCCGCGATGCGCTCGAACAGTGGCTCGCCCGCACGAACGTTGGGGAATTGGTCCGGCAATTGCGGCACCCCGTCCGTGACGAAGGCATCGCCTGGAAATGCGGCTTCGCCCCACGTCGGATCGGAGCCCAAGCGCGCAACCGTCGCGCTGGGTTCGACCTCGATCGTCGGCGCGCTGGGCGCTTCGGTGTCCGGGGTGCAGCTGGCGAGTAAGAGGATGACCATGAGGTTTCGCATGGAGAGTTTCTATCCAACTCGATCGAACCATTCAAGAAAAAAACAAACGTTTGTTTGTGGGGTGCGGCTGGTCGTCGTGCCGCTCATTCGGTATGGTCCCGCCACTGTTCGAGGACAAGACCATGAAACGCTGGATCGCGCCGCTTCTCATCGCCGGGTTTGCCGTCGGCTGTACCTCCAATGAAGAGAAGGTCCGGAAGGTGCTGGACCGCGCACTCGTGGAGTGCGGCGCCGCCGAAGGCCCGTTTGCCGAGGTCACCGTCGTCGAAGGCAAAGACGAACTCCTCAAGGAGGTCTGCGCGTTGGGGGCCTCCGACCTGAACATGATCGACGAGTATCACGCGACCGCGCTCGTGGGGCCGTACACGTTCACGGTCGGCGTCGACAACGAGACCGGCGTCTGGGTGCTGACCCAGATCGACTGGGAGAGCCTCGCCGACGCGCGACGAGCGCTGGCGGGCGGCGATCCCCCGAAGGACGCGCGAGAGCGCGCGGAGCCGGCGTTCGAGAAGGCGCAGCAGGAGCTGCCGACGAGCACCTGGATCCGGGAACAGCGCTTCGAGAATCTGCTCGCGATTCGAAAGCTCGAGCGGAACAAGGACGAGGACCGCGTCGCGCTCGGATCGGCGGTCCAGAAGCTGCTCGATGAGAACGCGCGATGGGCGAACGACACGCAACAGGAGGCGCACGGTGCCGCGCTGCGCCTGCGCGTGGTCCGCTACCAGAAGGACTTCGCGGCGGCGCTGGAGAACTCGTTTGGCAACCTCGGCGGCTCCGATGAGCACCTCGAAGCCACGATTCGACAGGCCGAGAAGGACGGAGACAAAGAAGGGGCCAAGAAGTATCGCGAGACCTTGCAGAAGGAGCGCTCGGAGCGGCCGGCCAAGATCGCGCGGATGCAGGGCGAGATCGTCGCGGCGCGCAAGGCGGCGTGCGAGCAGATCAGTCTCGTGGATCCGAACGTCCTCGATGGCGAGGCGAGAGCGCAAGCCGTCGCCATGAAGAGCGGCACCAAGTGCACGCCCGACGCGTTCGAGCCGCCGGACCCGGCGGACTACATGGACACCGACGAAGACTCCCAGTGAGCCGCGTCTGTCCGCGGTGCGGCATCGATTGCGTCGTACGCCAGAGCGGCGGCGTCGAAGTCGACATGTGTCCATCGTGCGGCGGCGTCTACCTCGACGCGACCGAGTTCGACGCCGTCATCGCGCAGCGCTTCGCGGGCGTGAAACTCGAATCCACGTTTGCGTTCACGGGGATCGAGGTCGCGGACGCCCTCCAATGCTCGGGGTGCGGCGCGGCGATGCATCGGGTCGACTACGACGAGCTCGAGATTGACCAATGTCCGGACTGTGGCGGGATCTGGCTCGATGGCCACGAACGCGGCGAGTTTGCGCGCCGGGCCCAGGCGGCCGCGAGATCGCCCGACCTGCAGGCCACCGTCGGCTGCGGCGGTTGCGGCGCGATCGTGCCGGAGCGCATCTGCATTCGGCGGATGGACCAGTTTTGGTGTGAAGATTGCGTGGTCGCCGGGAACCACCCCGGCCGTGAGGCGGCGTTGGTGGGTAGCAACGAGCGCGCGCGCGCCGCGGCGATGGCCTTCGCGTCGGCGAAGGGCAAGCAATCGATAGCCCGCGCGCGGAACTCCGATGTGAAGTTGCTCTCCCGACGGATGGGCGGGATTGGTGGTCGGGCGTTTGGCGCCGACCGCGCCATGTACGAACTGGGAGCCCGCGCCGTGAACTGGCTGTTCGAGAAATTTCGGTGAACCCAGTTCCCGAATGCGCGAGCATCCGGCGCGTCGGGTGTGATAAACTTCGGTCATGTCTGAGGACCTGCCCACGACCACGCCCCTAGCGCGCAAGACCGGCAGCTACGAACCGGCAACGGCCGAGTTCGAGGTGTGGATCGAGCATCCGGACGCCTTCAAAACCGAACACCTCGCCGAACTCTCCAAGCTCGAGCTGATGAAGCTCGTCAAGGTCCTGCGCGAGGTCGTGACCCAGCAAGAGTCGAAGATCGCCGTGATCACGGAGATCGGCAGCGCGCTGGGCACGGCGCTCAAGCTCGATGAGCTGCTCACCGTCGTGATGGACAAGGTGACGGGGCTCATGGACGCCGAGCGATCGACCCTGTTTCTGGTCGACGAGAAGAGCGGAGATCTCTGGTCGAAAGTCACGCAGGGCGTGCTCAATACCGAGATCCGACTGCGCTTCGGCCAGGGGGTCGCCGGCTGGGTGGCCCAGACCGGCAAGTCGATCAACATCCGCGACGCGTACGACGATCCGCGGTTCAACCCGGCTGTGGACGCCAAGACCGGCTTTCAGACGCGTTCGATCCTCTGCCAGCCGATCCGCAATCAAGACGGCAAGATCCTCGGAGTCTTGCAGGTCCTGAACCGGCGCCGGGGGCCGTTCACCCCCGACGACGAGAATCTGCTGTCCGCGCTGAGCGTCCAGATCGCGATCGCGATCGAGAACAGTGGACACCACCTCGACATCCTGGAGAAGAACCTCGAGCTCACCGAGCTGACCGAGGCCCTGGAACGCCGCGTTGCGGAACTCGACCTGCTCGCCCAGATCGACCACGAACTGGCGCATACGATGGACCTCGAGTCGTTCATCGAGTCGTCGACCCAGAAGATGGCGGAGGTGTTCAAGGCGCGGGCCGCGGTGCTGACCCTGCTCGAGACCGACCACTTGCGCGCGTTCTTCCACGTCTTCGAGCATGCCGATCGGCAGTTTTATAGTCGGGTGATCGCCCGCGACGAAGGGATCAGTGCTCACGTCGTGGAGACCGGCGAGCCGTACCTCTGCAACACCGGTGCGTGCGACGCCGTGCCTGGGGCGATCACGGACCCGTTGGGCATGAGTGTGCACAACGTCATGGCCGTTCCGCTGTTCGATGATGGACGTGGAATTGGGGCGATCAAGATCCTGAATCATGCCGATCTGGAGCGTGGATTCACCCCCGACGAACTCAAGGTGCTCACGCTCATCGCATCGAGGATCGCGGGAGCCCTGGCCGCCCGTCGACACCACGAGGAACTCGAGAAGGCGAATCGCCTCGCCACGATCGGCCAGATGCTGTCCGGTGTCGTGCATGACCTGAAGAACCCGATCGCGATCATCAACGGGTACGTCCAGCTGATGGCTCGATCCGACGACCGAGCGCGCCGCGATGAGCACGCCGCCACGATCAAGCGGCAGTTCGAGGCGCTCAATCAGATGACGCGCGAGCTGCTGAACTACGCCCGCGGCGAACGAAACCTGCTGCGGCGCAAGGTCTTCGTGCCCGATTTCTTCGCCGAACTCAGCGAACTGCTGGAGAACGAACTGCGTCCGCAGGGCATTGAGCTCGTGCTCGACCTGCAGTACCGGCAGGACATGCTCGTCGATGCCGGGAAGTTTCAGCGCCTGGTGCTCAACCTCGCGCGCAACGGCGCGGACTCCATGCCCGACGGTGGGACGTTCACCGTGCGCTCGCGGCTGGAAACGATCGGTTCGGACCCGTGCGTCGTCCTGGAGTTCGAGGATACGGGGTCGGGGATCCCCGTGGGGATTCGCGGACGCTTGTTCGAGGAGTTCGTCACCGAAGGCAAAGAACACGGCACGGGCCTCGGACTCGCCATCGTGAAAAAGATTGTTGAAGAGCACGATGGAACAATCTCGTTCGTGAGCGCTCTGGATGAAGGTACGACGTTCACGATCTGTATCCCCCGCGAGCCGGCGAATCCATGATGCGCGCATTACCCGTTGTCTTGGTGGCCCTGCTGATCGCGGTGGGCTGCACGAAGAAGTCGTCCGCGGCCAAGCCTGCAGAACCCACGGTGGCGAACACCGCGGCTCAGGCGACCAACAATAAGACGACCGTCGAACTCGAGATCGTGCGGCAGGAACAGCCGGACGATGCGATGGGACCGGGCACCGAGGAGCAGCAGCAACTGCTGATCCGGGCCAAGACGGCGTTCCTCACCGAAGACTGGGACGAGGCGGAGGCGCGATTCAAGGACCTCACCGCGTTGGGCCCGGTGTCGGGGCCCCAGGTGACGGCGTTCATCGCGCTGGGGCAGATCTACAACGACAGCGAGCGTCAGGACGAAGCACAAGCCCTGTACACGACCTTGCTTGAGAAGGCGCCGACGACCCCGGAGGTCCATTTCGTCATGGCGCGTACGCTCGCGGAGCAAGGCGAGACGACGCGCGCGATCAAGGAGTACGAGCAGACGATTACGCTGCAGCCCGACTACCTGCAGGCGATGGTTGAGGTCGGCGGCCTGTACACCAAGGCGGGCCGCAAGGAAGAGGCCGAGCGCATCCTCTACAAGTACGAGCAGAAGGTCTACAAGCTCGCCGGCGAGCTCGAGAAGGACGACACGCATCCGGAACGGAAACTGGAGCTGCTGGAGATCTTCAGCTTCGTCAACGACGACCGGGCCAATCAGGCCGTCGCCAAAAACGTGCTCGACCCCGACCCCGTCGTGCGGGAGCGCGCGATCTGGCTCGCCGTAGATCTCAAGCTCGGCTCAGTAGCTCCCAAGCTGCGGATTCTGGCCGAGGGCGATCCCTCACGCCGCGTCCAGCTCGCGGCGCGCGAGGCGCTGCGCACGCTCGACGATGCGCCGACCGCCGGCGCGAAGCCGACGTTTGTCCGCGACAAGAAGTAGCTAGTACTCGGCCACAGTGATTTTGATCGGTTGACGGCGAGGGCTGAGCGACGAGGTCGAAGCCGTCCGACGCAGACGATGCCCCCGTATCGTCGAGGAGGACGGCGAAGAGATCGTCGGCCAGAACCGACGTCAACTAATCAAAATCACTGTGGCCAAGTACTAGGCTTTGCGCATCGCGCGGATGTCCGGGAGTCCTGCCGGGCTCGTGTCGACGCCCAATCCTTGAAGAATGCCCGAAAAGATCTGGCCTTCCTCCATCGTGGTTCCGGGGGCCGGAGCGCCGGTCGTCGGGTTGAACCCGTAGGTAAAGCCCGTGTTCGGATCGACGCCGCCGAGGATGCGGTTGCCGTTGACGAGCGGAGAGATGAGGACCACGCCGTTGTTGAGGTTGTGGCCGGTCGAGAACTCGTCGCTGTTCGCGGGGCGCGTCTTGGTGCGCCCGAAATCGGTCGCGATGTAGATCATGCTGCGATCCCACATCGACTCGCCGTTCGCGTACTCCTCGGCCTTGAGCAGGTCGATCAGCCCGTTGGCGATGCCGTAGATACGCTGCCACATCAGCCCCTGTACCGAGCGGTGGCCCTGGTGCGAGAAGTCGAAGGCGATGGGTGGATTGAGTAGCGCGCCGGGTTCGTCGATGAACATGCCGTCGCGAATCTCGACGCTGAAACTCGGGCTGATCGTGACCGAGCAGGAGACGCGGTACTTGAGCAACAGGAACGCTAGCGCGGCCTGAGCCTCCAGCGGATCCTCGGCGTAGAGCGGGAACTTCTCGCGGGCTGCGGCGGCCGCGGCAGAGCCGGTGAGCCCGCTCGACGCGAGCGGGAACGCCGCCGAGTCCGGCATCAGCAGGAGCTTGTTGATCAGGTCCTGCGCCTCGATCGCCTCACGTGGCCCCTGACGCAGGTGGCGCCACAGCTTGATGCGGTCCGCCTCGCCCAGCGCCTGATTGAAGCGCGAAGTGTCCTCGAGTTTGCTGCGGAACGCGCGCGCGCGCTGCAGGCGCGCGGGGTCGAACTGACGGCTCAAGCCCTTGCTGGCGTCCAGCGCGAGCGGCCACAACAGCGGGTCTGTGATCGGCTCACCGAAGGCGGCGGCGGGGAGCGTGGGGTCGGTCCCGCGCTCTGTGAACGCGGTGCCCGACGACAGGTGGGCGTTCGGGATCGCGAAGTCCAGACCGTACTCGTTCGCGACGATCTCCTGCAGGGTGCGACCGGACCAGGCTTCGTTGCCGGTGACGGAGCGCCGCTGGCCGATGGCGTGGTTCACCGACGTGCGCTGTGTCGTCGCGATCATCATCTCGCGGTAGTGCTTGGCCACGAAGTCGGACTGGTTGGACTGGAACGCATACGGGATCGCGCCGAGCTCGTCGCGCGTCAGGTTGACGCCGCGAATGTCGGTGCCCGGGATACTCTGTACGAGCGCGTCGGGAAACGTGTTGAGCGTCTCCGGGGTCGCGGACTCCGAGGCGCGAATCGCGAGCGCGCCGTCGATGATCGATGCGCCGCCTGCGGCGCCGAGCACGATCAGGAACCGCGTGCGGTCTTCGCTCTGCGCGGTCGCGAGCTTCGGCGTGCTCGCCAACCCCAGGGCGCCACCCACGCCGAGCGCGGCACCGCCGTGAAGAAACGTACGTCGATTGAATCTCGCCATGGCGCGCCTCAGTAGAACAGCATTTCGATGGATGATGCGACGGCGAAGCACGTGTAGGTCGCCCACTCACGCTGCAGGTCGACGCCGCTCTCCGCGGCGAGCTCCTGCCAGTACGTCTCGAACTCGATGAGTTCGGCCGGCTCGGCGTCACGGCTCATCAGTCGTTGGTACAGCCGACCGGCCATCGCGTGGATATCCTCGGTGCTCGGCTCGTCGGACAGCTCCTTGAAGATCGACGCCGTCGCGGGGTTCGCGACATCGCGTTCGGCCCGCTCGGCACACGCCGACAGCGCGATCCGCTCCACGGCGATCGGCGCGGTCAGCGGAGCGGTCGGCAGCGGCTCATCGATGCGCAGGTTGTAGGGCTCGACACCGCCCAGCGCGATGAAGTGGACGTCGGCGGCGCAGTCGTACTGTCCGAACTCCTGGCAGAGCTCCGCGCGGTCCAGTTCGAGTCCCCGACCGAGCTGGTTCGCCCACCGCTCGCCGCCTTTGAAGCGCACCCGAGGGTTCTTCGAGGCCAGAACCTGAAGCCCGCCCGGGGCGACGTTGTTCGTGCCGGACGTCGCGTTGTTCGTCCCGGTCGTGGCGTTGTTCGGCTCCGCGTTGACCGGCAGCGTGCCCTGATCGCCCTTACATCCGGCGAGGACCAGCAGCGAGACGATCGCGAGGTTGCCCAGATTATGGAACACCGTAGGCCTCCGTCATCACGAGGTCGTGGAGCATCTTTTCGGTCCGGTATTCGTGTTCTTCCATCAGGCGGCGCCACACACGCTCGTATTCGGCGAGCTCGTTGGGTTGTGGCCCGTCGCCGAGGAGGAGTTTCCAGAAGTCCGCCACGATCGCTTGCGCGAACGGGTCGCTGTTCGAGGCGACCTGGCCCCACTCCTTCAGGTTTGCGACCGGTTCGCCAAACAGCACCCCGGCCTCGGGGGTGTTCGCGACAGAATCGCCGTCGACTTCCCGGAACCGCGCAATGCGGCCGGGGTTGTAGATGAACGGCACCACTTCACCGATGTCGGCGCCGCCCCCGATCCCTTCGTAGGTCGAGAACGGATACGTGAGTGGATCGAGCGTCGAGTGGCAGATCGCGCACTCCTCGCGCTGCACGCCTTTGTTGTCGTAGTCCTTGGGCTCACCGGCGACCGGCGACAGCCCCTCCAGCCGCGCGATGTCGAAGCCGAGGTACGACCGGTAGGCTTGCGCCGCGGTCGTTCGCGGGATCCCCGTGAACATCGTGTTGCTCATCAGGAACCAGCGGTGGGTGACCATGCCGGCGCGGCGCCCGTTCACGACGGCTTGCGCCACGAGGTAATCGCGGACGTTGATGTCCTGGATCGGGGTACGATTCCACTCGGTGTAGACCGTCGGGTTGTCCGACCGCTCCACGAAATACTGTGCCGTCAGCAGGTCGCGCGCATCCCGATCATCGGTGTTCACATACACAAAGAAGTTGTAGTCGTCGTCGTAGTCGGCGAGCGGAATCGGCCCCGCTCCCGCGCCGCTCTTGATGGCTTGGATCGGCTTGATCTTGCGGTTTGCCAGATTCCAAACCACGCCGTCTTTTCCGCGCCAGAACTCCGAATCCAGGCACTCGTCGAGCGCGGCATGTAGCGCATCCGGCGTGCCATCGAACGCCTGCATTTCCTCGTAGGTCGGCGCGATCCCGCAGAAATCGATGCGGATCTTCTTGAACACGTACGCCGGGTCGAAGGCACACACATCCAGGCCCGAGGGCCGAAATCCGGTCGCGTCGCACACACCATCCAGCGACACCGGCACCACCGACGGAAGCGCCGGATCGGAGCCCGCGAGCAACTCCGCGAGGTTCGTGAAACCGTCGCCGTCAGCATCGAGCTCCTCGACCGTCGACAGCGCCGCGGGCAGCCCTTCGCGGAACCCCGCCTCCGTCAACGGACGCGCGTCCCCCACGAGCAGCGAATCCGAGATCTGTCCGCCGTACAGATTCAACGCCGGCGGCACCGTGTGGCACGTCGTACACTGCGCCGCACCCTGCGCGCACGCCGGAGCATCGCTGTACAGCTCGCAGAACGTCGCTGGCGCCGGAGGCATCGCCCACGCTGTGGCACCCCACAGCAGCACCGCGATGCCCGACGCCCATGATAATCTGGGACTCATGCTCGCTCCCTGTCGCTGAAGACCGCCGCAATGTAGCGAGCCCGCGATAGCGAGTCGAGCGCTTCTTGAGGGCCCGCCCGGGGCAGTCCGCGATTCCGCCCGGGGCAGTCCCCGATCGAGGGTGATATGTTCTGTTTGGACGACGTGTTGTTTGGTGTTTGTGCGTTTTGATCGAAATGTTGGGTGCGGCGAGGGGGTGACGGGTCGTGAAAGTGGGGTGTTTGGGTGGTGATTTGGTTGTGGTGGGGGGCGGCGGACGCAAGTGTGCGGCCCATCAGGAGATGGTCCGTGGGGTGAGGTTGTGGGTGGCGTTAGGGGCCGGCGCGGGGGAAGCCGTGCCAGACGTGCATCGCGTAGGTGCCCTCGGGGAAGGTGGGGCGGCCGCCGGCGAGGAGGATCTTGCGGGCGCGGGTGTAGGCCTGGCGGAAGGC
>JBFIHF010000212.1:0-11198 GCA_041601915.1 Bradymonadaceae bacterium
ACGGTCGCGCACGGTCTCGAGCTGTGCTGTCAGGCGCCGCACGGCGTTTCCGTGGCATGGGGAATGGCCTGCGCAGCCCAGATTTCGTGGCAGCGCGGCCTGCTTGACGCCGAAAGCTTCGAACGACTGATTCGCCACGTCCACCCACTGATGGGAGCTATCGCGCTGCAGCCGGAGCCGGATGGGTTTCGAGGTGCGATCGGGCGCGACAAGAAGACCGTCGATGGCCGGCTTCGGTCCGTGTTGCTGCGCGGCCCCGCGGACCCGATCGTGGTCGACGACGTGAGCGCCACCGATTGGTGGGTGGCGCTTGGCGAGGTCCGCGCGACGGTCTTCGACCGGCCGCTTCGCGTGTGCCTGCGCGGCCACCGTGCCGCGACCCTCGCGATCGCGGCGAGCAAGTCCGAGCTGAATCGCGCGCTCGTGATCGCGAGCCTGCGCGGCGACCCCGCGGAGTTCGAACTCGACAGCAGCGCCGACGACGTTCGGGCGATGCGCGCGGGCATCACCGCATTGGGCCGCGGCGAGGTCGCCGACGCGGGCGCGGGCGGCACGACGTTTCGCTTCCTCATCGCGGTCGCCGTCTCCCAGCCCGAAGGCGGCCGCATCCGCATCGCCGAACAGCTCGCGGCGCGGCCACACGACCCGCTGCTCGACGCTCTGCGAGCCGCAGGGGTCGAGGTCGTGCGCGAAGGACTGGAGTTCTCGTTGGGCCCCCTGCCCCGGGGCCCGGTCGAGTTTCGGGTCGACGCCTCGGCGTCGTCGCAGTTCGCGAGCGCGCTCGCACTCCTGCGCGCCGCGCGCCCAGACGTGTCCGTCACAGTCACGGGAGATGTCGCGAGCGCCGGCTACCTGAGCATGACGCTCTCGATGCTGGAGCAATCGCCGCTACGGGTCACGTCTGACGCGAGCAGTGCCGCGGTCTGGCGTGTGCTGAATGCTCTCGGCGCCCAGGTGACATTCAGCACCGAACCCGGCGATCTGCAGCCGGACTCGGCGGTGGAGCGGTTGCTGTGGGCGCACGACGATCCGACGCCCGTGGAACTCGACGTGGGGGCAACGCCAGATCTGGTGCCGGTCCTCACGGCATACGCCGCGCTGAGCGCGCCGTCCGTCCGGTTGTTCGGGGCCCCGCATCTGCGTCACAAGGAAAGCAACCGCATCGAGGACCTCGTCGCGGCATTCGCGGAGGTCGGCGTCGACGTCGTCGCGACGAGCGACGGCATCGAGGTCCGCGCTGGCATCCAGTCGCCGCGCATCGACGCTCGGTTCGACCCGCGGGCGGACCATCGCCTGGCGTTCGCGGCCCTCGTGCTGAGCACCCGTGGACCGATCTGGCTGACCGACCCTCGATGCGTCACAAAATCGTACCCGACGGTCTTTGAAGACGCCTGTGCGGCAGGGTTCGTCGTCGACGTTTAGTGGCGGGCGTTCAGCGGCAGGATCTGTCCGTTTCCTGACAGTTGAAGCGGATGTGAAAGTGATCGCGGTGACCGCGCGCGTGGCGGATGAGCGCCGCGGTCCCCTTATGATGCGGGTACTGGAACGTCTTCTCGATCCACTCCTTCGGGGCACCTTGCTTCTCGGCCTCTTTGGCCAACAGGTACTGGAAGTGGCGATCGACGAAGATGTACTCGATCTGTCCGCCGTCGATGAATGATTTGAGCATCCACAACGACTTCTCGATATCGAGCGTACGCCGCGTGATCGGATGGAAGCGGCGGTAGTTCGGGGGCTGGTTCGTGCGCGGGAACGTGATGTCGACGTCGCGGCCGGACTGGTGGGACTTGTGCGGTTGGATTCGGCGCCCGGTCCGGAAACTCAGATCGCCGATAATGACGGGGTCCGCTTCGGGGTAGCGCACCTTGTAGGCGTCCATCACCCGGGTGATCTCGGAGACCGTGTAATAGGTGCCGAAGGAGCGGTGCGGATACAGGGTGACGTAGTTGTCTCCCGGCGGCATCGGCTCCGCGTCGGTGAGTCGCCCACGGTTCGCCAGCGCCACGCTCTGCGAGATATCGTCGCTGTCGCGCTGCCACACGAGCACGCGCTCGCCGGCCTCGATACTGGCGAAGTCCAGATTCGGATTCAGCGAGATGATGCGCTTCAGATCGCCGCGGAACATGTCCCGCAGCCGGTGCCGGCTCGTCTCGCCGCCACGCATCGTCTGCCAGAGCTCGTCCACCTGCCGCGTCTTGATGATCGGCAATCCCTGCTCATCGATCGGCCACGGCTTGATCTCATCGGGCATCGGCCAGTGATCGTCGGTGGCGAGCTGCTGGATGCGCTCCATCACGTTCGGCGAGAACAAACTGGGCGTCGGCAGCGGTCCGAACCACAGTGCCGCGGTGCGGAGTGCGGCGGTCGGCGGGGTGATCGAGGGGGACTGCGCCGGGGCTTCCACGTGCGGCGCGACCAACGTCCCGAGGGCCGCCAGCGTCGCGATTCCGCACATTCTGTGGAAGCTCATTGAGCCCATCCAGCCATCCTGTCGCCGCTACGTGAGGCGACAATATGAGGATTCTGGTTCATCGCGTCAACCGATTCGGTGACGTTCACGACTCGCGCCTACCAGTGTAGACGAACCACAACCCCGGGATGAGTTGGTGTCAGGCCGACTTCAACGTCCGTGCTCCCCGTGGAGGAAATCCATTGAGAGACGACTAATGTCGCACCTGTAACAGTGAGGACTGCGCCGGCTGCAGTCAAACCGAGCCAGATGCGCTGCCGATCGACGTAGCGTTTTCGCGCCTCGTCGTACTCGGCCTGCCGTCGGAGATAATCGCCGTCGGCGACGATCACGGCCGTTGCACGCGCTTGCAGGGTCTGCTGAAGGTCCTTGCTCAGAAAATCGAGCGTCGCCGCCGAAGCGATCGCGGCACCACCGATACTCATCAAGAGCACGCCGGTCGACGTCCACGTCCAGCCCGACCGCGCATCCGGCGCGACTGACGGGGCGTTGATCAAGCTGACGGTGTCGAGAACACTGGGCCGAACGTGTCCAACCATGACCTGGACCGCAGCACGCTGGGCGTCGATCTCGGCGAGCTCGGCCTGGTCGCCCGCATGAGTCTGCTGGCACGTCTCGAGGCTCTGCAGCGCCGCTTCGGGCTCCTGCAGCTTGATCAGCACGATCGCTCGGTTACAGAAGAAGATGGACTCCGGGGACAGCGCGATCGCGGCGTCAAACTCGCCCAGCGCCTCGCCGTAACGGCCCTCGCCGAACAGCCGCACCGCGCTCTGATAGTGACTCTCCGCGGTCCCCGTGGCCGGGCTCGGTGCCTGCGCGTGGGCACTGCTGGCAACCAGTAGCGTCGCGATGAGCAACGCGATCGAAAGGAGACGGGGCATGTCCCGTTGTACGGCCGTGGCCGGCGTCCGGCAAGCGAAAGGGGTCTCAGTCCACGAGGCGGAGGTGGTCCTTCTCGAGTTTCGCTCGCACCGGACCGCTCTCGCCGTCGGGGATCAGGCGCACCACCTTCTCTTTGTAGCCGATGTGGGAGAAACGCACCTCGACCGCCCGCTCGATGTTGAACGCGCGCCGAAGTGGCGTCGAGCCCACCGGAATCCCGTCGACGGTGACACTGGCATTGGTGGGGGTCGACGTGACGTCGAGCTCCACCGTGGTCACTTCCGGCGGCTCGACCTCGCGCGGCTCGCGCGGCTCACGCGGCTCACGCGGCTCACGGACGCGCACCTTCAGCGGCTTCGCGTCCCCGCTACCCGCATCTCGCTCCGGCGGGAAGACCATCGCGATGCCTGTCGGGCCAGCGTCGGGCTCTGTGCGGACGACGCCCACATCGGGGACGGCTGGCGGCGCGATCACGACCAGGGGCGGGGGCGGGTCGGGGATCGTCGTCGCGACCCGCGGGACCTCGGGCGGCGGGGTTTCGGTCGTGACGCGGTACAGGTTGTAGCCGACCGCGACGACGAGCATCGCGACCGCGCCGACGGCCGCTCCGAACCACACGCCGCTACGTCGTTCGGCCGACGCCGTCTCGCGCGGCGAACGCCCATCAAACTCGGCCGATGGCCGTCGAACGACCGTCGCGATCTGGGAGATGTCGGTGGCCTCGATGATCTCGATGACCTCTTCGGCCGAACCGATGCGATCCCAGGGCTGCTTCTCGAGGCACCGTTTCACGGCCACACCAAACGGTGTGCCCTCGATCTCCTCCGGCAGCGGCGGCAGCTCATCGCGCAGGTGTCGCACCATCACCGCCGACGGACTCGGCGCATCAAACGGATGCACGCCGGCGAGTAATTCGTAGAGGATGACGCCGAACGCGTACAGATCGGCGCGATGGTCGATCGGATCGCCGACGATGTTCTCCGGACTCATGTAGTGCGGCGTCCCCAGGACGGTGCCATCCTGGGTGAGCGACTTGAGCGCGCCGGACTCGTTCTCCCCGCGCAGCAGCTTGCTGATCCCGAAATCGAGGATCTTCACGACTTCGTACTCCCGATCGTCGGTCGTCCGCGTCTGGAGCAGGACGATGTTCTCGGGCTTGAGGTCGCGGTGCACGATGCCCTGGCTGTGGGCGTGCACCAGCGCACCCAAAATTTGCAGGCTGAGACTACGAACGCGGCTCGGCGGCAACGGCGCGTCGTTGTCGATGACATCCATCAACGTCCGCCCTTCGACGTACTCCACGGCCATGTAGAGCAGGCCTTCGTCGACGCCGTAGTCGAAGAGACGGATGATGTTGGGGTGGTCGAGGCGACTGATCAGCTGCGCTTCGCGGTGGAAACGCTGCACGATGTCCTGCTGCAAAAAGGCCTGTGGCAACAACGTCTTGACCGCCACGTGGCGGCCGAGTTCCTCCTGGTCGGCGCGGAAAACCACGCCGTAGGCCCCGCGGCCGAGTTCCTTCTCGACGCGGTACTTGCCCGCGATCAGGTCGCCGACCGTGGGGATCGAAAATTGTTCCGCCATGCGGTCCAGCCTATCTGCTCGGCCATAGCCGCACAAGTTGACGACATCACGAGTTGCGCGCAAAACGCGGCGAATCCGTGGCGGAGGGCGCCCTTCAGGTCACGCGTCGCGATTCGCTGTACGCCGCGCGCAACTCGTGGCTGCCGAGCACGGCGAGCGCGTCCTCGAGCGCGTCACGAATCTCAGCGAGCTCGCCCGCAAATCGCTGGTCGAGCTCGGCGGGGACGCGCAGCGGGTCGAAGATCTGGGTCAAGTCCTTGTAGGCCGCCCGTAGATCCGCCGCGGACACGTCGACGCTGACGTCGAGGACGTCGAAATAGCTCTGATGCCTGACCTGGCGCAGCTTTCGGGTGATCGCACTCTCGGTCAACGTCGTGTCGGTGGACGATGGCCGGCGGGGACCCCCGACGAGGAGTTCCTGTGTCGCGATCCCGAGGAGTTCCGCCACGACCGTGATGATGGCCTCGGGCTCGGCATCATCTGCAACGCGGGCGTCGACGCCGTCGGGCGCCTCACGACAGATCGCCACGCACGGCGCCAACCGCCCGACGGGGCGCTCGCGTAGCGCCTGAAGCACGTCGTCGAGCCGTCCCTTCCTCCGGTCTCCGCACAATACGACCACGTCGGGGGGCGACCGCTCGAAGGCGCGGACGGCCGCGGCCGGCAGCCGGACGGCCTCGAACTCGGCCGTCGCGGTCACGACGGCGCTCAAACGTGCGGACCAGACGGCCGCGTCGGTGCCGATCACCAGGGCACGGATCATCGGCTGGCCAATCTCGACGCCACCACGAATGCGTTCAAGAGGTCGTAGTCTGCCGGTGTCTCGGGCAAATGAGGCGACGACGCCAGGGCGGTCCGGAGTCGAACAACCTCGGTCGCGCTCGGTTCGGCGCCCGCACCGAGCATCCGACACAGCGTCGGCATCGCGTGGCTGACCACCCCCTGCTGGGCGAGCAGCGCGCCGGTCATGAGCGTTCGCCAGCGCCAGCCCTCCCGGTTGCCCGTCTCCAGCACCGCGGTGACGTCACGGTAGTAGCTCAGAATCTCGTGAGTGACGGCCGCCCGAGCGAGCTCCCGCGCCGGCACGTCGAGTGCTCCCAACGACTGGGCGGCACAGAGCGCTTCGAACGCGAGCCCGCTCTGGTGCAACATCATCCGCACCAGTTTTTCGATATCGAACAGCGCGAACGGCTCGGGGTCGAGGCCCTCGTCGGCGTCGTCCCAGCCGCGAAGCCCGAGCACTACCTCCGCGGGGGTCACATACGCGCCCACGTAGCGATCAACCTCGTCCGAGGTATGCACGCGGGCGAGCCAGACCGGCGTGGGGCGCCGTGAAGCCGCCCACTGTGTCCATCTGTCGTCGAGCGGCTGAATTTCGTCGACAAATTCGAGCATGGATCAGCGGCGGTGTTTGTAGATGTGCCCTTGAGCATGAATGCCAAACTCTTCGGGCAGCGCCTCGGCCACATCTGCACGCAGCGCCTCGGGGATCTTCCACTCCTGTTCGCGGTTGAACGCCGCCGCCAGGCGCTGGACGATCCGCAGCGACTCCTCACGTGCGAGCAGCGCGGCGAGGGGTTCCACGGCGTCCTTGGGATTGGCCTGACCGATGACCGCCTCGACGGCCAGAAAGCGCACCGTCTCGTTCATGTCGTCGAGGAATCGCACCAGTTCTGCGGCCAACGCATCACTCTGGACCTCGTGGGCTCGAAGAATGAGCTCCTGCTTCTTCTCCGGGTTCTGCTTGTACTCCGGTGAGCAGTCGTGCAGCAGCTCGGCCAGAAACGCGACGAATCCGTCACGCGTCAGCAGATCGGACAGGACCTTGAGCGGCCAGTTCACGTTCTCGTCGACCCGTCGCAAGTGCTCGCGCACGATCTCGACGACGCTGAAGCTGGTCTCGGCGCCGAGCTCGACGAGCACGTCGTAGACGCGCTCCTTCTCTTCGAGATCGACGGTCGTGTTCGGCGCGGACTCGCCGAAACGCTTGAGCAAGACGATCGCCGCCTCGGGCGTGCGAAGGTCGCGCAATTGCTCGATCGTGTAGGCGCGTTCGGAGGGCTGCACGTACATGTTCGTCAGCGTCTTCTCGAGCTTGACGTACTTGCGCTCTTCCTTCTTGTCTTGATCAAACAGAAAATCCAAAAATCCCATAACACCACCGGGGTCAGACAACGGCTCCTCAATTAAAGCATCTGCGGAGCAAAGGCCAGTGCGTGTTGTGCGTTTGCGCCCGCAGCGCCGCAGCGGAGCCTGTTGCGCGTTCGCGCGCTGCGCGATAGAGGAGACACATGGCCATTCGTGAGATCATCCTCTATCCCAATGACGTGCTGACGACGCCCGCCGCGGACGTCGCCGAGGTAACCGACGAAGTGCGTGAGCTCGTCCGTGACCTGACCGACACGATGTACGACGCGCCCGGGATCGGGCTCGCCGCGCCTCAGATCGGGGTGCCCAAGCGCGTGGCCGTCATCGACGTCGCCCCGCCGGACGCCGAGGAGCGCAACCTCATCGTCTTGATCAACCCGCGCGTGATCGATCGGCAGGGCGAGATCACGTGGGAAGAAGGGTGTCTGAGCTTCCCGAAGCTCTACGAAAAGATCGACCGTGCACACGACGTGGTGGTGCGGGCGCTGGACGAGAACGGCGACGAATTCGAGGTCGCCGGCTCGGAACTCTTGGCGGTCTGCCTGCAACACGAGATCGATCATCTCGACGGCATCCTGTTCACGGACCGGATGAGCCACCTCAAACGTCGCCGGGCGCTCAAGAAGTACAAGAAGATCCTCGAGGCGATCGAGCGCGGCGACTACGACGAAGACGCCGCGGACGACGACGACCTCGACGCCGACGGGTAACACCATGCGCATCGTGTATATGGGAACGCCGGACTTTGCGGTGCCGGCGCTCGAAGCCCTCGTGCGTTCGCGCCACGACGTCGTGGGCGTGTTCACGAATCCCGACCGGCCGCGCGGTCGCGGCAAGGCCGTCGCTGCATCGGCGGTCAAGCAATGCGCCGTGCGACATGGGATCGAGGTCAGCCAGCCGACCCGATTCCGCGGCAACGCCGAGGCGCTCGACCAGCTCCGCGCCTGGCGCCCCGACTGTGCGGTCGTCGCGGCATATGGGCAGATCCTGCCGCAGGAAGCCCTCGATGTCCCTCGACTGGGCTGCGTGAACATCCACGCCTCGTTGCTGCCCAAGTACCGCGGCGCGGCGCCGATCAACTGGTGCCTCATCCGCGGCGAAACCGAAGCGGGCGTCACGACGATGCAGATGGAAGCGGGCCTCGACACGGGTCCGATGCTGCTGAAGGCGCGCACGCCGGTCGGCCCGCTCGTGACGGCCGGCGAGCTTCACGACCGCCTGATGCTGCTCGGGGCCGAGCTCATCGTGCCGACCCTAGAAGGGCTCGAGGACGGCTCGCTGCGCGGCGAGGCGCAGGACGACAGCGCCTCGAGTTACGCGCCGATGATCAGCAAAGACACCGGGCGCGTGGACTGGTCGGCGTCCGCCGTCGACGTCGCGAACCTGGTACGCGGCGTCAATCCGTGGCCCGGCGCGTGGACGACGCACAACGGCAAACGAATCAAGCTCCACCTGTGCCAGGTCGTCGACGGCTCCGGCGACGCGGGTACCGTGCTGGACGCGACGCGACGCCTCGTGGTGGCATGCGGGGATGGCGCGGTCGAGTTTCTCGAACTTCAGGCGCCGGGCGGGCGAGCGATGCAGGCACGAGATTTCCTGAACGGGTACGCGGTTGCCGCGAACGAGTGTTTCGATTGACGACATCGCGCAGATTGGCCTTCGACGTGCTGCAGCGCGTGCACGTCGATGAGGCATACAGCCACCTCGCCTTGGACGCCGCGCTCGAGGCCTCGGATCTCGAGGGTCCCGACCGCGGCCTGGCGACGGCGCTCGTGTACGGGGTGCTCACCTGGGAGCGGGCGCTCGACCGCCTCATCGATCGAGCCTCCCACCGCGGTCTGAAGGGCCTGAACAGCGAAACGCTCGATCTGCTGCGCGTCGGCGTGTACCAGCTGCGGTTCCTCGACCGCGTGCCGGACCATGCCGCGCTCGACGAAACGGTCGCCGTGGCACGAAACGTCCCCGGCGCCGACCACCGACTCGTGAACGCCGTGCTGCGTCGGGCTGCCGCCCACCCCGATGAACCGTGGTGGGGAGCGGTACCGGAGCGCAAGCCCGCGCGCTGGCTGGGGGAGCGTTGGTCGCTGCCGAACTGGCTCGGCAATCGACTTCACCAACAATTTGGACTCGAACGCGCAGCCTCGCTGGCCGAAGCCTTCACGACGGCACCGCCGATCTGGGTGCGCGAGATTGGCGGCGGCGCCGTACGGCTCGAACGGCTCGACGACGCAGCGCGCGCCCGCATCGAGGCCGGCGAGATCGTCGTGCAGGATCTCGGCGCGCAGCGTGTGGTGGACCTCTGCGCGGCAGGCCCCGACGACACCGTACTCGACGCCTGCGCGGGGCTCGGCGGCAAGACGCTACACCTCGCCGCATCGGCAAAGCGCGTCGTCGCTGTCGATCCGGCGCTCTCGAAACTGGAATTGCTCAGCGCTGCGGCCACGAGGTTGGGACTGGCAGACCGAATTCGCGTCGTACCGGGCGTCCTCAGCACCGAACTGGATGACGCACCCTTCGACGGTGTGCTCGTCGACGCCCCATGTACGGGCCTCGGCGTCCTGCGGCGCCATCCCGAGACGCGCTGGCGGAGGACCGAACCCGACATCGGCCGCGTCGCGGACGTGCAGCGAGACCTGCTCGATATCGCCGCGGGCCTGGTTCGCCCCGGCGGATGGCTCGTCTACAGCGTGTGCACGTGGACACGTGAAGAGACGAGCAAACAGGTCGAGCAGTTCCTCGAGCGGCACCCGCGCTTCGCGCTCGACGGCGACTACCTCGTCACGATGCCCGACTCCGACGACGCGGACGGCTTCTTCGGCGCCAGATTCGTTTCGGCAAACGGTTAGACCAGCGCGGACCGCATCGTCGCGATCGTGTCTGCGTACGAGTCGGATTTGAAGATCGCACTACCGGCGACGAACGCGTTGGCCCCGGCCTCGGCGACCGAAGCGATGTTCGACGGGGTCACGCCGCCATCGACCTCGATGTCGAGCTCCGCGCCGAGTTTCGCCAGGCGCGCGCGGAGGGCGCGGAGTTTGGGCAACGTGCCCGGGATGAACGCCTGCCCGCCAAAGCCCGGATTGACGCTCATCACGAGGACCATATCGAGGTCGTCGACGAGCCAGTCCACCCACTCGATCGACGTCGCCGGGTTGAGCACGAGGCTCGCCTTGGCCCCTGCGGCGCGAATCGCCTGGGCGACGCCGTGGGCGTGATGCGTCGCTTCGGGATGGAAGGACACGATGTCCGCGCCGGCCTCCACGAACTTCGTCGCGAACACATCCGGATTGTCGATCATCAGGTGCACGTCCAGCACGACGTCGGGGAAGTGGTCGCGCAGCGCGCGCACCACGGGCAGCCCAATCGTGATGTTGGGCACGAAGTGCCCGTCCATCACGTCGACGTGCAGCCAGTCGGCGCCGGCTTCGAGCACCGCGTGGCACTCGTCGCGCAAGCGGGCGAAGTCGGAGGCCAGAATCGATGGAGCGATCACAAACGGGCGGGGCATTCGTAGTCCTTAGCCGAGACGGTTCGGGTTGGCTGCGCGGAGCTGAGCGACCCAGGCGTTGCCTTGCGCCGCGACCCATCCGTTCTCCTCCTCGGAGAACGCCTTGGCGACATCAAACTCGCCTTCGTGCGTGACGAGCTTGAGGACCGTGTTGTCGTCGGCGAGCGTGCCGCGCGCCTCGAACCGCACGACCGACGCCATCCCGCCCCGTTTGTGGCGTTCCCACGCGAAGACGGCCGTCGTGATCTCATAGCCCTCGCCGGGCGAGATGCGCAGCCGGTACGTCGTGAAGACGAGCGACAGTCCCCACGCGAACGCCGCGGCAGTGACACCCGTGGCGATCAGACCCAGCGCCGTGAACGCGATGAAGAACGGCACGAACGTCGCCGCGCAGACCAGCAGCGCGCGCTTGTTCGGCTTGAGTGGCACGTCGACCTCAAAGGAGTCCGGCGTCGCACGCAGCTGAATGAAGGTGGTCGGCGGCGGCGCGCCGGCGAGCTGCGGCACGTGCGCCTGCTGTGCGGGAGGAGGTGCCTGTTGCGTCGTGTGCGGGGCATACGGCGCGACCGGGAGCACCGGCACGCCGCCGATCGGCGTCGCGTCATC
>JBFIHF010000213.1:0-11161 GCA_041601915.1 Bradymonadaceae bacterium
GACGACGTTGGTGTCCCCGTCAAGGAGCCCGGCGGGGGCCTGCAGGCGACGCACGGGGATGCCGAGCTCGGAGGAGAGGTATTTTTCGACGTTCTTGATGAGGCTCGTGCCGCCGCAGATGTAGACGCGCTGAATCTCCACACGCTTGCGGGCGAAGAGGCCCTGAAACGTGCGGCGCAGGTCTCGAACGATCGGGAGCATTCCCTCCTGGATCGCCTCGCTGAGCTTCTTCATATCGGCGTTGGGCGCATCATCGAGGATCGCGGAGTACTGATGCTTGACGTTCTCGGCCTCTTCGAAGGTGCCGTTGAACCGCTCCTGAATCGTTGTGGTAATGAACTGGCCCCCGCTCCGAATCGTGCGGCCGAGCACGGGCTCGAAGCCGTTGATCACGACCACTCGGGTCAATTCGTGGCCGAGGTCCACGATGGCGACGTGACCGTCCTCGCGCAAAATGTGGCTGCCGATCGTGGCGAGTTGGAGTTCGGCAATCCCCAGCTGAGCGGGGTCCACGCCCGCGCCCTGCAGATGGGTGAGCGCGGCCTCGAGATCGGTGTTCCGCGCGAAGCCGACGAGGGCCCGGGCGGCTTCCGCACCGGGATAGGTCTGAAAATCCCACGTGATCTCCGATTGGGCGAGCGGCAGTCGATCGACCATCAGATGGGGCAGGATGTTTTGGACCTTGGCCTTGTCGTCGAACGGGACCTCGAGGTCGATCAGCACGGCCTTCGCGTCGGGAACCGCGGTCGCCTGAAGCTCGCCGGCCAATGCGGCGCGGTCGCGGAGCCGCTCCAGCGCTTGGACCCATGGCGGCGCGAGGTTGAACTCGTGCGAATCCGACGGCGGCGAGACGGGCTCCGGCGCGGCGGCCTCGGCCTCCTGGGTTTCGGCGGCGTCGTCGAGCGGCGCTTCGCGCACTCCGGTGGGCGCGTCTTCGAAGCTCGCGGCCACACCAGGCATCGGCGGCGGCACGGTCGACGGCGCCGCCGCGGGCGCAGCGGTGACTGTCGCGAGCTTCTCGCGCGCGAAACCGAGCACAGAGAGCTCGTTGGCCTTCGGATCGAGGTAGACGACCTTGATCTCGTACGACCCGATGTCGATTCCGACGATGCGTTTTTCGCTCAAAACAGCCTCAACATCAGTGTTCGCGCCAGTACATCCAACGACCTTTGGGCATCTCCGCTCGCCGTTGCTCCAGCTCGGCTTTGATCTCTTTCACGCGCTCGGCATCGTCCTCGGAGGCCACGAGCGCCTTCTCGTCCGGCATGCGCCGCACGGTCTTGTCGAAGTCGATGACCGCCTCGATCGTCGCCTCGGTGGTGCCGTAGGTGCCAGTGGCGAAGATGCGATAGATCTTCGGCGTGTCGACGGACACGGACTTCATCAACCCCGACTTGTCGAACGACACGGTCCACGCCGGGAACTTCGGCTGCAGCGGATCGACGACCATCCCGGGGTTCTGTACCACGATCTTCTGGTAGAGCGGCGAATACTGGATGAACTGCGCCATCAGCAACGGACTACCCTTGAAGTCGTTGAGGAAGTTCGGGAACTGGCTCACAGACAGGAAGCCGACGGGCTGGCCCTTCTTGGCGGACGGCAGCAGCTTGGACTCCGTACTGCCGACGTAGGCGAGCAAGACCGACAGCGGATTCTCGAAGAACGCGCGCACGCCGTCGAGCGCGAGCGCGAAGTACAGGACCTGCAGGCCGATCACCGGGTCGCGCATGCAGAGGTCGATGGCGTTGGCGTCTTTGCCGCCCTGCGCTTCGACGTTGCGGCACAGAATCGAGTAGAACACGGGCGCCTGAGCGACGTTCAGATTGGGCTTACCCACGGGGTAGACGGTGAGCTGGTCGGCGAACGCGTCCATGAATGCGGGGGTCACGCCGGCGACCTTGTAGAGCTCATCGAGGTGCGTGATCTTCCGATTCGGCGGGCCGACGCGGCGGCTGTAGTCGAGCTTGTCGTACGGCGCGCGTTCGTCACCGGCGCTGCCCTCGACGGTGCAATCGTCCTTGAGCACGATCGACTGCTCGTCGGGGTCCAGATAGTCGATGATCCGCTGGAGGACGGTCGCGCGATCGAGGGTCTCGCCGGTGGCGTCCTTCTGCTCGAAGATCTCGTCGTATTGCGAGTCGAGCAACATCGCGCACATCTGGTGGAGGTCGCCGTTGTCGAGGGTGCTCTTGGCGAACGCGTTCACGTCGAAACGCCCCTCCTCGGGCACGACCTTGACCTCCATGTTTCCAGTGAAGTCGCCGAACCCCTCCACGCCGGTATCGGCGAGGCTGATCCCGCCGATGGGGCTCTCGATCTTGCCGCTGTTGAACGGTCCCATCATGAGGTCGATGTACTGGTACATCTGGAAGTTCGATCGCCGCATCGCGCGCCCGATGAGGCGCCCCATGTCATCCGACGTCTCCTTGGACTCGTCGGAGAGCGCAAACTGGAACGCGACGAGCAGCTTGGAGATGTTCACCGCGGAGCGCGCGAGGAAGTAGGCCTTGAGCTGGTCGCGTTCGTTGGAGGCGAGCGCGAGGTTCACACGGTTCTGGTAGGCGAAGTCGACGACGGCCGCGGACAGAATCGCGATCGTGACGAGCGACAGCAGCAGCGCGACGCCGCGCTCGTTGCGCGGTGTGGCGACGGGCCGATCGAGGCGGTCGAGGGTGGCTCGAGTGACGTTGGCAAGGGATCGGATCAAAACTCGAGTACCTCCGTCGTGGCGATCTCAGCCTGGGTGACGAACACCTCGGGCTCGGATCGCTCGTTGGGTGGCGGCAGCACGAGTCGAATGCGCACGCGGGTCGGGAGGCGACCCGCCTGGTCGCGACGCGTCGTGTCCCAGTCTTTGACCCAGCGGCCCTGGGCGAGTTCCTCGAACGTCCCGAGCTTCACGGGGCCGGGGTCCCAGTACTCGAACTCGATCCTGTCGAGCTCGGGCAGCATCTTGTAGACGACGCCGCCCTTCTCGAGGTCGTCGTCGGCGCTGACGTCCTCGCGGCGCATGAGCATCTTGACCATGCGCCCTTCCTCATTGCGATCCGTGCGGGTGAAGTACCCGATCTCGGCGTGGTCGCTGGCGCGCTCGCGGTCCATCGTTCGGACGTGGGCCATCGTGGTGAAGTTGAGTTTGCCATCCCGTCCGATCATGCCGAACTGGAAGCGCTGGGCGCCGCTGGCCTGAAACTTCGCCTCGTCCATCTGCTCGTCGACGGTCATCGTCGCCATCGACTCTTCGCCGGGAAGCAGCTCGGCGCCGAACTCGGGACCGGCGATGTAGGCCGCCGCGATCTCCTTGGCCATGCGATTCATGGTCACGCGGACCT
This sequence comes from Bradymonadaceae bacterium, assembly GCA_041601915.1. Taxonomy (GTDB): domain Bacteria; phylum Myxococcota_A; class Bradymonadia; order Bradymonadales; family Bradymonadaceae; genus JBFIHF01. Next base: position 3,333 of record JBFIHF010000213.1, read on the forward strand.
GATGGTACCGTTCGGTCCGCGCCTCGATGACGTCGCGGGTCGCGAACATGTTGGCGATGCTCGCCCACATGAGGGCGGTCAACGACGCGAGGATCGCGACGGCGAGCATCACCTCGACGAGCGTGAAGCCCGCGTTGTGTGGCGCGCGCCTCATTCGTCGTCCTCCGAGATCTCTTGCGGTGCGTCGGCCCCGGTGTCGCCGAACAGTCCAAACTCGCGCAGATTGGGGTCCGCAGCGTACTCGACGATCTCGATGGGGAACTTCTTGCCGCCGTACTCGAACTCGACGCGGAGCTGAATGCGGCGGACCTTCGCACCGATCGTGTTGATCATCTCGGGAAGCTGCCCGATGAGCATCGGAAGCATCGCGCTGAACGCCGCGTTGCCGTCCAGCGCGCCCTGGGACTGGTCGCCGAACAGCTGCGAGTTGACCTGGGCGAGGAACTGCTCTTTGGACGTTTCGGGGATCTCGACGGGGTTGACGACGGCCTCCCACGTGATGTCGGGGCGTCCCTCGTCGCCAAAGTCCCCGTTGAAGCGCTGCCCACCGGTGGAGAAGCCCTCTTCCATCAGCTCGTACTCGATATCGATCATCTTCGAGCGGGCCAGCATGCTGGCCATCGTGAGCTCGTTCGCGAACACGGCCTGCTGGCCGGAGTTCGCCATCGTGCCCAGCAACACCGTCAGCGCGGACGCGAGGATCGCCAGCGAGATCAGCACCTCGAGCAGGGTGAACCCATGGGCGGTGAAGCGATGGGCGGACTTTGGAGCGCGCTTACTCATCTTCTTCCACCTCGCCAAACCCATCGGGGACTTCGTCGGTCCCGGTGTAGGTCAGGACGCGACCGGTCAACGGCTCGGTCACGAGCATGATTTTGGCCCCGCTCTGACTCTCGATGACGATCATGACCTGCTCTTGGAAGCCGTTGGGAAAGAACGTCATCGAGACTTTGCCCGACGTGTACTCCTCGTCGCTGTTGCCCTTCACGATTCGGGCGAAGCGATCGCCGGACTTGAGCTTCGTCTTTTGCAGGATGCCGTCTTCGACGCGCTCGTAGGAGACCTTGCGATTCATGCCGAACGGGTTGGCTTCTTCGTCGGCGAAGAGGTCGCGCTCCTTCTCGACTTTGGCGGCGAGGCGCTGCGCTTCCTCGGTCAGAAAATCGTCGGTGTTCGTGGTGCCCATCGGCGCGCTGCGCACGGCGGTGGTTCGCGCGACCTCGGACTGGTAGGTGCCGGTGTCGAGGTCGAACACGAGCCGGTACTCCGAGTTGTTGATCGCGGCGTTGGCGTACGTGTACTTGATCGCGGCGACCACGTTGCCGGCATCCTCACGGAGGCTGCCATCGCCCAACGACCCCATCGCGTACGCGCCAAGCCCCATCATGATCGCGATGATCGCCAACACGACCATCAGTTCGACGACCGTGATCCCGCGCGCGGGGAGGCCCGCCCGGGTCGGCACCGCGTGCCATTCGATGGGGACGAGGACCCTCACGCGATCACCAGCCATACGCCGATGGTCGCGAACCCGGCCGCGATCGCGGCGAAGCCCAGGAACACCCCGTACCGTACCGGGTTCTGAAGGAGGTCGCGGGAGCTCATGTTACTGATCCCCACCGTCATCCTCAGCGTGCACGTCATCCTCGGTCCCCTCCGAGCCGTCGGGGCCCGCGGAGTAGATCTTGACGGTGCGAGTGCCCTCTTTCTTGTAGATGTAGTCGTTGCCCCAGGGGTCCTTGGGGACCTTCTGGGTCAGCGGCGACGGCCCTTCGGCGAGGTCGCTGAGGCTGTCCGGCATCTTCTTGGGCGACGAAGACAAGTAGTAGGCGTTGCACATGTTGGAGAGCTGCGTGATTTCAATGCGGGCCTCCGAGATGTTCGCCTTGTCGAGTGCGCCGAAGACGTAGAAGCCGACGACGCCCATGATCGACGCGATGATCGTGAGCACAATCATCAGCTCGACGATCGTCATGCCGCCGGCGTGAGCGAGCGAGCGGCCGAAGCGCGTGCGCCGCAGGCCTTTGTGCGGGATGTCTGTGTCTTGGGATTTCATCGTTCGTTCTCCGTAAAGCGAGCCGGCTATCCGCCGACCATCTGATTGAGTTGCAGAATCGGTAACATGATGCCGAACACCACGATCGCGGCGCCGATGCCCATGAATACGATCATGATCGGCTCGAGGATCGTGGTGAGGGCTTGGATGCGCACGTCGACCTGCTGTTTGTAGCTGATCGATACGTTCTCCAGCATCTCTTCGAGCTGTCCGGACTTCTCGCCGATGTTGATCATGTGCGTGACAAGGGGCGGAAACTCCCCGGATCGCTTGAGCGGTTGCGAGATACTCTCGCCTTCGCGAATGTTGACGCGAGCGTCCTCGATCACCTCGATGAGGCGTGTATTGCCGAGGATGTCCTTGACGATGTCGAGGGCCTGCAGCAGCGGCACGCCGCTGGCGAGCAGCGTGCCGAGCGTCCGTGCGAAGCGCGCGATCGCGATCATCCGCACGAGACCGCCGACAAACGGGACCTTGAGCACGAAGCGGTCCCACTTGCGGCGCCCCTTTTCGGAGTTCTGCCAGCGGTAGAAGCCCCAGATCGCGAGGCCCACAGCCGGAAACAAGACGAACCACCAGTTGGCGAAGAGGTCCGAGGTGCCGATGAGCAAGCGGGTCAGGAACGGGAGCGTCGCGCCCTGGTCCTTGAAGATCGCCGTGATCTTGGGGATCACGAACGTGAACAGCAGGATCATGATGCAGACGCCGATGAACATCATGATGATCGGGTAGATCATCGCGCCGACGACCTTGGAGCGCAGCTCGATCTGCGCCTCGAGGAACTCCGTGAGACGCTGGAGCACGACATCGAGGTTACCGGCGGACTCACCGGCTTTGACCATGTTCACGTACAGTTCAGTGAAGTGCTTGGGGTGCTTGGCCAGCGAGTTCCAGAGGCTCGACCCTTCGTTGACCTGACGACGCACGTCGGAGAGCACGCGTTTGAGCTCGTCCTTCTCGGCCTGGTCACTCAGCGCCGTGAGCGACTCCACGAGTGGAATTCCGGCGCGCAACAGCGTCGCGAGCTGCCGGGTGACGAGCGAGATGTCCCGCAACGACACGAACTGCAGCATCTTCTTGAAGTCGATGTCGCGGTTGTCTTCGGACGAGGCGGCGCCTTTGCCTTCGAATACTTCGGTAACGAAGATCCCTTTGGACTGCAGGGCGCCACGCAGGACGGCCTGTGACTCGGCGTCCTGGATCCCCTTGACCGTCTTGCCGGCGGTCGTCAGCCCTTTGTATTCGTAGATCGGCACGTCGTTACGCTTCCTCTGTCGTTACGCGGATGACCTCTTCCAGCGATGTGATGCCGCGCAGGACCTTGATCGCTCCGTCGTCGCGCAGCGTGCGCATCCCGTGGTCCAGCGCCGTGCGTTTGATCGTGTTGGAGTCCGAGCGCGAGATGACGAGATGCGCGAGCTCGTCGTTCATTTCGAGCAGTTCGTAGATCCCGGTTCGACCGCGGTACCCGGACTGCAGGCACTCCTCGCAGCCCGCGGGGCGGTAGATCTTGGAGCTCGAGAAGCGCTGCAGGTCGTCGACCGTGAGCCCGATCTCGGCGAGCTGATCAGCGGTCGGGACGTAGGCCTCCTTGCACTCTTTGCACAGGCGACGCACGAGGCGTTGGGCGAGGGAGAGGACGACGGTCGACGCGACGAGGAACGGTTCGACGCCCATGTCGGTCAACCGCGCGAACGCGCCCGCGGCGTCGTTGGTGTGCAGGGTCGAGAACACGAGGTGACCGGTCAGCGAGGCCTGAATCGCCATCTCGGCGGTCTCTTTGTCGCGGATCTCGCCGACCATGATGACGTCGGGGTCGTGGCGCAGGTAACTGCGCAGGCCCATGGCGAAGTTCAGGTTGATCTTCGAGTTGACCTGCATCTGACTGATGCCTTCGAGCTGGTACTCGACGGGGTCCTCGATAGTCAGGATGTTCTTGTCGGGGCTGTTGATCTCGGAGAGCGACGAGTACAGCGTCGTCGTCTTACCGGAGCCCGTGGGGCCGGTGACGAGGACGATGCCGTGCGGGCGATGGATGAGCCGCACGAGGTCCTTGAGGTCCTCTTCGGCGAACCCGATGTCGCGGATGTTCAACAGCACCGCCGACTTGTCCAGCAGACGCATCGTGATGCGCTCGCCGTGGACGGCGGGGGCCGTCGCGACGCGGATGTCGATGTCTTTGCCGGCCATCTTGATGCGGATGCGGCCGTCCTGAGGGAGCCGCTTTTCGGCGATGTTGAGGCCCGCCATGATCTTGATGCGGGTGATGATGCTGGAGTGGAAGCGTCGCGGGGGACTCGCGATCTCCTTGAGCACGCCGTCGACACGGAAGCGTACGCGCAGCTCGCGCTCGCCGGCCTCGATGTGGATGTCCGAGGCGCGCTCGCGCACGGCCTGAACGAACAGGCTGTTCACAAACCGGATGACGGGGGCTTCGTCGTCGGCGCCGGCCTCCAGCAGGTCGTTGATGTCGAGGGTCGCGTCCTCGGCGTGCGGCGACTCGGCCTCGTCGAGCTGGTCGAGGTCGGCCCCGAGTTGGCGGCTCTTGCGGTCGAACGCGCGGTTGATCGCCTCGGAGAGCGGCTCGACCGGGACGACGACGGGCACGACCTCGGCGCCCACGAGGAGGCGGACTTCGTCGAGCACCTCGACGTCGAGGGGGTCGCAGGTCGCGACGAGCACGTCGCCATTTTCGCGGGCGAACGGCAGCACCTGGTTGTCGCGGGAGTAGCCGAGCTGCAGCTTCTCGAGCAGCGTGATGTCGACGGTCTCCGCGTCGAGCTCAGCGCGAAACGGCACGTCGAGCTGCAGGGCGAGGGCCTGCATCACGTCGGCGTCCGAGCAGACGGCGGCCTCGACGAGGACCTGGCCGATGCGGCCGCCCTTGTCGGACTGCTGTCGCAGCCCACGTTCGATCTGATCGGGCTGGGCTTTGCCCATCTTGATCAGGATCTCGCCGAGTCGGAGTCGGTTGTACATTACTCGTCATCCTCGCCGTCGGCCGGTGGATTGGGCACCTCGTCGCGCACCTGATCGGGATCGAACTCGACCCCGCCATCGCTGCGCTTCTTGCGCGTACTGCCCTCTTCTTCGCCGCCGCCGAGCAGCTGGTATCGCGGCCCATCCATCTGGAACGCCTCGAGGGCAGACTCGCGGGCGAGCTTGTCGCCGCGCGCCGCTTCGACTTGTTTCTTCATGCGCGTGAGCAGCCCGCTCTTCTTGTCGAAGTTGACGTGGCGCACGTAGTTGAGGTCGCGACGGGCGAACACCTTGAGCAGCTCCTCGCGCTCCTCCATCTTGCGAGCGCGGATCTTCTCGAGGTCGAGCTCGGACTCGATGATGTAGGGGGTGAGCATCAGCACGAGGTTCTGCTTGGTCTTCAGGGTGCCGGTGTTGCGGAACAGCACCCCGATGAGCGGGATGTCGCCGAGGAACGGCACCTTGTCGACGGTCTCGTTCTCGACGTCGCGAATGAGGCCACCGATGACGACGGTGGACTGGTCTTTGACGAGCACGACGGTCTTGATGTTGCGCCGCGTGCGGTCCGGCGCGCCATCGATGCCGCCGGCCCCCTTGACGTCGGAGACCTCCTGGTCGACTTCGAGCCGCACGTAATCGGACTCGTTGACCTGGGGCAGGATCCGCAGAGTGATGCCGACGTCCTCGTATTCGATCGGCGCGATGAGGCCGTTGAGGGCGCCTCCGCCGAGCAACGAACCGAGGCCCGCGGCGTCGGTCCCCGCGGTGGCCTGACCGATGAGGCTCGACAGTCCGCCACCGCCGCCGGAGATGCCGCGGCGGAACGCGATGCGCTCGCCGACGACGATCTCGGCTTCCTCGTTGTCCATCGTCAGCACGGCGGGCGTGGACAGGATGTTGACGGACTTGTCCGTCTGGGTGGCCTGCAGCAACAGCGCGAACGCCGGCAGCGAGATGCTGGTGCCGGGAATCTGCACCAACGGCCCGAGCAGCCCCAGCGCGCCGCCGACGCCGCCGAGCGCGGATTCGATGCCCTGGAAGTTCGCCTGGCCCAGGATCAGGCCGGTCGTGTCGTCGATGAGCCCGCTCTCGACGGCGGAGTCGGGGATGACCCCGTCGAAGTCTTGGCCCAGCCCGGCATTGAAGCCGAGGTTCACGTTGCGGTTCACGTCGAGCCCGATCTCCATGATCACGGCCTCGACGTAAACCTGCTTGCGAGGACGGTCGAGCAGGTCGATCACGTTCTCGAGGGCGAGGAAGTCGCGCGGCGAGGCGACGACAACCAGCGAGTTGGTGGGGACGTGCGAGGTGATCTGAACTTCGCCGGACAACAGATCGGCGACGGTCGAAGACTGCGCGGGGGGCTGCGCCGCGGCCTGTCGCGCGGTGCGGCGCGAGGCGGCCGTGTTGCGGGCGTTGGCACCACCACCCGACGAGCCGGAGGCGAGCGCCGAGAGCGTGCCGGCGAGGTCCTCGGCGTTGGCATACTCGAGGAACTTCACGTGGATCTGGCCGCCGACGGCCGTGGGCACGTCGAGGATGTCGATCATCGAGCGGATTTTCTGGAACGACCGCTTGTCCGACACGACGATCAACTGATTGGTGCGGTCGTCGGCGATGATCTCGGAGAGATCGACGTCGAGGTCCCCGCCATCATCGGACTTGGCGGCCTTCTTCGCCTTGCCGCGCGCCACGGGCTGACTCTTGTCCGAGCCCGCGAAGATCTCTTCGATCTTTCCTTTGATCTCGCCGGCTTCGGCGTAGAGGACTTTGTAGACGTAGACCTTGTTCGCCGAATCGCCCTTGTCGAGGCGCTCGATGAGCTTCTGGATCCGCCGCAGGTTCGAGGCGTTCTCGGTGATGATGAGGCTCGAGCCGTACGGCACGATCGTGGCGTCGGGCGTGACAAACTTCGCGATGACGGCTTGGACCTCGTCGGCGCTGGAGTTCTCGACGGGCACGATCGCGGTGACCATGCGCGCCTCGTTGGGGAGGCGTTCGCCGTCGTTGTACGGCGTCATCGGCTCCTGGATCGCGTTCTTGGACTCCACGATCTTGAGGAAGCTGCCGAACGGCACCACGGTGAGCCCGTTCATCTGCAGCGCGGCGAGGAAGGCGCGATACGCCTCGTTCACGGACACCGGTTTGGGCGAGATGATCGTGATCGTCTTGGACGTGTTGATGCTGTCCGCGATGATAAAGTTCTTCTCCAAGACGCTGGAGAACATCTTCACGACCTCGTCGAGCTGGGCCTGACGGAAGTCCAACGTGACCTTCTGACTGGCCGGCGTCCGCTTGGGGCGGAAGTCGGGGTCGAAGTTCGGCGGCAGGTTGTACTTCTCGTTGGGGTTGGCGTTCTCCGGCGTGATCGGCCCGTCGTCCTGGGCCACGGCGGCGACGGGAAAGGCGAGCACAGCCAGCAGGGCCAGCGCTACGACGGCGTGCAGCTTCGAGGTATACTCCATCATCACTCTCATTTGACGCTGTACTTCAACGTCTTGGACTGCCCACGACGTTCGACTTGGATCTCGGCTTTCTTCTTTCCGCGCATCTTCTGCATGAGCTCGAATGCGTGGGCCTGATTCTTGACCTGCGTTCCGTTGATCGAAGTGACGACGTCGCCCGACTCGATCCCGAGTTGGGCGTAGACGCTGTCACTGCGAACCCCGATGAGCTTGATGCCGGCGGACTTGCCGTCGACATAGTTGGGGACGACTTTGGCGGCCTTGGCGATCTTTTCGACGTTGTCGAGTTCGGCGTTCACGGCTTCGCCGTTGAGTTCGAAGACGCCGTC
>JBFIHF010000214.1:0-11075 GCA_041601915.1 Bradymonadaceae bacterium
CCTGGAGTCCGCGCTGCGAGTGCCAGAAGCGGCGGCCCCCGACAGAATCCGACGCATCGTCGACAGAATGCTCGCGCCGGACCCGACGCAGCGATATCAGCACACCCACGAGATCCTCGCCGACTTTCGCGCAAGGCCACCGGACGTGGACCTCACGGACGCCACGGTCCAAGCGCGTCCCGCGCCGTCCCTCACACCCGCGCCCAAAGTAGAGGAGAGGCGGTCGCTGCGACCCGCGCGCGTCTTGACTTCGGCCGCTGCGATGGTGGCGGTCGGCCTTGCCGTCGGCGCCCTGTGGACGCCGCCGCCCGCGCCGAAGCCTCCACCGTCTCGGAAGATGCCCAATGCCCTGGTGCGCCCCGACCAATCCGCGCCCGCCGACATCGATCCGCCGCCGGACGCGGGCGGCAACCTCGAACCGGTCGCCACCGACGGCTGTGGCCGGGCACCCCAGAGGACCGGAGCTTTTCGGGCGCGAGCGAGCGAGTTCGCGAGGGAGTCGTGGATGGTCGTACTGCCACACGACTACGATCCGGAGGCCCGATATCCGGTGCTCCTGGCCTTGCACGGTGCCCTCGGCAGTGCCGAGGACCTCGTGAGCGCTGCCGAGCTCGGCGCGTTCGCCGACCGGCATTCGCTCGTGGTGATTGCGCCCGACGGCATTCGCGGCAGCCGGCCATGGGAGCACTTGCCCTTCGATCTGGTGACCGATGCACTGGCCCACTCGGCGCGGCAGTTCTGTCTCGACCGTCAGCGTGTCTACGCCGTCGGCGACGGCGCCGGGGCGGGCTTCGCGATCGAACTCGCCTGCAAACTGCCGTTGTCGGCGATCGTGGGCAATGGTCACGCGCCGCGCGTGGCCGAATCAGCGTGTGCACCTGATCCAGCGGTGCCTCGTCTGCGTGTCTACGGGCGACGCGACCCCATCATCCCCGCGGATGGCGGCGTCGGCTGTTCGATCTTCGATCAAGAGCCGTTCGAGTCTGCCGCGCAAGCGGATGAACGCTGGCGCACCGCTCACGACTGTGCTGCGAAGTCGCGTCGTTGGGGAAGCTTCGAAGGCGGCGTGTGTCGGACGTGGGTGTGCGGGGGCGCGCCGTACGTCACGTGCGAGACCGACGCGGCACACGAATGGCCCGGCGCTTTGGCCCGGTATTCTCTGGGCGCCTGCCGAGTGACCCCGGCCCGCACTCCGTTCGCGATGCACGACGCGATCGGCAAGTTCCTTTCAGAACACGCACGCCCCCTGCCCGCGGTGGAGTAAGCCACGCGGCGAGATCCCCGCGATCGTAACCGGGCTAGAACTCGCCGAAGAATTCGGTGATCGGGCATTCGAGCGCCCGCGCGAGCTTGAAAAGGCTCGAGACCGAGGCGCTCGACTCCGCACGCTCGATCTGGGACAGCAGACTCACCGACAGCCCCGTGCGACGCGACATCTGCTTCAGCGTCAGGCTGCGGGACTTGCGCGCCGCGCGGATGTTCTCGCCGATCGTCTGCAGCAGGCGCTCTTCAGCGTCCACGAGCAGTCCACGGTCGCGCAGGATCTTCTCCAGCGTCCCCGTGAACGCATCCACATCGAACGGCTTCTTGATGTAGTCGGAGACGTTGAACTTCATCGACTGCACCGCCGTGTCCACCGACGGATTGCCCGTGAAGATGATCACGGCGAGGTCGTTGTCGTAGGCTCGAATGTCCTCCAACAGCTCCATCCCACTCACGCCCGGCATCATCAGATCGATGATGACGACATGGTACAGATTCGTCCGGATGCGGTTGAGCGCCTTGGTCGGATCCGTGAGCGTGTCGACGACGTATCCATTCTGCGTCAGCAGAAGCTCGACGTATTCGCAGATGTCCTTGTCGTCGTCGACGATGAGGATTTTGATTTCACGCGACACGTCAACGCCCCTCAGACCTGAGGCCCTGATACTGCGCGTTTGTGCAGCACATGTCAACGGTAAGCAGTTGATTAACCAGTTAGTTTGCGGCTAAGGCAGCTGCGTGAACCGGTCGAGCAGCGCGCGCATCTTCGCGGCACGTTCAGGGTCGTCTTTGGCGATGTTCTTCTTCTCCCCCGGATCGGTACTCAGATCGTAGAGCTCTTCCGAACCCGAGGAGTACACTGCGATGAACTTGTAAGTGCCCAGAACCACGGCCTTGTGGTGCTCCTTCCACGACGTGTACGGCAGCAGCTCGGAGTACACCGGCCGCTCGCCCACGTCCTCGCCGACCATCGCGGGGGCCAGCGATTGGCCGTCGAACTCCTCGGGCACCGGGTACCCGAACAGGTCGAGCAGCGTCGGGGCGAGGTCCGTGAGCGACGCCGGAGCGGCGACCGTGCGAGCCGGCCAGCCCGGCACGCGGATGATCATCGGGACGTGCACGATCTCGTTGTACAGCGTCTGACCGTGGAAGAAGTATCCGTGCTCGTTGAACCCTTCGCCGTGGTCGGACACCAGCGCGAAGACCGTGTTCTCCCAGCGACCCGTGTCCTTCAGCTTCTGGATGATCTTGCCCACGTAGCTGTCCACGAACGCGATCTCGCTATCGTAGTTGTTGATGCGCGAGTCCTTACCGCTGAATGGAAACTCATCGTGCTGGATCCATCGCGCGTGCGGCTCGAACAAGTGCACGAACAACGAGAACGGCTTCGACGAGTCGCCGACGGGCCCGAGCCCGTCAATGATCGGCTGCAGCTTCTCCCAGGTGCGCGGCGACGCGATGTCGTCGTTGGACTCCGAGATCGAGCCCGCCCCGTCGTTGTCCCAGCGTTCGAACCCCTGCTGCAACCCCCGCTTCTCGTCGAAGTAGAAGTGGCTGGAGACGCCGATGTTCCGATGACCTTTCTCCTGCAATACCTCGAACACGGACAGATTCTCGGGAAGGACCTTGGGGAAGTTGTACTGAGCTCCCGTGGTCCCGCCTTTCCATTGCGTGCGGCTCGCGTATCGACTCAGAAAGATTGCGGGGATGCTGCGCGGGGTGTGCGGGGAGGTGGCGTAGGTGTTGGAGAACACCACGCTCTCGCCGGCGAGTGCGTCGATGTTGGGGGTCGTTTTCCGGTCGTATCCCGCGAAGCTCAGATGGTCCCAACGCAAGGTATCGACCAGCAACAGCACGAGATTCTTTGGGGCATCCGGCAGTTTCGTGTCCACCTTGCGTGCCGCGGCCGCGGCCGACGACATCGCCCGCCGCACGATGTCGCGCGACGGATGCGCATCGCCGCTGGGCAGCTCGGCGTCGGCACCGCTGCAGCTCTCGTCGATCCCGTTGCCCGGAATCTCGCGCGCGCCGGGGTAGATCGCATCGTTGGTGTCGTCGCAATCCGCGCCACCAAAGCGGGACGGGAATCCGTCGCCGTCCTGGTCGCTGAACCGCTGAAGGAAACGCGCCTCGAACGCCACCAGCGCGGAGTGTTTGGTCACCGCCTCACGCATCGACGGCGTCGAGCTCGCCCAACCCCCGGCCATCGCGAAACACACCCCGGCGAGCAGCACGCCGGCGGCCGGAATCCCGGCCGTCCACAGCACACTCTTGGTCGTCAAGCGGCCGAAGACCACCATGAGCGCGGGTGTCCCGATCAGCCCAACCAAGGCCATCATCAGCATCGTGCCCTCGAACACGTCGAGCGATGCGGCGTAGACGCCCCCCAAACACGCGCCCAGACTGGCGAGCACGACCATCGCGGCCAACGTGATGGCGCTGGCCGAGGCGCGTGCGGTGCGCGGCACGATGCGAGCGACGAGCTGGGTGGCGGCGAGCACGAGCGGCGATGCGACGACAGCGCCGATCGAGGCGCCCGTGGCGACGAGGAGCAACCCGCCGGCCTGGAATCCGACCCGTGCGAATTTCGACGTCACGGCGAAGTGCGCACCGGCCACCGCGACGCCGACCACGGCGGCGAGCAGCGGAATCGCCAGCAGCCACGCCACGACGAACCGATCGAACGCCGCGTCCGAGTCCACCAATTTTGCGTAGGTGCTGAGCATTCCTCGACGCAATGACACCCGCCACAGATCGACCCCGAATCCGACCGCGGCGCCCCACGCGATCTGCACCGACGCCAGCATCCCGAACGCCACGGCCACGTACAGGAAACCCGCCGCGTCGCTCGCGTCGGACATCGCCGCGCTCACCACCGAGAAACTCCACAAGGTCAGAATCGCGCCTACCACCAGTCCTGCGCGTGCGCCGTCGACGATGAACTTCATACTCTCCGCTCGTTGATCGCTTGCCCGTTTGGGCTACCGCCCGAAGCTCCTGGCTTCTACCGCGGGCCACCTTCGGTGCAAAGCATTGCACGTGTTTTCATTGCGTTTGCCGCACTCGTTCCTTGACGACGCGCCCCGATTTCGGCAAGCTCGAATTGCCTCTTGGAGGACGGTCGACATGCGTTCCCCCCAGACCGTTAGCCTGGTGTATGTCCTAAGGCTACACTCGTCCTCTAAGGGGCATTTTTGTGTCTGCCAGCTCTTCATCGGTTGACGCAACACGCCTTTGCAAAAACGCCCCTACTCCCCAATCACGTACCCTCCGTCGATGATGAGGCGTTGTCCGGTGATATACCGCGATTCGTCGCTGGCGAGAAATGTCGCGAGCCCCGCGAGCTCCTCCGGCTGCCCCCAGCGCCCCAACGCCGCCCGCTCCGTGTAGCGCGCCGCGATCTGAGGCGTCTCGACCATGATCGAGGCGAACTTCGTCTCCACCAGACCCGGACAGATCGCGTTGACGCGGATGGAGGCGTGCCCGAGTTCCAGCGCGAGCGTCTCCGTCATCGAGACGATCGCGGCCTTCGTCATCGCGTAGACCCCCTGCAGCGGCGAGCCCTTCAAGCCGAAGATGCTCGCCACGTTGATGATCGACCCCTCGCTCTGCGCCGCCAGCAGCCGCGTGGCGACCTGCCGGGTCGCCTCGAAGTAGCCCTTCACGTTCACGTCGAACGTCTTCTCCCACGCCGACCACTCCACATCGAACATCGGCCCAAAGTGTGGATTCGTCGCCGCATTGTTCACCAGGATCGTGGGCAGGCCGAGCTGCGCGGTCGTCCATTCCACCAACGAACCGACTTGCTCGGCATCGCCGGAATGACAGGCACGGGCCAGGACACGATCTGCGCCGATCCGCGCATTGATCGCAGCCGCCGTCTCGTCCAGCGCCTGCTGCTTGCGCGATGAGATCACGACTCGGGCGCCCTCCGCCGCGAACCCCTCCGCGATCGCCGCCCCGATCCCACGCGAGCCACCGGTCACGATCGCCGTCTTTCCCTGCAGTCTCAAAATCCCTCCAGACCCGAGTCGAGGCAGCGTAGCGGCACGAGGCGGTCGGCGGCAAGCGAGCGATCAGCGTCCACGGTCGGTTGCCATCGGCGTCCGCGTCAGCTGTGCCTGAAGCGCCACGACGGCTGCAGGATGTCCCGTCGGTGAAGTCGGTGCAGTTTCACCTCCACGTCCTCGCAGATCGCCGGACCATGCCCCGACGCCAGCGTATCCGTCGCCGGCAGCTCGCCCAACACGTCACGCACCGCGGCGCGAGCCTGCGCGCCGTCGTCACTGAAATCGTCCAGCGACAGCCGCATGCGCTCGAGGACGCGGAACGTCGGTGGTCCGCCCAGAATCGAGTCGCCAGAAAACAACGTGCGAGTCGGCTCGTGGTGCAAGAGCACCGAACCGGCGGTGTGCCCGGGCGTCGAAAAGACGCGGAAACCCCGCCAGATCTGGCTGTCCTCGAGAACCTCATCGACAGTCACTCGGGCGGGGAAGCGGTCCTCGATATGGCACAGGGGCAGCGCCCAGGCCGGCCTCGACGATGTCGCCATCACGGGCGCAGGCTGACGCCCGGACAAGACCGCCGCGTCGTCCGCGTGGCACACCACCGGACAGTCGAACGTTCTACGTAGCCACGTCGCGTTCCCCGCATGATCGCTGTGGCGATGGGTCAGGATGATGGCCGCGAGGTCGCCTCGACGCCGGATGCCAGCGCGCCACAGATGCAGGCGCAGGGCGGTCCGTTCGAGTCGGTGTCCCGTGTCCACCAGGAAGCGCCTCCCGTCTGGCGCCTCGAGCAACCACACGTTCGAGATGCGTACGTGGCGAGCGAGGCCCAAGTGTGAGCGAATGGACAACATCGGCCGAGTATAGCGACTGGCGCGGCATGTCCGAAGACGCGCGCGAAGAACGAGTGGGAACGGACGGAAGTCATCGGCCGCACGCGACGCGCGGAATGTGACAATCGGCGGACGTCTGGCTAGTGTGCGCGCGTCACGACAGCAAGGCCGAACCATGAATAGCCGTCTCCTGCATTTCTTGATCGCCACGGTGGTTTGCGCGGGCTGTAGCCCCAACGACGCCGAGCCCAACCTGCCAGGTATCGAGTTCGATGCGCGCGTCCCCGACGCGACGATCGTCCCCGACCTAGGATCGGATCTACCGACGGCAGCGGGCGACCGCGTCATCCTCGACCTCACGCCGTACCTGCCCGCGCCGGGCGGCGAAGCCGTCGTATCGTTGTACCAACTGCAAGACGACAACGCGCCGTTTTCGGGATCCGTCGTGACGGGCCGCGCCGGCGACTGGGTGATCGAAAACGGCATCATCCGCGTGCTGTTCGAGGGCGAAAAGCGAGCAATGAGTCCCTGCCCATGGGGCGGGACGCCCATCGATGCCGCCTACATCGCCGACGGATCCGACGAGGACATTCTCGGCGAGGTGTGCGCGCTCATCAACGGCGGGCTCAGCTTCCGCCCCGACAAGTTTGAAGTGCTGCAGGACGGCTCCGACGGCGGCGCCGCGGTGCTCGCGACCTCCGGCGAACTCGTGGTCAACGACTTCCTCAACTTGCCCGCGATGGTCGACGACTTCATCCCCAACTTTGCCGATCGCATCGCCGTCGACGTCAATGCGCTGCTGCCGGTGCGGGCGACGACGTACTACATTCTGGCCCCTGGCCAGAGCAACGTGCTGACCTTGCTCGCGTTGCGAAACGACTCCGCGCAGCAAGTCGACGCGCTCCCGCTGTTCCTCATGGCATCGGGCGGCGACGGCTACTACTTCAACCCCTTATCCTCGACCAACGGATTCGGCGCCGCCAGTGGGCAGCTGGGGATCGCGCTCGACAATCTGCCGTTCATGGCCTTCAACGGCGAGCGTGCCACCTACGCCTTCGCACCCAAACCGAACCCCAGCATCGAGGCGAGCCTGCTTCCGCTGGCCGGCTCCTACCTGATCATCTCCGGCGTCGCCGCGACGGCCCTCGGTGCATCGGCGAGCGCACTGTTGCCGCTGTTGACCGCGAGCCCGGACGTCATCGCCACGCACCCGAACGTGCTGCACCTGGCGCCCCACGGTGGGATTGAGGTGATCGAGCACCGTTTGTTCGTCGGTGACGGCGCGCTGGCGACGACCATCGACCCCATCTACGCCCAACACGAAGTCGTGACCGGGGTCGTGGAAGGTGTCGTGCAAGACACCGACGGCAACGTTGTGGCCGGTGCACGCGTCACCGCGTTGTGGCGCGGATTCCGCGCCATGAACCAGGCGATCTCGGGACCCGACGGGCGCTTCTCGATGACGGCACCGCCCGAAGGGTACATCTTGCGGGCACGGCGCGGCGCATGGACACCCAATGGCGACACCAACGTGAACATCGTCGCTGGTCAGACGATCGACGCGGGCATCGTCGGAATCCGCCCCGCCGGCACTCTGCGCGTCAACATCGCGACGCCCGACGACGGCTGCGCGACGACCGCGGGCCCGCAACCGGTCCCCGCGCGACTCACCGTCGTCTGCGTGAACGACTGCGTGAAAGCCCCGCTCGCTGAGGCCGACACCGCATTCCACGGCCTCCCCGCACAGTTCCAAGCCGTCGAGTACGGCGGCAACGAGGGCATCATCGAGGTGGAGCTCCCCGCGGGCGACTACGAGATCTTCGTCAGCCGCGGGATGGAATGGAGCGTGTGGCCGCCAGACGGTCCACAGGCGGTCACCATCGCGGCCGGCCAAACCGACACCGTCGACGCCGAGATCGCACGCGTCATCGACACTGGCATCGCCTACGCTGGCGACTTCCACGTTCACAGCATCACGTCCCCAGACAGCACCGTCGAGTACGTCGACCGGGTACTGAACTTCGCCGCCGAAGGCGTCGACGTGCTCGTCTCTACCGATCACGACTACATCTCCGATCATCGCCCGTTCGTGACGAACCTCGCGCTAGACCCGTGGATTCAGGCCTTCATCGGCGACGAAGTCACGACGGCCGACCTCGGCCACTTCAACACGTTCCCACTCCGGCGGGACGCCACCCACGGACGCGGTGGCTCGATCGACTGGGGCAACGGCGACGACTACACGTTCACGCCGGACCAGCTGTATGCCGAGATGAACGCGTTCCCCGGCGAGCAGGTCGTGCAGATGAATCACGCCGGCGGACTGGGTTTCGTGAAGCTCGCCATCGCCGACGTACTGCGCGGGATCACGTACGCCGACCGCGAGAAGCACCGCCTCCCGCCGCAGACCGAACCCGGCAAGACCGACGACGACACCGGTTTCTGGTCCGATGGATTCACGGCAATGGAACTCATGAACGGCAACTCGCGCGGCCGATTCTATCGGCTCGGGCGTTGGTGGATGCAGATGATCGGCCGCGGATTCTCGCCGACCGGCACCGCGGTGACCGACACGCACAAGCTGTACTCCGACCTCGGCGGTGTCCCGCGCACCTACGTGTGGGGCAACACGGACGCATCATGCGGGGACCGCAAGTTCGGCAACCTCGCGAACTACGACACCTTCGTCGCCAACTACGCCAAGCAGACCAACCTGGGCAAGGCGCTCGGAACCAACGGGCCCTTCTTCAACGCCTGGGTGGACGCGGTCGGTGTTCGGCGCACGTACATTGGCGAAACCGCCGCCACCGGCGGTGCCGCGTTCGTCGCGCACATCGAGATTCAGACCACCGAGTGGGTCAACGTGGACACCATCGACGTCTACATGAACCCGCCGCTCAATGACGTCGCGACGCTGCCCGGGGAGCTCATCGAGACCCCGATTCCCACCACCCTGAGCGTTCCGATCGTGTGGGACGAAGCGACCCATCTGTCTACGGTCCGCACCGGCGCCCTCGAGCACAAGGTGTGGCGCCAGACCATCGACATTCCGCTGCAGAGCGCCGACGACGCGTTCCTCATCTTCGTGGTGAAGGGCAGCCAGAACATGCTGCCCGTGGGCGCGCCGCCGTTTGCGTTCTCGAACCCGATCTTCATCGATGCCGATGGCAACGGCTACGACAACCCTCCGTACGCGGCCGCGGCGTCCGCGCCGCCCGGGCCCGCCGATCTTCCGCCCGGCCCCTCGCCGGTACCGACGGAGCCGATCAAACCTTCGGAACTGCTCAACGCCGTTCGCGAGCTCGACTGCCAGAATCCCGCTCACGGCCACTGAGCGACGTTGTGGTGCATCGCGGAGGAGTGATGAGGCAGCGATGTTCGATGGCTCGGTCATCAGGCGCATCTCGTTTAGTTGGTCGCGTCTCTAGGCGCTTGCCAAAAAACGCGCTCTGGCCCAGCATACGCCGCGATCTGAGGACCGGCGGTGACGGCGATGGACGAGCGAAACTGGAGCGTGCACAAGTTTGGCGGAACGAGCGTTGCGAACGCGGAGCGCTACCGTCATGTCGCGACAATCCTGACCGCGAGCGGCTCGCCGAATCGGCAGGCCGCGGTCGTCTCGGCCATGGCAGGGGTCACGAACGCCTTGATCGACGTCGTGCAGCGCGCCTCGAATCGCGACGACAGCTACACCGGCGCGCTCGCCGAACTCCGGCAGCGCGAGGTCGACACGGTCAACGAGCTCATCGGTGAACAGGCTGGCGCGGCCCTCGTCGGCCGCATCCACAGTGACTTCGACGATATTCGCGCGATCCTCAAAGCCCTCTGGCTGCTGCAGACCGAACCGATCGCGGCGACCGAACTGATCTCCGGATTCGGCGAGCTGTGGTCGGCCCAGGTGCTCGCCACGTACCTGCAGTCCACGGGCGTCAACGCGACCTGGCTGGACGCGCGCGACGTGCTTCTGGTGGGCGACGGGCAGCTCGCACCGATTGTGGACTGGGACGTCTCGAGCGCGCAGCTGGCGACGTGGCTGGAGTCCACCGATGCCGACATCGTCATCGTGACCGGCTTCATCGCATCGAACGCCGCCGGCATCCCGACGACCCTGGGGCGCAACGGGTCGGACTACAGTGGCTCGATCTTCGGGCGCCTGCTCCACGCCGATCGGATCGACATCTGGACCGACGTCGACGGCGTGATGAGCGCGGACCCCCGCCAGGTGCCTGATGCGGTGGTACTCGAGTCGATGTCGTACGACGAAGCGATGGAGCTCGCCTACTTCGGCGCCAAGGTGATCCACCCCAGCACGATGGCCCCGGCCGTCGCGCTCCAGATTCCGATCTACATCCGAAACACGTTCAAGCCCGAGGCCCCCGGCACCAAGATTCACGCCGGCGCACCGCCGGCCGATGACGCCGAGCTCGCCCCCGCATTCACGGTCAAAGGCATCGCGACCGTGGAGAAGATGGCGCTCGTCAACGTTGAGGGCACGTCGATGATCGGCGTGCCGGGCATCGCGCATCGCCTGTTCGGCGCGCTGCGCGAAGCGGGCGTCTCCGTCGTGATGATCTCGCAGGGCAGCTCCGAGCACTCGATCTGCTTCGCGGTCCCCAACGGCCAGGCCGAGCGCGCGCGCCGGGCCGTCGAAGAGGCCTTCTTCGCCGAGCGCCATCACGGTCAGATCGAGGCGATCGATGTCACCGCCGACTGCGCGATCATCGCCGTCGTCGGCGACGAAATGGCCGGCGTGCCCGGCGTCTCCTCCACGTTCTTCGGGGCCCTCGGCCGGGCCGGCGTCAACGTTCGCGCCATCGCCCAGGGCAGCTCGGAGCGCAACATCTCGGCCGTCATCGACCAGGCCGACGCGGCACGGGCGCTGCGAGCCGTGCACGCCGGATTCTACCTCAGCCGCCAGACGATCTCGGTCGGGATCCTCGGCGCGGGCGTCGTCGGAGGAGCGCTGCTGGAA
>JBFIHF010000215.1:0-11035 GCA_041601915.1 Bradymonadaceae bacterium
AGATGCCGCTGAGCGCCTGCTTCGATGGCGCCGTGACGAGCGTGTTCTCCACCAAGGACCCCTTCAAGTACCTCGCGGGCGAGTGAGGCTGGAGCTCCCCTAGGGGCTCCTCACAGGACCAAAGAATCCGCTGGTCCGCTGGTCCGCTGGTCCGCTGGTCCGCTGGTCGCCGGTCAAATTCAAACTAAGACCCACACACCGACTAGAGAACCACCACGCGAAGCGCCCGAGGCACTCGCGCTTCACGGGGGAGGCCGTGGTTCACCAGCAGGCTCGAGGTTGCTCGACGCTTCGCGTGGTGGTTCTCTAGTTGGTGTGTGGGTCTTAGTTTGAAATTGACCAGCAGACCAGCGGACCAGCGGAGCGGCCCACTTGTGTTGAGTACGCCTTAAGATCCTACCTATGAGAGGCTCCTAGAACTCGCTGAGCGTCACCGCGATTCGCTCCCGAACGTCCTGAAACAACCGCGGGCGGTCGATCGGGCCGTTCAGGAACCCGACGAGATTCATCAGGTCGATGACCCGCGACAGCGTGCGCCAATCGTCGGGTAGCGCGCCGTGCCCGTCCTCGAATCCCGCGACGTAGTCCGGCGGGAACGAATCGCGGTGCCGCATCATAATCGCGACATCGAGCAGCGGCGTGAACGCGCACGCGAACTCCCAGTCCAGCACCGCCGCGGTGCGCGTGTCGCGCACGAGGATGTTCGAGAACTTGTAGTCGCCATGGACGAGCCCGCGCCACGTATCCACCGCGGCGAGTCGTCGGGCCATGACGTCGAGTTTGCTCACGAGCGATGCCGCCAGCTCGCCCAGACGATCCGCCGCCGGTCCGTGCCGCAGGCTGGACCCGATGAGGTCGAGAAACGACGACTCGACCGATTCGAAGGTCTCCGTGAAACCGAGCGTCTCGCTCAGCAACCCGAGCGTGACTCGGTCTCCGGGCGGGGTGACGGCCTCGAGCCCCGCGAGGCTGCGCCCCAACGCCACGCCGATCGCCCGCGCGTTCGACTGCGTCATCACGCGATGCGGATGCTCGCCGTGCACGAAATCAAACAGCGCATACGGCACCCCGGTTTCGGTCGTCCCGACGCCACGCCGCCGCGGCGTGGGCATCGCGTCGCCCACGAGGTCGAGCAGCCGCTGCTCGCGATCTGCCGCCGACGGGTCGCGTTCGTACAGCCGCAGCACCAGCGGGCCGTCGGCGACTTCGATCTTGTAGTTCGTGTTCGCCTTGCCGCCGGTCAGCAGCGTGACGCGTCCGACCGGGGCGCCCAGCAGGCGCGCGACCGTGGGCGCGTCCACCGTGAGATACTCCGTCGTGCGTTCCCAGTCGGCTTCGGCCCAGCCCGCCATCGCCAGCGTCATTTGGGGGCCGGCAACAGGTTCTGAAGTTTGCGTTCCAAGAGTTCGCGCTGGTCAGCGCCAAACACAATCGCGGCCACTCGGTGCTCGGCGTCGAGCACCACGACCATCGGGATCGACTGCACGGCGTACGCGCTGCGCGACGCGCCATCGTCGACCGCCATCGCATACTTCGCGGGGTGGCGCTCGAGGTGAGCGCGCACGGTCTTCGCCGTCTCGTCGGACACGCCCACGATGTTGATCTGCTCGCCGAACCTCTCTTTGACCTGCGCGAGCTCGCTCTGGACGCGCCGACAGGGAGTGCACCACGTGGCCCAGAAATCGATGATCGTCGGCTTTCCACGCAGCTCCGACAGGTGCACGTCCTTGCCGTCGCCGACGAAGCGGAACGTGAACTCCGGTGCATCGAAGCCCAGCAGGTGGCTGCGGACGATCTCTTCGCCGGGCGGCATCGTCGCGAGAACGAACGTTAGCTTTCGCGACGCTTCGCCCCGCCGCACCATCACGTCGATCTTGTCGCCACTGGCTCGGCGGCGCACGACGTCGTGAATCTGCTGCAGCGAATCGACCGTGACACCGTCCACCGCGACGACCACATCGCCGATCCGCACCCCGGACTCTTCGGCCGGAGACCGTCGCAGGAAGCCCGTCACCTCCACTCCGGACCCCGCCGCGGGCTTGGACTTCAGCGTAAGTCCGAGCCACACCGGGCCGGTCCGCGGGCCGGGACGCACGACCGTGTGTTCGGCCGACTGGGCGGCGCTCAAACTTGGCAACGCCGCGCTGAGGGTCGCGGCGACGAGGATGTGGAGACGGCGAACGTTCATCGCACGACAACCGGGGGCGTGGAGGCGACCACTTCGAAACCAGATGGTATCATGACCATCGTAGTCGAGTCCTGACTTCCGGCGGTCATGCAGATGAAACGGTACAGCTCGCGACTTCATTCGGTACTGGCGGTGCTCGCGATCTTGCTGCCGCCCGGTGTGGCGGCCGCAACCGCCGGCGACGGATTCGCCGTCGCCGGATATCCGGCGTTCGTGGGGCTCGGCGCGGCGCTCTTCATCGGTGGCCTCGCGATCGCGAAGGTGCTCACGAGCTGGTGGGAGCTCGACAAGATCGGCAAGGTCCGGCGATTCGCCGGGATCCCCATCGCCGCGCTCGGCGCGTTTCTCCTCGTCGTCGCGGCGACCGAAGCACCTCCGGTGACCGGGGAGGGGCTGCCGTGGCATCACCTGTATACCGACGGGCTCACGGACAGCGCCGAGACCTCACGGCTGGTGATGGTCGACTTCACCGCGGATTGGTGCGGCGCCTGCCAGGAGATGGAGGCCGAGGTCTTCCACCACGACGACATTCGTCCGCGCCTCGGTAAGGACTACGTGCTCGTCAAAGTTGACCTCGATGAGCCGATCGAGGCCAATCAGAAGGCGTTCGCGGAGTTCGGGTTCTCCGGGCTTCCCGCCGTCGCGTTTGTCGGCTCCGATGGCCAGAAAGTGCCCGGAGCCAGTTTCGAGGGCAAACTCAGCGTCACCGAGTTTCAGCAGAAGCTCGACGCGATCGAGAGCGGCGCCGGTGCCGGCGACACGCGCGACGAGTTTCGACGGGTGCTCGAGGATCAGGGCCTGCTCGCCGCACTACTCCTCGTCTTTCTCGCCGGGGTGCTCGCGAGCATGACGCCGTGCGTCTATCCGCTCATTCCGATCACCGTCGGCATCTTTGGCGCGCGGCCCGCCGAGTCTCGGGGGCGCGCCTTTGCGCTCAGCTTTGTCTACGTCTGCGGCATCGCGACCACCTACAGCGTGCTCGGTGTCGCGGCGGCCAGCCTCGGGACGGTTTTCGGCGGCGCGATGCAGAGCGGATGGGTGCTCGGCGGCATCGCCGCGCTCTTCTTTGTCCTCGGCCTCTCGAGCCTCGGCGTCTTCGAGATCCGGCTCCCCGGCAGCCTGCAGACCAAACTCAGTCAGACGGGCGGGGCAGGCTGGTTCGGCGCGTTCGTGATGGGCCTCGTCGCCGGCATCATCGCCGCGCCGTGCGTGGGGCCGATCGTGGCGGGGATTCTGCTCTACGTCGCGCAGCAGCAGGACCTGTTCCTCGGCTGGTTGCTGCTGATGACGTTCGCGTTCGGGATGGGCCAGCTGTTTCTCGCGCTGGGCACGTTCTCCTCCCTGCTGAACCGACTGCCCCAGTCCGGCTCGTGGATGGAAGGGGTCAAGGTCGTCTTCGGGGTCGTCTTCATCGCGATGGCCTTCTACTACCTGCAGTTCTTGGTCCCCACGATCGCCAAACTCAGCGCCGCACTGTGGCTCATGGTGGGCTGAAACGGACCGCGGTGGGTTTGCTGCGACGGCGCGAATTCTCTAACGTTTCGCAGAGGCCCATCATGCACGATCCAAGACGCGTGGCGCTGCCGTTCATCGTCAGCATCGTCAGCGCTTGCAACTTGTTCTCCGCGACGCCCGGTGAAACCGGCGATGTCTCGGTGGACGCTGCTGTGCGCGATGACGCGCCGTCCACCCTGGACCTCGGCGGCATGTCGGACACCGGACGCGACGTATCGATCCGCGACATGTCCGCGACACCTGACGCAGCTCCCGCGGACATGACGAAGAACGTCGATGCGTCGGCCGACGCCGCCGATGCCTGTGAGGGGGAGGCCGAGACGTCGATCTGTACTCGCCTCGGGGTCGAGTGTGGAACCGTGGCTCACGTCGACAACTGTGGCACCGAGCGGCTGGTGTCGTGCGCGCCATGTGTGGCCGAGGAGGTGTGCCGCCAGAACCTCTGTGTCTGCACCCCGGAGTCCGACGCTGCGATCTGCGCGCGACTCGCGCTCGCCTGCGGATCGGCGCAGGCCGTGGACAACTGCGGCGCTGCGCGCACCGTTCAGTGCGCGCCGTGCACCGCACCCGCGACCTGCCAGCAGAACGCATGCGTCTGCATCCCGGAATCGGACCTCGAGTTCTGCACGCGCCTCACGAAGGATTGTGACGCCGTCTCGGCGCCCGACAACTGCGGGATGGCACGCGCCGTCTCCTGCGGAACCTGCACGCTCCCCGCCGTGTGCGGTGGTGGTGGCACGCCCAACGTGTGCGCCTGCGCCGCGCAGTCCGACGCCCAGTTCTGTAGCGCAAACGGTGCCACGTGCGGCTCGCTCACCGCGGTCGACGTGTGTGGCCAATCCCGAACGGTCAGCTGCGGCGCCTGCACGTCACCCGAGAGCTGCGGCGGTGGCGGAATGGCCAATACCTGCGGCTGCAGCCCCGAGACGGACAGCGAACTCTGCGCGGCAAATGGCGCCGAGTGCGGCCCGCTGACCGTGACCGACCGCTGCGGCGCCTCGCGTACCGTGAACGACTGCGGCGCGTGCGCCGGAGCCTGCCAGCCCGACGGCACCTGCGGCGTCACGTTCTCGAGCGTCGTCGGTGGCGCGCTGCGCCACAATGCCGCGCCGGTGGTCGATGTGATCACGGTCACAGGCTGCCCGACCGTCGCTGGCGTCTCGGTCGACGTCAACATCACCCACACCTACCGCGGTGACATCCGGCTCGACCTGCTGAGCCCCGGTGGCGTCGCACGTCGGCTCAAGACCGAGAGCACGATGGTGGGCGGCGCAAACCTCATCGGCAACTACCCGGCGACGTTGACGCCCGTGGAGCCGCTCGACGCCCTGATCGGCGAAACGGCGAACGGAGATTGGACGATCACCGCCCAGGACATGTACCAACAAGATCAAGGGACGTTTGAAGACTGGTCCCTCCATCTCGTTTGTAACTGAGCACCGCCAATCCGGAGTTCAAAAATGTCTCGATTCCACCACCTGATTGCTGTCTGTCTGGTCGCGTTGGCCGTTTCGTTGCCCGCGACGGCGTCGGCCGAGTTCCTCGGGCTGTACGCCCGCGGCCACGGTTCGTATTTGATGGGCCCCGCCGAGAAGCTCGATTACTTTGCGAACAACGACGCGGGCCTCGGATACGGGTTCGCCATCGGTGCCGAGATCGTTCAGATCGATGTGTTCCTCGACGCGAACTTCCATCCGCAAGGTTCGGCGTGGAATCAGCTCGGCCTCGGCTGGGACATGGACTTCATCCCCGGGCCGATCTTCGTCGAACCCGGCGTCCAGCTCGTCTACTTCTTCGGCAAGTCCCATGACGACTCGGACTCCGTCAACGGGCTGTTCCCGCGGATCGGCGTGCAGGCCGGCGCCGAGTTCCTCAAGGTCTTGTACGCCGGCGTCGAGACCTGGCTCGGCTACGTGGTGTCGCTGCCAGACCCCCAGACCGGCGTCGTGTTCATGGGCGCGGCGTACCTCGGCGTGCGATTCAACGTCTTCTGAGCAGCCCCCTGATCGGCCGGCCGACGATTCAGTGCTTGACGCCGCCACTCGATTGCCTACCTTGCGCTCCGTCTGACCACGTCTGATCGAAACGCCTTGCGAGGTAGCCATGCCAGTATACGACTATCAATGTGACGATTGCGGCCATCTGTTTGAGGTGACCCGGAAGCGGACCGAACCCGGCCCCGCGGAATGCCCCGAGTGCGAGACACCCGAGCCGCGTCGCGCGATCTCCGCGACATCGTTTCAATTGAAAGGTAGCGGCTGGTACGTCACCGACTACAAGAACACCAAGCAGCCCGACGCCGCGGCAGCCGCGTCGACCAGCACCAGCGCTGATGCGGGTGCGAGCACCGAGACGAAGACGACCGCCACAGAGACGCCGACCGCGGATTCGAAGGACCCCGCGCCGGCCTCCAAGGAAGTTGCCTGATCGGGTTGCCACCATGTCACCAGTGAATACGTTAGCGCGCGAATTGCCGATCGGCCCGCTCCTTCGCAGACGGAGCCGTTCAAACACCACAAACAGAATCAGGAGAATCTAAGATGGGTAAGATCATCGGTATCGATCTCGGCACGACCAATTCGGTTGTCGCAGTGATGGAAGGCAAAGAGCCGAAGGTCATCACGAACGAGGAGGGTGCTCGCACCACCCCGTCCGTCGTGGCTTTCGACGACAAAGACGAAACCCTCGTCGGGCGCATCGCCAAGAACCAGGCGATCACGAACCCCGAGAACACCATCTTCTCGGTCAAGCGCTTCATGGGGATGAAGTTCGACAAGCTCACGACCGACATCAGCCGCGTCCCCTATCACGTCAAGGCCGCTGATAACGGCGACGCGCACATCGAGATTCGCGGCAAGAAGTACAGCCCGCCCGAAATCTCCGCCAAAATCCTGATGAAACTCAAGAAGGCCGCCGAGAACTACCTCGGCGAGCCGGTCACCGAAGCCGTCATCACGGTGCCCGCCTACTTCAACGACTCGCAGCGCCAGGCCACCAAAGACGCCGGCCGCATCGCGGGCCTCGACGTCAAGCGCATCGTCAACGAGCCGACCGCGGCCGCACTCGCCTACGGCATGGACCACGACCGCGAAGAGTTCATCGCCGTCTACGACCTCGGTGGCGGTACGTTCGACATCTCGATTCTCGAGATCGGCGACAACGTCATCGAAGTGAAGTCGACCAACGGCGACACCCACCTCGGCGGCGACGACTTCGATCACATCGTCATCAACTGGCTCATCGCCGAGTTCAAGAAGGACACCGGCATCGATGTCTCCAGCGACAAGATGGTGCTGCAGCGCCTCCGAGAAGCCGCGGAGAAGGCCAAAATCGACCTGTCCAGCGTGCTCGAGACGGACATCAACCTTCCGTTCCTGACCGCCGACGCCAACGGGCCCAAGCACCTCAACATCAAGCTGACGCGCGCGAAGTTTGAGGCGATGGTCAGCGATCTCGTGCAGCGGACCCTCGCACCGTGCAAGAAGGCCCTCGAAGACGCCGGCAAGACGAAGGAAGAGATCCACGAGGTGCTCCTCGTCGGTGGCTCGACTCGGATTCCGCTCGTCGAGCAGAAGGTCAAAGAGTTCTTCGGCCGCGAGCCCCACAAAGGCGTGAACCCCGACGAAGTCGTGGCCCTCGGCGCCGCGGTGCAAGCCGGCGTGCTCAGCGGTGATGTCAGCGACATCCTGCTGCTCGATGTGACCCCGCTGACGCTGGGCATCGAGACGCTCGGCGGCGTCATGACGCCCCTCATCCAGCGCAACACGACGATCCCGACCAAGAAGTCGGAGATCTTCTCCACCGCCTCGGACAGCCAGACCAGCGTGACCGTTCACGTGCTGCAAGGTGAGCGACCGATGTCCGAGGACAACAAGACCCTCGGGAAGTTCAACCTCGACGGCATCCCGCCGGCGCCGCGCGGCATCCCGCAGGTCGAAGTGACCTTCGACATCGACGCCAACGGCATCGTGCACGTCTCCGCCAAGGACAAGGCGACCTCGAAGGAGCAGAAGATTCGCATCGAGTCGTCGTCTGGCCTCACGGACCAGGAGATCGAGCGCATGGTGAAGGACGCCGAGTCCCATCGCGCCGAGGACGAGCTGCGCAAGGGGCGCATCGAGAGCCGCAACAAGGCCGAATCGATGGCGCACTCCGCGCGTAAGACGGTCGCCGACTACGGGGACAAGCTCGGCGAGGAGGATCGCGTGTCGCTCAACGCGAAGATCGACGCCCTGCAGGCCGCGATCGACGCCGAGGATGCCGAGCTCATGGACACCAAGATGCAAGAGCTCGAAGCGGCACTCCACGCGTCCGCGGAGGCGATGTACAAAGCCGCCGCAGCCGATGGCGCCACCGCGGAAGGGACCCCCGGCGATGGCGAAGCCACCGACGGCCCCGACGACGATGGCGATGACGATGACGTCATCGACGCCGAGTTCGAAGAAGCGAACTGAGCGGTTCATGATCAAAAGGCCGCGAGACGACGTCTCGCGGCCTTTTTTGTTGTGCGCCTCACGCTGATGCTGCCTGCGCCGTCCGCACATACTTTCCTTTTCGACAACACGCCGATACCATTTGCCGCGTGAGTGACTCGGGCAAACACAGCGCGTTGCGCCAGACCAGCGACGGCAGCTTCGAGATTGTCTTCGACCGCAGCGGTCTTCAGGAGATCTCCGAGGACGAAGTCGGGCTCCACGAGAGCTCGGTTCCCGAAGCTCGACTGCCGATCGAGCCCGCCTCGAGCCGCGTGATCGTCTTCTCGGTCGCGGGTGTCGTCGCGCTCCTGCTCGTGGGCGCGATTGGCTGGGTCGCACTCTCACCGGGCACCACCGCGAAGACGGGCGCCGATGAAGTCCCGGGGTTTCGTCCCTACGGCGGCACCGGTGAACTCCCCTCCGACGGCCCAGACCCTGCCGTTCGCGGCAAACGCGCTGCCGCCGCTGCGGCGTTGGCCGAGATCGAGGCCGAACCCGCCGAGGAGATCACGGAGAGCGAGCCCGGATGGGAACTCACCGAGGCGGTCGAACCGCCCGTCATGCAGCCCGAACAGGCGCAACCCGAACAGATTGAGCCGCCGCCCGGCGTCGTCCCGGAGCTCATCGAGCCGGAGGTGGCCGAGGCCGAGGTTGCCGACGTCGAGGAGGACGCTGAGGTCGACGTGAACGAAGCCGACGAACGCGTCCGCTCGTTCGGTGCACGACGAGCGCTCAACTCCATGCGCGGGGCAGACATCGGCCGCAACCTGCAGCCACCCCGCGTGCCGACGTTCAACGCGAACCCGCTCGCCGCCCAACGGTTGAACTC
The DNA here is from genome assembly GCA_041601915.1 of Bradymonadaceae bacterium. GTDB lineage: Bacteria > Myxococcota_A > Bradymonadia > Bradymonadales > Bradymonadaceae > JBFIHF01. The sequence continues at coordinate 9,008 of JBFIHF010000215.1, forward strand.
GCTCCCGATCCGAACGCTCCAGACCAATACCACTGGCGATGGCGCGACCGCTGAGCAGGAAGAAATCGACGACGACATCGACATCGACGGCGAGGTCGAAGGCGAGTAGGCGGCTGCTGCACTAGCGCCGCGCCTTCCTGAGTGCTCGCTGAATCGACTTCTCGAGCTTGCTGTCCAGCTCCACACTTCCCGTCATCACGTCCGCCCCTACCGCAGTCAGCCGTCGACCCACGCGTCGTCGACCGTCCACGAGCCCGCCACGTTCGCACGCCTGTAACACGTCGGCGACCGTCTCAGTGCGATAGGTCGACAGCAGCCCGAACGTCGGCGTTTCGTCGAGCTGAAGCGCGCGCACGGCGGTGTCGCGCTGCCCACACAGCATCGACACGATCACCGCCCGACTCGCCGCGCCCCGTCCGCGTGCGACGCCGGACAACACCTTGCGCGCGAGGACGCTCACGTCGGCATCGGCCGCCGTACGGCTGCAGTAGTCACAGACGTCGCACCGGTCGCCGAACGACGGCTCGCTGTTGAAGTAGCGCACCAGCGCGGCCTGCCGGCAACCGCTCGCCTCGACCCAACCGACGATGTCGGCGAGCTGGCGTTCCGCGATCTGGCGGCGCTTTCCCAGGGCCTGGAAGTCGACCCGTAGGGGCGCCCCGCGGTCGAGGACCGTCATCGTCCGCATCGACCCCTTCTGCTTCAGGCTGCCGAGATGCCCATGAGCCTTCAGCTTGCGCAGGATCGTGTCCGCCGCCATCGCGTGTAGATACTCGTGGTCGACCGCCACCAGCCGGCACAGCGCATCGACACGCACGTGAATCGGGTCGCTCGTCTCGTCGCACAGCTCCGCCCAGATGCGCTCGTACCACTTCGCATCGGGGTACGAGTTGCGGATGAAGAAGTCGTGGATGCCGCGGTCGTCGAAGTCATACAACACGACGCACTCCGCGGGTGCGCCGTCGCGCCCCGCCCGGCCGGCCTCCTGGTAGTACGCCTCCACGCTGCCGGGGATGTTGTGGTGTATGATCGCGCGCACATCCGGTTTGTCGACGCCCATACCGAACGCGTTGGTGGCTGCCAGCACCTGGATGCGCCCAGCCATCCAGTCGTCCTGAACCTGTGAGCGCCGCTTCTCGGACAATCCGCCGTGGTAGCCATCCGCCGCGAGTCCCGCCTTGCTCAGCTCCTCGGCCACCTGGTCCGTTTCTTTGCGCGTCGCGCAGTAGACGACCACCGACCCCGGCGCGGCGCGGCGCACGATCCGCCGCATGTGCTCGGCTTTGTCACGGTCCGAGAACGTCGAGATGACCTGAAATGACAGGTTGGGTCGCTCGAAGCCATGGATGAGCACGTTCGCGTCGCGCATCGCCATCTGCTCCACGATGTCTTGCTGAACGGACCGCGTCGCGGTGGCCGTCAGCGCCGCAACCGGAGGGTCGCCAAGCGACCGGCGCAGCTCGCCGATCCGCAGATAGTCGGGTCGGAAGTCATGACCCCACTGGCTCACGCAGTGCGCCTCGTCCACGACGAGGCGCTCGACAACCACACTCTCCAGCACTCGCCGAAACCCGCGGTGGTCCAGCCGCTCCGGCGCCACGTACAACAGCCGAACCTCTCCCGCCGCGACCCGTTCGAGACGCTCTTGCCGCTCCGCCGCACTCTGATGTGAGTTCAGACACGCCGCCGGCAATCCGAGGTCGTGCAGCGAATCCACCTGGTCCTTCATCAACGCGATCAGCGGCGAGATGCAGACCGTCAGACCCCCGCCAATCATCGCCGGGAGCTGAAAACACAGGCTCTTGCCTGATCCCGTCGGCATCACGACCAGCGTGTCGCGCCCCTCGTGAATCGACCGCACGGCCTCCACCTGTCCGGGGCGAAAGCTCGGCAGCCCGAACATCGCCAGTCCATCCTGCAGCTCCTGTTTCATCACCCGCCTCCGTCACACTGAGTTCCATTCGTCAGCGCACGTTGTCGACGCGAAGCTCCCAGCGTTGCAGGAAATCGACATCAGAAATCAAAAGC
>JBFIHF010000216.1:0-11033 GCA_041601915.1 Bradymonadaceae bacterium
CTCTCATGTTCGAGCTCGCGGAACCAGACCCGCACCACCTGATACCAGTAGGTCGTCTCCCCACCGGACCGCAGTTCGGCCTCGATGGTGTCGCTGTCTTTTCGCACGTTCGGCAGCAGTAGCGTCTCGAGATTGAACACCTCGACGCCAAACGTAAAGATCCAGTGGTTCGCCGCATCCAGCGCGGACTGCAACGTCGTCAGCGAGGGCTCCCCGAGTAATCCCAGCGTTTCTTGGGCGGGAACGAAGTCTCGAAATTTGAACACCACAACACCGAACTACAGAGGATTGACCACAAGGCCGGACAGGATCTTCGGGTAGAAGAACGTCGATTTCTGCGGCATCACGCCGCCGGACCGGCAGACGCGATCGACTTGATCGACCGGCGTCGCGTTCATCAAGACCACGATCTGGGTCTCGGCATCATCGACGGCGTCGAACGCGGGGTCGTCGCCCTTGATGTAGTGCAGATTCGTCTTCTCTTCCTGAGCCGCTCGCGAGATGCCGAGCATCCCGTCCAACAGCGCCTCGTGCAGCACGCACACGTCCAGCGCGCGTACCTCGTCGGGCGTATCACTGCTGAAGAGCGCGCTCGACAGTTCCCCGACAAACCGCACGAGCGCCGGTTCGCCGCTTCCGAGCAGCACGAAACTCGGTCCGCGGACGCCGGATTCGGTCAGCGCGGAGATAATCCCGGCACGATCGAGCGCCCCGAGCCGCGAGACGTCGAACTCTTCGTGCGCGGCGAGCCGCGCCACGACCGGTTCGAACCCCGGGAATCCGGCGAGATCGTGCACGACCCGATGGGTCGGAAACACCGCGAGGCCCGGGTCGTCGAGGTTCACGAAGAACCCGAGGCCGAACTCGTACGCCGCGTCGTCGTGGGGCTCCTCCGCGCAACCGCGCCGAAACTCCCGGTACGCCAGCGCGGTCTCGTAGCGATGGTGACCGTCGGCGATGAGCACCTGCTGGGGCGCCATGAACGCGGTGACCCGTGCGATGATGCCCGGATCCGTCACCCGCCACAGCTCGTGATGAATCCCGTCGGCCGTGGTGGTACTGGCGGGCGTGGAGCTCGCCACGGCCGCCGCGAGCGCGGTGTCGAGCGTCGACTCCGGGTCACTGTACAGGAAGAACACCGGGCTCAGGTTGGTCTCCGTCGCCTTCATCAGGGCGAGTCGATCTTCCTTCGGGCCACGCAGCGTGCGCTCATGCGGCAGCACGACGCTCTCGTCGTACTCCGCGAGCCGGATGTTCGCGAGGAACCCGCGCCGCGTCACCTGCTCGCCCGCGGCGTTCAGGAACGTCTGGTGGTGCACGTAGACCGACGGTTCGCGGTCGATCGTCACGGCGCCACTCGCGATCCAGTCCATCAGATACCGCCGAGCCCGCGTGTAGCGGTTGTTCTCGGCCGTGTCCGTCGGCTGAATCCGGTTCAGGTCAATGCGCACGAAATTGTTCGGATGCTGCGCATACAACGCATCCTGGTGTCGATCGTCGATGACGTCGTACGGCGGCGTCACAACGAGCGCGAACGCCTCGCGGCCGAGGACATCGAGGTCGTATCGCAGCGCTCTGAGGGGTCGGAGGTCGGCCATATCAGGGGCTGACACCGGCTTCGAGGAGACGTGCGACCAGATCGGACTTCTTGCCCGTCTGCACGAGGTCATTCTCCTTGAGCAGGTCCTTGAGCTCCGCGACCTTCAACGCGGACAGTGCCGCCTCGGCGTCCGCGCTGCTGTCCGCCGCTTTCGCCGGCTTGTCCGCCTTCGCCGGCTTGTCGGCCTTGGGCTTGTCCGCCTTCGCCTTCGCCTTCTTCGGCTTGGCCGACGCCTTGGCCTTCTCGGCCTTGGCTTTGCGCTCTTCGTCGCGCTGCGCCTGCTCTTCTTCGGAGGGCCACTCGATCTCTTTGATCTCGGCCTTCTCCAGCAAGAAGTTCACCGTCTTCTCCAGCAGCGCGCTGCCCGCCGCTTGCTGCCAGCGGTTCTTGTCCTGCTGGTAGAACTTCTTCACCTGGGCCGGCGTCGCGTTCATGTGCATCGCCTGATGCTCGAAGAAGTTGGTCATGTCCTCATCGGCGACCTGGACCTTCTCTTTCTCCGCGATCGCCAGCAGCAGGAATTCGGCCCGCAGCTGCGACTCGGTCTCCGCCCGCAGCTCTTCGCGGATCCCGGAGACGTCGAGGTTGAGGGACTTCAGATCGATCCCTTGATCGGTCATCTGGCGCAGCTGCTGGTTGATCTTGTTGTCGATCTGCTGGCGCACAAACAGCGGAGGCAGCTCGAAATCATTCTGGGAGAGCAAGCGCTCCATCATGTCGTTCTCCGCGAAGTGACCGGCGGAGTGCTCCTGTTGGTGCGTCAGCTGCTCGCGCACCTTGGTGCGCAGGTCGAGGAGCGTATCGGCCTCGCCGGTGTCCGCGGCAAACTCGTCGTCGAGTTCGGGCAGCACACGCGCTTTCACCGACTTCACGCGAAGCTCGACGTCGAACTTCTTGCCGCGCAGTTTTTCCATCTGGTAGTTCGCCGCCGGCTCGACGGTCGCGACGACGGTCGCGTCGAAGGCCGCGCCGACGAGCGCATCCTCCATGCCCGGCAGCGCATTCTTGTCCCCGATCGTGATCTGGGCGTCCGTCCCCTCGAAGTCCGACAGATCGGGGTCCTCGCGATCGACGGCCGAGAAGTCGAACGTCACGACATCGCCCACCTTGATCGTGGTGCGCAGCGCGATCGGCTCCAGCGTCGAGAACTGCTGACGCAGCTTCTCCAACTCCTCATCGATGGCCGACGACTCAATCTCGATCTTCGGCCGCTCGACGGAGAGTCCGAGGTAGCCGATCGGGTCGACTTCGGGTCGAATCTCGAACGCGACCTGGAACGCCAGACCGAGGCCGTTCTCCTGGAAGCTCGTGACCTTCGGCTGATCGATGAACAGCACGTTGCTCGCTTCGCCCACGATCGTGTCGACGTAGCGGTTGACGATGTCCTGAATGACGTCTTGTTGAACGGACTCGCCGTACTTCTGGCGCAGCACGTTCATCGGGATCTTGCCCTTGCGGAATCCACGGATCTTCACGCGTCCGGCGAGCTTGCGCAGCGCCTTGTCCACGTCCTTCTGGTATTCGTCGTTCGGGACGCTGACCGAGGCGGTTCGGGTGAGACTTCCGGTCTGTTCGACGTCGTATGGCATGTAGGACTCTCAATTCGAAGGGTGTGACGCGCGGCGAACCGCTTGCGACTTCCTGAGGATTGGACGCTATAGCAAAGCCGTTTCAATCGTTCAACGCTTGCGCACCGGTCGTGGGTCGAGGATCGTGATCGTCATGGTCGCTCGACACCTCATTCTGCCCGCAAACGGGACCTTGCTCGTCAACACGGACGTGCACGGCAGCGGCGACGATTTTGAGCAGATGCGTGCGATCTTCGCGCGATCGGATGCGTCGACACACTGGGTGATCCTCGGCGACATCGTGCACGCACCCGACCGCACGGCCCGTCTGCGCAGCCCTGCGCTGTACGACTACGACGATCGCTCCGGCGAGATCGCCACCTCGATCGCGGCGCTACAGGTGGAGTATCCGGGGCGCGTGCATTTTGTGATCGGCAACCACGACTGGGCCCACGTGGGCGGCCCGAAGGTCGCGAAGTTCTGGCCGGACGAGTCCGGGCATCTCGAGGAGACGCTGTCTGCCGACGTGATCGCGACGATGCACGCGGTGTTCCGCGACGCGCTGCTCTGTGTCATGACCCCGTGCGGGGCGTTCCTGTCGCATGCATCGCCGGGGGCGCTGGTGGAGTCGCTCGCCGAGCTCGACGCCATCGATATCGGCGGCGAGCTGACCGTGCGCCAGAATGGCTTCGTGCGCGATATGACGACTTTCTACGGGCAGCGCGAGGCGGTGAGCCGCTCGTTTCTCGAGCATATGAGCCATTTGAGCGGATGCGATCTACGATTCGTCGTACACGGCCACGACCGCGACGATGCCGGGTGGTTCAAGCACGAGAACACCCAGATCTGCCCCGTCATCTTCGGTGCGCCTCGTGAAAATCGGCGCTACCTTCGCCTCGACCTCGCCGCGCGGTATGATTCGGTGGATAGTCTGCGCGAAGACCATGAGATCCTGCGCCTGTGGGGCCCCTGATGAGCGGACAAGATGAACAAGCAAGCTGAGCAAACACGATGAGCAATGCGGCACCGTTCATGAACTGGTTCCAGGGCAACGTGCTCTCCGACCGCTACCTCGAGACGATCCTCGCGGATTGGAAGGGGACGGGCCTCCTCCTGCTGCAGGCGCCCTTGCTGGCGGGCCTCGCCGTCATGGTCTGGGGAAACCTGGGTCGCGCGACGTCGTCGCTCTACTTCGTGATGACACTGAGCATGCTGTGGGTCGGGTGTATGGACGGCTGCCGCGAGATCGTGAAGGAGCGCTCGCTGTTTCTGCGCGAGAAGATGGCCGGGCTCAATCTCGCGGCGTACCTGTATTCGAAGGTCCGCGTGCTCGGCTTGCTCGCATGCGTCCAAGCGTTCACGTACTCGATCATCATCTACAACTACGTCGACACGCGCGTCGCCGTCGGCTGGATCGTGATCGCGATGATGGCGACCACGTTCTGTGGGGTCTGTCTGGGGTTGCTGATCTCGGCAGTCGTCAAGCGCAGCGACTATGCGGTGGGCCTCGTGCCCCTCGTGATCATCCCCCAAATCCTGTTCAGCGAGTTCGCGATCGCCGAGGACGACTTTCAGGGGGTCAGCGAGGTTCTGTACACGCTGATGCCGTCACGTTGGGGCTACGAGAGCCTGCTGGAGTTCGCCGATTCGGGCGGCAGCCAGCTGACGGCGGCTGGATATCTGATTCCCCTGATGCTGTTTGCGGCGGTGTTCATCGTCATCGCCTACCCAATCCTCAACGCCCAGAAGTACTGAGTGCAGCGCGTCGTCGACAGGCTCGTGGACGTGGTCGATGGGCTGCTCGACGACGAGACGCTCGACGCCGTGGTGCGGGATGGCTGGCCGCGCCCGATGGTCGAAGGCGGTTTCGCGCTGCATCGCCGGACGTGGGATGTCCATGCGATGGCCGCCGCGCTCGAGCGGGAGCTCGCCGCGCTCCACGCCGTGAACGTTCCGTCGTCGATTACGCACGTCTGGCCGGCCCTGCCCGGCGCTGGCGTCACACCCGTATTGCTCGCGGAGCTGCTGGGGGTCGGCGAGCAGACGATCCGGCCGAGCCGGCGCGGACTCCACTTCGCCCAGCGTTTCGCCGAGGTCTCCGGGTTCGGGCTCACCGACGAGGTCGCCTCCGCCGATCGATACGTCATCAGCGGTTCGGATGCGACGATCGCCCTGCTGTCGAACCGGCTCGGCGCGGACCACGTCGTCGGCTACGGCGACCGCCAGAGCTTCGCCGTCGTGGTCGATGACGGCGACGCCGCACGCCACGTCGCGGGCCTCGCCACCGATATCGCGCTGTGGTTCGGCCGTGGATGTTTCTCCGCGCGGGCGGTCTTGTTTGTCGGCACCGAGCACGCCGCCGACGAGTTCGCCACCGCGTTGGCGGGCGAGCTGACACGTCGCGAGCACGAGCTTGCGCCGCAGATCGACGAAGCGATGTTTGCGGATCGACACCAGCAGATGGGCGTCGCACAGTTCGAAACCCGTGTCTGGCCGGCGCGGCTGGGCTGGATTGAGCGGCGAGACCGTTGGGACGGCGCCCCACGCAGCGCCAACGTCGTCGTGCTCTGCGTTTGCGACGACCCGGTCGAGGTGCTCCATCTGCCCGCCACTCATCTTCAGGGCGTCGCGTGGTGCGGGCCCGGTGCCGAGCGCGCGCAGCCGCTCGGTGTGACGCGCGTCTGCTTACCCGGCGAGCTGCAGTCTCCGCCGCCGGACTGGCCGCACGACGGCGTCTCCAACGCCGCAGCACTCGTCGGGATGGCGAGCGGGCGCATCGGTGCCAGCCACCTCGACGCCGATCTTTGACTCGAGAGCCCGGCAACGCCGCGACAATGCTTGGTTTGCGTGGCGGTGGCGCCGGGTTGTGAGGTATCCTCGTTTCACATGGGGCTCACGTACAACATCGCCAAGCGGGGGTTCGATATCGCGGTCGCCGCGACCGCACTCGTCGCGACGGCGCCCGTGACGCTCCCCACGAGCGCTGCAATTTTCGCTACAATGGGCCGCCCGATCCTGTTTCGACAGGCCCGGCCCGGCCGCGGCGGCGTCCCGTTCGACATGTACAAGTTTCGCACGATGCGGAAGCTGCGGCCCGGCGAGGACATGCTCGCCACCGATAGCCAGCGGATTACGAAGCTCGGGGCCCTGATTCGACGCACCAGCGTCGACGAACTGCCCTGTTTCCTCAATGTCCTCAAAGGCGACATGAGCGTCGTCGGCCCGCGACCGCTGCTGATGCGGTACGTCGACCGCTATACCCCACGCCAGGCGCGGCGGCAGGACGTCAAGCCCGGGGTCACGGGATGGGCCGCCGTCAATGGCCGCAACGCGACCAGTTGGGAGGAGCGGTTTGAACTCGACGTGTGGTATGTCGAACACGCATCGTTCCTTCTCGACCTCGAGATCGTTCTGCGCACGATCCTCGTGGTGTTGAAGCAAGATGGCATCGCGCACGCGGGCGAGGTCGCGATGACCGAGTTCATGGGCACGCAGGCAGCGGAGGCCGCGTGAGGCCAACGACAAAGACCACCAACCTCACCCCGGCTCGCACCGACCTCATCGGTCGCGATCTCGAGATCGCGCGGCTGCGTGAGCTCTTCGAGAGCGGACGGTTCGTCACGATCACCGGCATCGGGGGCACCGGCAAGACCCGCCTCGCGCGCGAGTTCGGCCGCATGGCGGTTCCGGATTTCCCGGGTGGCGTCTGGATGATCGAGCTCGCCAAGTTCGAGGGCGCCGAGGAGGCGCTGCGCGAACTCGCGGAGATGTTCGGGCTTGGCTTTGGCGCCGCCGCATCGGCCGTTCAGCCGATCATCGAGGCCGTTCGCAACAAGCCGCGCACGTTGATCGTGTTCGACAACCTCGAGCATCTCATCGAGGAGATGGCCGATCCGTTGGCTCGCATTCTCGACGGCACCAAAGATGTCTGCATCCTCACGACGTCGCGCGAGCCGGTGCGTATCGGCGGCGAACAGCGGTTCAAGCTGAGCCCGCTCGGCCAGGAAGCCGCGATGAAGCTCTTCGAGCGCCGCGCCGCCGAAGTCATCCCCACGTTCACGATCGACGACTCGAACCGGGACGCGATCGAGGAGCTCGTCGACCGCCTGGATCGACTGCCGCTCGCCATTGAGCTCGCCGCCGCACGCGTCAACGTGCTGCCGCCGGCTCAGCTCGTCGACCGCATCACGAATCGCATGCGTGCTCTGCGCGCCCGAGACCGCGATCGACCGGAGCGTCACGAGACCCTCATGGCCACGATCGAGTGGTCGTGGGACTTGCTCACGGACCCCCAGCGCCGAGGACTGGCGCACTGCTCGGTGTTCCGAGGCGGCTTCACGTTGGAGGCCCTCGAAGCGGTCGCGGACCACGACGGGCTCGTCGAGGATCTCGTCGAGGACCTCGTCGAACGCTCTTTGCTGGAGTTCGAAGACAGCGACCGCGGCCGCCGGTTCCTGCTGTTTGAGATGGTGCGAAGTGCGGCGGAGATGAAGCTGGAGGAGATGGGGCTCGCCGATGCGGCCGCCGCGCGTCACGCCAAGTTCTTCGTCGATATGATCGAGAACACGCCGACCCAACAAATCTACGCAAGACAGGCCGACCTGCCGAACCTCCTCGTCGCCCTACGCCGCGTGTCGGAGCCGGAGCTCAAGGCCTCGGTCGTGATCGCGGCGGCCCGCGTGCTGCGCCTTTCAGCGGGCGTTCCGCTGGCCGAAGAGACGATGTCCGAGCTGATCGGTCAGGTCAGCGAGCCCGCGACGATCGCGAAGCTGCTGCTCTTCCGCGGCATCGCCTCATCCGAGCGCGGCGACCTCGAGGCATCACTCGCCGATACGGCTGCCGCGGCGAAGCTCGCGCTGGAGTGCGAGGACTTTGAGACTGCCGCCGATGCCTACACCCTGCACGGCTTCACCCTCACCCATTGCAGCAAGGTCGACGAAGGGATCGCATCGCTGAACGAAGGGCTCGAACTCGCGCGGCGCATCCACAGCGCGCGCCTCGAGACCATCGCGCTTGGGAACCTCGCCATCGTCGCCTCGGAGCAGGGCGAACTGAAGAAGGCCGAGGAACTGTTCAGCGACGCGTTGTCGCGCTGCCGAGCCGCCAAAGACGACGTGCTCATTGGCCGAGGGCTCATGAATCTCGCGGTGTGTCAGTCGTGGCAGGAGCGATGGCACGAGGCGCTGACGAACCTCGAGGAGTCCCTCGAATTCCACGAGCGCGTTGGCGACGACCGGTTCCGCGGCCTCGCCTACGTCGCCCTCGGCTCGGTCCGAGCGAACCTCGGCGATGTCGACGGCGCGGCCGAGGCGTTCACGCTCGGACAAGAGTTCGCCCACGCGCTGGGCAATCGATCCGGCGAGACGCGCGCGCTCATCGGGCTCGGCGAGCTCGGGCGCGGGTCCGCGGACCGCACCTACCTGATCCAGGCCGTGCAGCTCAACGAGGGCGCGCCGAACTGGCAGGACGAGGCGCGACCGCGCTGCCACCTCGCCATTCACGACATGCTCGGACACCATCAGGAGCTCGCGCGGCCGCAGTTTCGCCGCGCCATCTCACAGGTCGTGCCGCATGACTCGTTCTGGGGTGGCCTGTTGTGGGGCTACCTCGCGTTGTCGTATGCGATGACGCACGACCGCGATCCGGCCGAGGAGGCCGTCGCGAAACTGCGCGAGCTGTGGGCAGACGCGGACAAGAACACCTCGCTGAGCCCGTCGTTCATCGCCGAGCTCGTCGACCTCATCGCGAGCGGGAACACCGCGCGTCCCTCGGACATCGTCGCGGTCCGCGAACGGCTCGACGCAATGTCCGCCAGCAAAGGCGATTGGGGGCGTCGCCCGCCCGGATGGACGACCCATGATCCGGCGGACGTGCTCGCACGGGTGGCGGAGTTGACGTTCGGCCCACTGTCGGCCGTGACCCTCGCGGTCTCTCGCGATGGCCGCCGTTTTGTGCCGCCCGGCAGCGACGAGGTCGATTTCTCGCGCCGCGGCCCGCTGCGCAAGATCATCGTCGCACTCGCCGAGGCCCGCGAGGGGGCGCCTGGCGCCGGTTTGTCGCCCGACGACGTGCTCGAAGCGGGTTGGCCGGGGGACGTGGTCACCGCGGACGCTGGCGCGGCGCGCGTCTACAGCGCGATCCGCACCTTGCGGACCAATGGGCTCGAGGACGTGCTGCTCACCCAGGACGACGGATATCTCATCGATCCGGACGTCTCCATCATGTGGCTCGACTGACGGCCGGCTGACTCCATGTGCGGTATCTGCGGCTTCTGGTCCCGACAAACGGACATCGTCACCGATGCGCGCCCCTTGCTGCGCGCGATGGCCGACGAGCTGACCCATCGCGGACCCGACGCCGGTGGCACGTGGATCGACCAGCGCCATGGCGTCGGCTTCGCCCATCGCCGCCTGTCGATCATCGATCTGTCCGTGCGCGGTAAACAGCCGATGGAGAGCCGCGATCGCCGGTTCTGCCTCACGTACAACGGCGAGGTCTACAACTACCGCGAACTTCGGGCGGAGCTGGGCGGCAGCTGGCGCGGGGACTCCGACACGGAGGTCGTTCTCGAAGCGATCTCGCGCTGGGGGCCACAGGGTGCGGCGCAGCGCTTCGTCGGCATGTTCGCGATCGCCGTGTTCGACCGCGAACTCGGTCAGCTCACGCTGGTCCGCGATCGCCTGGGCATCAAGCCGCTGTACTGGGGGCGCGTCGGGCCCGACATCGTTTTTGCGTCCGAGCTCTCGCCGTTCCGCAAGTACCCGGGCTTTCGCAGCTCCGTCGACCGCGACGCGCTCGCCGCCCTGCTTCGGTACAACTGCGTGCCGGGCGAGCAATGCATGCTCGAGGGGTTTCAGAAGCTCCTGCCCGGGCACATCGCCGTGTTCGATGCGGCGAGCGCACAACCCACGGTGAAGCCGTTTTGGGACGCTCGAACGCGGCGCGACGAGCGGATGAACACCTTCACGGGCGGGCCGGAAGCGGCGGTCGATGCGCTCGAGGACGTCCTGACCACCGCGGTCAACGACCGCCTGGTGGCCGACGTGCCGCTCGGGGCGTTCCTGTCCGGTGGCGTGGATTCGTCCACCGTCGTGGCCTTGATGCAGAAGAGTTCGGCGACGCCTGTCCGTACCTTCTCCATCGGGTTCGAGGACGAGGCGTACGATGAAGCCGGACATGCGCGCGAGGTGGCCAAACACCTCGGCACCAACCACACCGAATGGTACGTCACGGCCGAAGACGCGCTGGCGGTCATCCCGCACCTGAACAAGATCTACGACGAACCGTTCTCGGACTCCTCGCAGATCCCCACGTTCCTCGTGTCGCAGCTCGCGCGCGAGCATGTGACCGTGAGTCTGTCCGGCGACGGCGGCGACGAACTCTTTGCCGGCTATAACCGCCACATCTGGGGACCGCGTGTGATGACCGCGGTCGGACACCTCCCCCGCAGCGTCCGCCGCGCGGTGGCCGGCGCGATGATGGGCGTGTCGAGTGAGGCGTGGGAAGGCGTGTTCGATCGCCTCGGTCCGAGCCTCCCCGACGCATTGCAGGTGCGCTTGCCCGCCGAAAAGCTGCAGAAGCTCGCCGACGTGCTGCCGTCAGCATCCGGGGCGGAGCTGTACAAGAAGCTGCGGTCGCATTGGCCGGACCCTGCCGCCATCGTGATCAACGGGGCGGACGGCGCCGTCGACTTCCCGAATGTGTCTGGCGAGCTCGCCGAACGAATGATGTTCTGGGACCTGATCAGTTATCTGCCCGATGACATTCTGACCAAGGTGGATCGCGCCTCGATGGCGGTCGGCCTCGAGGCACGTGTGCCGCTCATCGATCACCGCGTCGTCGAGTTCGCGTGGTCGTTGCCCCAC
>JBFIHF010000217.1:0-10991 GCA_041601915.1 Bradymonadaceae bacterium
AGGCGACGCAGGCGGTCACGACGTTTACGAACTACGGCAACCTGACGTGGACGATGCCGCTGACCGACATCGAGGTCGTCGCGCTGGATAGCGCGGGCGTGGCGGTGGATGCGTCGGAGACGACCTGGATCGGAAGCCCCGATTTCGCACTCTACTACCCGATGGACCTGACCTATCAGGCCGTGGTGGTGGCCAACGGCGACGCGTTCACCGGGTATCCGGGGATGATGGCGGGCAACCCCGCAGAAACGCCGGCGTTGTCGCCCAATGGCGGGACGTTCGAAGGATCGGTCGCGGTCTCGCTGGCGTCGGGGACCGCCGCCGCGATGATCTACTACACGACCGACGGCACGGACCCCGACAATACGTCGACGCTGTACGACGGCACCGCGATCAACCTGACGGCGCCGACCACGATCCGCGCGATCACCTACGCCACGGGGTTCGACCCCAGCCCGATCGCGAGCGCCGATTTCAACATCGTCGCCGAGTTGGCGAACGGCCTGCGCGGCCGCTACTACGACAGCGACAACTTCGAGGGTCTGGCGATGACCCGCACGGACCCCACGATCGACTTCGTGTACCCCGACGGCAATCCACCCGCACCGGACATCGGCGGAACCTACTCGATCCTTTGGACGGGCCAGGTGACGCCGCGCTACACCGATACCTACACGTTCAAGACGGTCAACGATGACGGCGTGCGCCTGTGGATCAACGACCAGCTCGTGATCGACGACTGGAACTACCACGGCCCCCAAGAGCGTACGGGGACGATCTCGCTGACTGCGAATCAAGCCGTCAGCGTGTGGTTGGAGTACTTCAACGGCGGTGGCGAAGGCACGATCCAGTTGTCGTGGGAGAGCCCGCAACAGCCCGACGAGATCATTCCGGACACCGCGTTGGTCCCCACTTCTCCGGGTGCCGGATCGGTGATGTCGTTCGTCGGCGAGACCGAGATCGAGGTCTCCGAGAACGACCGCGACCCGATCGTGGTGGCCGTGCGCCGACGCGGCAACCTCGACGCGGCGACGAACGTCGTCCTGAATCTGGGCGGAACAGCGGTGGCCGGTGAGGACTTCTCGATCGCACCGTCGGTCACGATCGCCTTTGAAGCCGGCGCGATCGAAGGCTCTGCGACGATCGGTATGATCAATGACGCCGTGGTGGAAGAGGACGAGACGATCACGATGACGATCATGAACACGGCGGCCTACACCGTGGGCAATCCCAGCATGAAGACGATTACGATCACCGACGACGACGTCGAAGTCGACTCCATCGCCGGCACGATCACCTACACGGGGACGAAGTCGGGCAACATCGTGGTCGAGGCGTTCCGCGAGACGGACCCTGTGTTTGCGAAACGAACGATCAGCCTGCTCAATCCCGGCGCCTACACGATCGCGGACCTCGAAGAAGGTGCGTATACGGTCATCGCGTTCATCGACAGCGACGACGACGAGCAGCTGGACGACGACGAGATCTGGGGCATCTACCAGGACGCGAACTTGCAGCCGGCGCTCGTGACGATTCCGCCGGGCCAGACGGGCATCGACATCAACCTCGACGTCGCACCCGGTGAGGCCGCTGGCGGTGACGAGGACGGCGGATGTTGTGCCACGATTTCGTCGGGCCCCGACGCCGCCGCCGGATGGCTGGCGATGCTCCTGGGCGCCGCTGTACTGGTGCTCCGCCGCCGGCGTGCAACTACTCACGCCTGAGCCGACCCGTGAGCGCAGTGCCAAAGTCCACATTCGAGGCGAGCGAATTCCGCTGGGTCGAGTCGGGGAACCCCGCCGGCCCGGCGATGGTGCTCGTGCACGGCTACATGGCCCACTCGATGGCGTACCGCCGCGTCGCCGACGCGTTGGGCGCGCAGCACCGACTGCTGATCGTCGACCTGCCTGCGCATGGTCGCGACGAGAGTTACCGCCGGGCTGATGTCCAGCCGACGATCGAGTCGCTCGCCCGGTGGATGGGGCAGTTTCGCGACGTGGTGCTCGGCGACGAGCCGGCGCATTGGCTCGGTCATTCGCTGGGGGCGAACCTCGCGTATCGCGTCGCGAGTGCGGACCCGAAGCATTGCCTCAGCCTGACGATGGTGAGCGCCGGGGTGCGCGTGCCGGCCCAGCCACTGGTCGCGCGCGCGCTGAAACGGCTGCCCGCGGGGCTGGCAACGCTGGGGGCGAACCGTCTCGGGCTGGCGCTCTACCAGCCGCTGAACTGGCGCGGCACCGCGATGACGCGCGCGGAGGAAGAAGAGTACCTCGCGCCGTTGCGCTCCAAGCGTCGCATGGAGTTCATCCTCCAGCTCGGTGCACGAATCGTCGATGGCCGGCACACCGATATCGAGCCGCTCGACGTCCCGACCCTCGTCATCTGGGGCGAACACGACCACATCCTGCCGTTGGAGGACGCGTGGTGGTTGGGAGAGCGACTGAGCGCTGACGTCCATGTCATCGAGGGGAGCGGGCACGCGCCGATGGAAGACACTCCTACCGAGTTCGTGCGCATCATCGCCGATTGGCAGGCACGAACCGGCGGCTGAGCTTTGCCCAGAGTGGGGGTTGCATCTACAGTGGCGGCCATGTCTGCACCCGAACCCATCCGCATGCTCGGTCGCTACGAGCTCCTGCGCCGTATTGCCAAAGGCGGGATGGGCGAGATCTACCTCGCGCGGACTCGCGGGATGGCGGGGTTCGAGAAGAACTGCATTATCAAGACGATGCTGCCGCACCTCGCCGAAGAGCAGGAGTTCGTCACGAAGTTCCTCGACGAGGGGCGCATCGTCGTACAGCTCGTGCACGGCAACATCGTGCCCGTCTTCGACATGGGCGACGAGGACGGCGAAGTCTACATGGCGATGGAGTACATCGCGGGGCGCGACCTGCGCGAAGTCACCAAGCGCCTCGCGGCACATGGCGACACGATGCCCGTCGACCTCGCCCTGTTCGTTGCCAGTGAGGTGTGCAAAGGCCTCGACTACGCGCATCGCAAGGTTGACGAGGCTGGCGAATCGCTCGGGATCGTTCACCGCGACGTCAGCCCGTCGAACGTGCTGATCTCGCGCGAAGGTGAAGTGAAGCTCATCGACTTCGGGATCGCGCGGGCCGCGGGGCGTCTGGGCCAAACGGTCTCCGGACGCATCCAGGGCAAGTTTTGCTACATGAGCCCCGAGCAAGCGGCGGGTCGATCGCTGGACGGTCGCTCGGACACGTTCTCGGCGGGGCTCGTCCTGTATGAGTTGTTGACCGGGTTCCGACCGTTCGAAGGCGGCACCGACCTGCAGTCGTTGGATCTGGTGCGCGAGTGCGCGATCGACCCACCGGGGGCGCTGAACCTCGAAGTGCCCGCCGAGATCGACGAGATTGTGATGATCGCGCTCGCCAAGGATCCCGCGGATCGCTACCCGACGATCGACAAGTTCCAGATCGCGCTGATGCAGTACCTCTACAGCAGCGGGTCGAGCCCCACGTCGAGCGACCTCGCCGCGTTTCTGGGGGACATGTTCCCCGAAGGCCTCGAGCGCGAAGAGCTGAAATCGGCGCGCGACGCCTCGCCCCCCAAGAAGATGAGCCTCGATGAGGCGCTCGATTTCGAGCTCGGCAAGCTCGCCGGCACCCCGGCCACCGTGGTGGATCCGCACGAGACGACCGCGGTCTCCTCCGAGGAGCTGCGGCTCGGCGAGAAGCTCTCCACACGCACCCGGGCGCCGCAGGCCGTCGTCGCCGACCCCGCCGCGGCGATCTCCGAGGACGCAGACCGCGTGACCGCGACGACCGAGGTCACGCGACGAAGTTGGATCGTCTACGCCCCGCTCGCTGTGGTTGTCGCGGCGCTCGCGTTTTTCGCCTTCAACGCGATGACGCAGTCGAGCAGGGGCAAGCGCGTCATCGATAGCGATCCAACGGGGGCGCAGATCAGCGTCGACGGCGCGTTAATCCCCGGTGCGACCACGCCGCATACGCTGTCGCTCGACGAAGGGCGGCACGAGGTGACGCTGGAGTTGGAGGGCTACGAGTCACGGACCGTGCAGGTCATCGCGGAAGCGGGAACGCACGAGACCGTGCCCACGACCCGGCTTCGCGCCAAAGTCTCGGCACAGGGCCCGCGCACGTTCACGTTGCACGCCGAACAGCCGAGCGTGGAGTTCCTTCGGGACAACGTGGCCCTGGCGCAACCGGTCGTCACGCTGTTGCCGGGCGAACTCGTCCACATCAAGGCGCAAGCCCCGGGCTGCAAGTCGGTGGTCAAGCCGATCGACTACACACAGGCGAACGAGGGCGTCACATTCACGCTCGATTGTGAAGAGGTGACGCCCGACGAGGTGGAGAAACCGGAAGTCGTCACCAAGACCATCACGATCAAGTCCGATCCGACCGGGGCGTCGATCGCGGTGAACGGCAAGTCGCTGGGCATTGCGCCGGTAGAGTGGACGGGGCCGTCGAACGGCGTCATGCGGATCGACGCGCGGAAAGAGGACCTTGTCGCGCAGATCTCGACCAACGCGGCGAAGATCACGGGCGGCAAGGTCACGATGAAGCTGAAGGCCAAGCCGGGGCCACCCGGGTGCGTGATCATGAGCGTCATGAACCCGTTCAAGGGCACGTGGTACCTGGACGGCAAGGAGCTTGGGGAAGACCGGGGCTACACCCGTGAGCTCGCCGCAGGCCCGCACACGATCCGCGTCGTCAACGCCAGCGAAGGCCTCGATCACTCGCAGACGATCGAGGTCAAACCGGGCAAGAACTGCGCGAAGCTGCTGCTCGATGGCGCGAAGCTCAAGTAGAGGCGTCGTCCCCGAAGACACGCTCGGACAGGCCCGACCAGCGGTCGACGGCCCGTGATGCGCCCAACTCGAAGAGTTCCTGGGGGCCCACGATCGTCACCGATTTCCGCGCGCGCGTAATCGCCGTGTAGAGCAGCTCGCGCGACAGCAGCGGTACGTCTTCTTCGGGCAACACCAGCGCGATGTCGTCAAACTCGGAGCCCTGGCTCTTGTGCACGGTCATCGCCCACGAATGGGTCAACTGTCCGGAGAGCCCGCTCAAGTGATGGGGACGGAAGCCGCCGTCGGCGCCGAACACCGCGGTGAGGCGCGGGACTTCCTCGCCGGAGTCGACCCACAGGACGAGGCCCTGGTCGCCATTGAAGAGGCGGCGCTCGTAGTCGTTGCGCAGCATCATGACGGGCTCCCCGCCCAGATAATCGGGGATGCCCTCCACCCCGGATCGTCGCGCCATGCGCAGGTGGAACGCCGCGTTCAACGCTTGCGAGCCCGACGCGAAGACGCGGGTGAGACACAGAATGCGAAAGCGCTCGTAGTGGCCGAAGAGCCGCGCAATGTCGGCCTCGTCGCCGGGGGTGAATTCGTTGTCGACCAGTCGATACGACTTTCGGGCGAGCTGCATGAAGTCGGCGTGCGCGGTGACGCGGCGTTCGAACCAGTCGTCGACGAACTCGAGTAGCCGCGAACGCAATCGGCCCGCCGGCACCCAATCGAACGTGATGCCGGCATCGTTACTCGTCGACGAGGCCGTAGCGTCGCCGTCGCGTACGCGGCCGGCGAGCGTCAGGATCGCCAGTCCCGCGGGGTCGCGGGGGTCCATGCGGAAGGACTGCCGGAGTCGCGCGACGTGCGCCGTGTGCGACTCGTGAATCAAGTCCCGCAGTACGGTCCCGGTTTCGACACTGGGCAGTTGTTCGACGTCGCCGAGCAGCACGAGGTTCGCCCCGGGCGCGACGCATCGGACAAGACGCTCCATCAGCACGAGGTCGATCATCGACGCCTCGTCGACGATGACCCAGTCGGCTTCGATCGCGTCGTCTTCGTCGCGCATGAAGCGCCCGTGGGTGCCCGAGTACTTCAGCAAGCGATGCAGTGTCCCGGGGGCGCGGCGATTCTCGATGAGGCCAACGTCCGACTCGTCGGGCGCATCGAGGCTTCGGAGCTGCGTGTCGATCGACTCGCCGAGTCGATTCGCGGCCTTGCCGGTCGGCGCGGCCAGCGCGATCCGGGCTGGGTCCACGCCACAGCGTACGAGCACCCGCATCAGGGAGACGACGATCGAGGTCTTTCCGGTGCCAGGACCGCCGGTGATCACGCAGAGCGGCATCACCGCCGAGGTCTGCACCGCGCTCTTCTGCTCGTCGGACAGCACGACCGGCGTCCCGTCGGCGAGCTGGGTCGGCTTGGCGACGACGTCCGCCAGCGCCTCGGCGACGCCGTCGAGCTCGTCGGTCGAGCGATCGAGTCGCTCGCGGAGCCGGCGAGCGAGCTCGCGTTCGTAGTGCAGCGTGCGCTGATGATACAGCCAGCCATCGGTCACGATGAGGGGTCGGTAGGCGTGCTCGTCGGTGCTCAACAGCTCCGGCACGGTCCCCGACTCGGCCAACTCAAAGAGCGCGTCCGAAACGGGAACCCGCGTACTGCCGTGCTGCTGCGACACCAGGGTATCGAGGACCGCGTCGAGCAGCACACCACGCACCGCGTCGTCCTCGGTCTCGGCGAGTTCGACGAGCTCCACAGCGTGGTGGAGCAGCGGGCGGCCGAGATCCTGAGCGCGAGGGTCTTCGCCCCACGAGCCCCACCACTCTCGCCGTCTGCGTAGCCGACCGCTCATCGAAACTCCGCGGATTCGAGCTTCATCTCGTAGGCGCGAATCTCGTCAAAGGATGGGCGGTGCGCGAAGAAGCCGCGCCGCGCCTCGGTGTCCATGCCGCGCAGGAACGCGTAGACGAAGCCGCCGAAGCGCGCCTCGAACGCGGCCTCGTCGTGGATGCCGAACATCTTCAGCGTGGCCAACGAGTACAGCCAGGCCTGCGTCTCGTAATGCGCGAGCACGTGTTGGCGCAGCTCGTCGGTGTCGTAGCGGTCCAGCGAATCGGACTTCCAGTCCGCGAAGAACACCTTGCCGTCGTGCTCGAACACGAGGTCGATAAAGCCTTTGAGGTAGCCGCGCTTCACGTCGAACACGACGTCGGGCGGGGTGTCGATGCGCGGATTTTCCGGCTCCGGGATCGGGAACAGGAACTCGACCTCGCGCAGATCGCGCGCCACGCCAAACAAGCCGTCGAGCGGCGCGCAGCCGGGCAGATCGACGGGCGTCGTCAGCGTCAGCCAGACGAGCTCCCGGCAGTACGGTCCGAACCGCGGCGCGATGTTGTGGGTCGTCATCGACTCGTTGAACAGTTGGTCGATCGCGGGTCGTGCGACCCACTCGTCGTAGGTCGTGTCGCGGGCGTCGGCGAACCGCACGCGCTCGAGGATGTCGTGGAGGAAGATGCCGGTGTCCGTACCGCCGGGCAGCTCGTCATCGCGGCGGAAAGCCTCCGCCCGCGCGCTGACCTCGCGCATGAACGCTTCGCGGTTGCCGGCGCCATCGACGTACTCGCTGGTGCGCTTCATCCGGCTGTAGGAGCTCACGATCAGCGACGGCGTCTTGAGCGCCTCGATGCCGTCGGACGGATCCGGGCGTTCGGCGGGCGGTGCCCAGGTCGAGTATGTTGCCGCGGCCGGCATGTGGATCTTGCCGTGCTCCCCTTCGAACCGCACGGCGTGGGCCTCGACGACCTCGAAGAGGCGCGGATCGGCCTCGCCATCGAGGATCGATTGCAGGCGGTCGTTGACGACTTTGTAGGTGCCGTCGAGCTTCGTGTACTGCAGCGTGCCGGCGACGCTGCCGATGAACGGCAGGTAGACCAGCGCGCGGGCCCGGGTGACGGCGACGTAGAGCAGCCGCTGGTCCTCCTCGCGCGCTTCTTTCGCCACGACCTGCATCGCGGCGCTCGACTGCGGCAACCCCATATAGAGCACGCGCTCGTCGCCCTGATGGCACACACGCGAGCGATCCGCGGCCGGCGCGGCGGACATCCCGCCGTAGACGAACACGACGTCGGCCTGCAAACCCTTGGACTTGTGGATCGTCATGACCTGGACCGCGGCTTCGTCCGTCTCCAGCCGCTGGATGTTGCGCTCCGCCGATTGCGGGTAGCCGGCCTGGTCGACGAACTGGCGCAAGCGGACGATGAGGTCCGACAGTCCGGCACGCTCGTTGTGCACCTCTTCGAGCAGGATCTCGAAGATGTGCGTCACGTTGGTCAGCACGCGCTCGCTGGGTCCGGCGAAGATCTCGCGACGCACGATGCCGCTGCGATCGAGCACGTCGGCGAACAGGCGCTCGAACTCGCCGCGGCCCGCCCACACGTGCCAGTCCAGTAGCGTCGCCATCAGCGGGTGCGTCTCGGGCAGGTCCCTGCAGCGCGACAACTCTTCGAACGGCACGGCGAAGAACGGCGTCGACCAGGCCTTGAGCCGGTTGGAGCGGGAGTACGGGTCCGCGATCGCGATGAGGAGCTCCAGCAGGTGGCGCGCCTCGGCGGTCTGAAAGAGACCCTCCTCCTTGTAGAACGCGAACGGAACACCCGCTTCGCGCAAGTAAGTGCCCATGCGGCGCGCCTCGCCGCGATTCCGGACCAGCACGTAGATGTCCTTCGCGCCGATCGTGCGCCCTTCCCCGTTCCAGACGGTGAGCCCCTGGCGCAGGATCCGCGCCGTCTCCTGCGCGATCCACTTGCCCAGCGTCCGCTTGAACGCGTACGCGTCGAGTTTCTCGCCGCGCGGGATCCCGCGCACGATCCGGACGGGGACCAGCGGGACCTCGCCATCCATCGCCTGCATGTCGGGCTGACCGCACACCACGGGTGCGTCGTACTGAATCGGCCCGTCGAAAAACGGGCGCGGGGCCTGCTGGTCGAACAGCGTGTTGTACGCCGCGACGAGCGGTTCGGTGGACCGGAAGTTCTGGCGCAGCCGCACCGGTTCGTCCTGCCCGCCATCGGTCAGGATCGCCTCCTTGGCCTCGAGGTACGTGTGCACGTCGGCGCCTCGGAACCCGTAGATCGCCTGCTTGGGGTCGCCGATCACAAACAACCGATTGGCGCGGTTGGGGCTCTCGAAGAACACGCGCCGAAAGATGTTCCACTGGATCGGGTCGGTGTCCTGGAACTCGTCGATCAGGGCGACCTTGTACCGGCCGCGCAGCGCGTTCACGAGCACGCGAGCGTTCGCATCGCCTTCATCCGCCAGCTGCTCCCACACCCCGCTGAGCATGTCGTCGTAGTCGAAGAGCCCCGTCGCTTTGACCTCCGCCAGCGTGTCGCGCACCGCCGGCAGCAGCGTCTGCAACACCGCGGCCCGTAGCGGGATCAGACGGACGAGCGCCGCGCGCAGCGAGACCTGGGCCGAGCCCGCCGGCGGCCGGGCGTCGGCGAAATGCTGGAACATGTTGTCGGTGTAGCGACTGCCCTCCAGCAGATAGACGAGCTGACTGTCGGTGGCGAGCAGCAGCCGCGCGAGGTCCCCATCGTTCGCGTACGCCGGGATCGCGTCGCAGAGGTCCTCGACGAGCCGCATCATCTTGTCGTGCACAAACTTGTCCGACACGGCGTGGCGCAGCGTGTTCTTGAAGGCGTCGGCCGTATCGCCGCGCGCCTTGGGGGTCAGCGCGACGAGGTTCGCCAGCGCGCCCCGCAGCGACTCCTCGGCGAACCGCGGTTCCAGCCGCGCATCCTGCATCACCAGCGCGGCCAGCGATCGCCCGAGTTCGCCGAGGTCGTGCCGCTCGAGCCACGCGATGAGGTAGGGGCGCAGCGCCGGATCCGTCGCGTAGTGCTCGCGAAGGGTGCGCTTGAACGCCACGTCGAAGATCGCGGCGCTGTCGGAGTGCTCCTCGTCGAACAACCGCCGCAGGTGAAACGCGTTCTCGACCAGCACGCGATGGCAGAATCCGTGGATCGTGTGGATCGAAGAGCGGCCGAACTTGTCGAGCTGCGCCTGCAGGAGCCGCCGCTCGCGGTCGTCGATGACCCAGTGCGGCTCGTCGCGGTCGCAGCGGTGGTCGTCGATGCGGACCATGTCCTCGAACTTCGAGCGGATCCGCGCCTTGAGTTCGGCCGTCGCGGGCTCGGTGAACGTCACGATCAGCAGCTCGTCGATCGAGGCGCGCTCCGTGAGCACGAGGTCGACGACGAGGTGTTCGAGGGTGTGCGTCTTGCCGGTGCCGGCCGACGCCTCGATCACGACGTGCCCCGCTTCGGGCACGCGATCCAGCACGTCCGGTCGGGGGTATCGCAGCGGCTCAGCCATCGGTGCCTCCCATTAGACGTCCTGCCGACGTGCGAAGTAAGGGCCGAAGCGGTGCTCGACTACGGTCATTGGGTCGGGTGGCGCATCGAAACGATCCTGCGGCTTGTGCAGCGGGCCCGTCCAGAAGCTGCACCACGAGTAGGACTCGCGCGTCTCCTCGATCCAGCGGTCGATGGAGCGCTTCTTCTTGGCGTACTTGAAACTGAACACGGCCTCGATCGGCAGGAACCAGGTGCGTCCCGGGGCGAGCATCGATTCGATGACGAGGCTGAGCCACTGGCGCGCGGCGTGCTGTTCGAACGGCCCGAACATGCGCATGTGACGGGTGCGATCGAGCGGTGCAGCGGGGTTCATCGCCACGGTCCACGGTTGATTCGTCGCGAGGCCGCTGGCCGCGAAGACCGCCTGGTCGACGAACCCACGCAGGAACGGCCGCTCGCCGGCGCCGTCACGCGCCGCGCCGCGCGTGCCGGTGAGGACCAGCGACAGCGAGCGCTCCGGCCACCACAGCTCCGTGCGCCCGGTGATCTCGACGTCGACGTCGCCGGTCGACAGCGGCACCGCGGCTTGCTTCGTCGTCGGAAGCAACAACCCATGGCCGGCGCCGAACTCCACCACGGTCGGCACGCCGTCGAGGCCCAGGGCGCGATAGTTCTCCAGCCACTGGCGTAGGACCTCGAAATGCTTGCGTTGGTCGGCCGCGCCAAACGGCCCGGACGGCACGGTCCCGCGCAGCAGCTCACGGTGAAAGAGCGCCGCGTAGCGCTCCTCCAGCGTGGTCGGGGTCAACGGCGTCGACTCGTCCAGCAGCGCCTCGACGAACGCGCGTTGCATGAGCACC
>JBFIHF010000218.1:0-10907 GCA_041601915.1 Bradymonadaceae bacterium
ATTCAGCAGGCACGCGTTGGAGCAGGCGTTGGTGTCGTCGGCATCGCCGTCGTCACAAGCCTCGAAGGCCGCGACGTACCCGTCGCCACACACCTCGAGCACGTTCGGCTCCCCGATGCCGTTGGAGTCGGGCAGCGGCGCAGGAGCCCCAATGATCCCGCCACAGTCCGACGGGAGAGCGCAGTCGGGGTCGAAGGCGTCATCGATGCCGTCGCCGTCACGATCCGAGCCTGCGGCGATGGTGTCGGCGATCCCATCACCATCGACGTCGTGTCCTTCGACACTGTCCATCACACCGTCTCCGTCGGAATCGAGGTCGAGATAGTCGGGCACGGCCGGCACATCCGCGTCCGTGTTGCGCGGTGTCGCGGGTCCGCCGGCACACTCGCCGTCCGCTGCGGCGGGGAAGCAGCCGTCGCGCAATCCGTCGCCGTCGAGGTCCGATCCGTCGGCTTCCCACGCATCGGTGATCCCGTCGCCATCGGAGTCGCGATCGAGGTGGTTCGGGATCCCGTCGCCGTCGGCATCGAGGTCTTCCGGTTGTAGATTCGCGGCGAGCAAGAAGTCGGGATCGCGGTAGTTTGGGACGCCGTCCATGTCTGCGTCCGCGCCAGGGTCGTCGGTGCCGAACGCGGGCGGGAGCTCCATCAAGTCCGGGATGCCGTCGCCATCATCGTCGACATCGATGTCGTCTGGGACCGTGTCTCCGTCGGTGTCGAGCACGCCGACCGTCACGGGCGCCACGGCGCCGAGCCACAGCCGGTCGTCGGCGATGCTTCCGTCGTCGTAGGTGATGACGAGCCCGGAGAAGTAGTCGGGCGGCGAGACGGGGACGTTCGCTCCCACGGTCGCCATGATCTCGATCGTGAAGCTCGCCCCCGCAGCCAACGACGCGTTGCCGAAGTCCCAGAAGAGCTCCTGCCGATTCTGAGCGGAGAACGGCGCGATCGCTGACGGCGTCGTCGCGACGGGGGCGATGTTCGCGAAACCGGTCACGACGCTGGACATGTTGACGTAGTCCAACCGTTCGTTCACTGCGCTGCCCACACCGGGCAGCACGAAGTTTACGTCGATGGCGGTGGCCGCCGCTCCGCCGTTGTTGGTCACCGTGATCGCGTACGTCACGGTGCGTGTCGGCGGCACCGTCTGCGGGTTCACCGCGACACTCGCGGCGAGGAACGCCTCATCCCCCACCGTGTACTGCGATCGCGCGCGGACGGGCAACGGCACATCGGTGCTACTGAGGATCGCTTCGGTCACAATGAGGTCGGCATCCGACGAGTTCGAGCGCATGTCGAACTCCACGACACCGAATTCGCCGGCGCCGAGCGTCACGGTTTGAAACCCGACGACACCGCCCCGACCCAGTCCGCCCGCGCAGGTCGGCGTGTGGGGCAGAATGTTGGGCCCCGAAATCACTGTGAAACTGGTTTCGTCGACCGGACAGTTCTGCGTCTCGGGCGGCAAGTCCACGGAAACCTGTGCGCCGTTGAGCGCCACATCCCCCAGATTCGCGTAGGAGATCCGGTACGTCACGACCGCGTCCGATGGGATGCGTCCGCCGGCGTACGGCACCCCGTTGACCGCGGCGATGGTGACCGACAGGTACAGTGGCGAATCTTGGAGCATCGCGATGGACGGAACGTGGTAGCGCCAGGGATTGTCCTTGTTGTCCTTCCCACCGGCGTTCGCCGAGTCGCCCCCGAAGACCTCGGTGGCGAGGGGCAATCCGAAACCGGGCTGTACGGCCGTGACGCGCAGGCGCAACCGCACGTAACGCGTCTCACCATGCACGATCTGCCCGACCGCGTAGCGAACGGTGTTCGTGCCGGCGGGCAACGGGTTGGCGGCACTCAGGTTCCACCCGGCGGTCGTCGGGTCGCCGTAGACGCCCACGACACCCTTCTGGTCCGTCGGGCCGCCGGCCACACTGCCGATCGTCGAGCCCACATGCGCGATGCGGCGCCAAGGGCCGATCTGTCCGAGATTGTCGAGCTGGTAGCCGCTGTCCGGTCCGGCCACCGGCGAGCCGGCGTTGAACGGCACCGTGCCGCGCTGCGCATAGCTGGCGGCGTTGGATCGCGGCATCGCGTTGGGGATGTCGCCACCGAATGCGTTGGTCTGCGACGCGTCCCACAGGTTGTGGGTCCGCGCGGCAGCGATCCCTAAGATGCCGGTGAGCTGGCCCTCGGCCGACGGATCGACGTGGTATCCGTTCGTGCTCCGCATAATGCCGTCGGTGTCCGGCCCCACGAACAGCGCCGTGGCCGCCGACGTCGAGTAGAACACTCCGGTGTCCGCGTAGACCTGCATCATGCGACCGTTGCAGGTCTCGATCGTGAAGCCGGCCGTCGTGCACGCGGCGATCGTCGCCGCATGCATCGTGGTATACCCGGCGTAGCTGTGGCTGTTGCCGCCGGTCCCCGTCCACGTGTCGCCCGCGATCGCAGGCGCCGTCACTTCGAAGCCGGCGCCGTTGTTCCGCACGTGCTCCGCACCGATCACTTCGGTGCCAGTCGGGACGTACGCCGTGATCCAGCCACCGGCGCCCACCGTGGCGCCGTTCGCCACGGGCATGAACTCGACGATGTAACCGAGTTCATCGCCGACCATCACGCCCCCCCCCCGCGCGGCAAGCAGCGCGAACGTGGGGGCGTCGAAGTACACGCTCGTGTCGACCTGTCCCACGCTGTGCGCGGTGGCCGGCGAACTCAGCGAAACGAGAAACAGCGCGAGTACGAGCGCGCGAACAGTCGCATTCATAGACGTATCGGTGTCGAGGTGTCTTTGCCTCGCAGTTTATCCGATTCGGCGATTCAGAGCGCGATCATTCCGTGCAACATCGGCACGTCGCGTGCGAAACCCTGCACACGGCGGGCTGCCCGGTGACCGCGGTCAGCGGTTGCGGCGCAGGAAGTCCACGCGCGCGTCGGTGGCGCGGGTACGGATGTCGCACCCCTCGAGGTGGTCGTTAACGAGGCCGACGGACTGCATGAACGCATAGGCCGTCGTCGGCCCCACGTAGCTCCACCCGCGACGCTTCAAGTCTTTGGCGAGACGGGCCGCCGCGGGGGGTTTGGTCATCTCGGCCAACGCCGAGCGCGTGATCGCGGCCGGGCGTTCAGCGTAGGGCGGCTCGAACTGCCAGACGTACGCGACGAGGCTGTGAAACTCCTCCAGCAGCTCGATCGTCCGGCGGGCGTTGTTGATCGTCGACTCGATCTTCTTTCGATGCCGTACGATGCTCGCATCGGCGAGCAACCGCTCGACGTCGGCCTCGGTGTACTGGGCCACCCGCACGTAGTCGAAACCGTCGAACGCCTCCCGAAACGCGGGCCGCTTCCGCAGGATCGTGATCCAGCTCAGACCACTCTGGAACCCTTCGAGGCAAATCTTCTCGTACAGCCGCACGTTGCTCGACGCGGGAAATCCCCACTCCTCGTCGTGATAGCGCCGGTACTCGGGATCGCTGGCGGACCACCAGCAGCGAGTGACTCCATCGGCGCCTGTGATCAAGTCGTTCGTTTCCATGGCGATGTCATATCCCACGAGGACCTTGGCAGCAACGGTCGGAAGGCGTATCCGTCATACTAAAAGACTATCCAACCGACTAATGCACGACAACCTCGGCGAGGCACCCAGCGAGGCACGGCGGCGAGCTTCGCGAGGTACCAAGCCGTTCGGCGGCGTCCGCGGGATCCGTCGTCCGACCTGGCACGTCCGTTGCGATGTGGTCAGGACGTTGGTGTCCCACGCTGAGAGGACTGTGATGGAAGAGCGACAGAAGAACCTGTGGAACTTGTTCGAGACGATCCAGCGGCGCAAGCGCCCGGAGGACGTCGCGTACATGATTCAGGAGTTGCTCGGCGACGAACTCGATCGCAAGCAGTCGAGCACGTTGGCCCGCGCGGCACGGGGCGCGGTGAAGTCGTGGCTCGTGAAGTGGACCTCGATGATGGAGGACTTCGCGCGACCGGTCGGTATGGAGCGACAGGTGCGCGTGGCCGAAGAGCTCTTCGGGGTTCAGTTGGGCATGAGCGCCGCGCAGTGCGCCGATGCCGAAGTGATCGAGGACTTTCTGCGGCTCTTGAATCTCAAGATCAGCAAGCAGTTCGGTCGATCGGACTACAAGTACGACCGCCTGAACCGCGCCGGTCGCGAGATGGTGGGGCTCGGTGAGCTGTCGAAGCGGCGCTACAACAAGCTGTTTCGGTTGCTCGGTCGGATGGAGCGCAAGTTGCGGACGTTGTTGCGCGAGACGCAGAAGTACGAGTTCACGCGGATCGGCAAGTCGGGGCTCGCGACGCGTCTGGAGTTCGAGGCGTTCGCATCAAACGCGAATTCGGCGGCGTTCATCGCGTACTTCGTCGCGCGCTCGAACCTGCGCAGCGAGTTCACGGGCTGGGGCCAGAAGAAGCCGTTCGACGAGATCGCGCAAATGCTGTTCGAGCGCTGCCTCGCCGATCCGAACGCGAACTTCTGGGCGATCGCGCACGTCTTCGCCAACGTCGAGGTGCTGGGGCGCCTGGATGACCACGAGAAGGGGGTGCTGTTGGGCACGTGGTTTGGTGTCCTGCAGGATGTGGCGAGCCTACTGGAGGACGTCTGGAATCGCTCGGACATCAACCAGCGCACGATGATCGTGCGGCGCGGCAACGACTCCACGACGTGGAACAACACCGCCAACGCGTGGAACACCGCGCGAAAGCACTGGATCGCGACACTGTGGGCGATGGGCCTCGACGCGATCCTGGACGTCACGTGTCCCGGCAAAGTGCTGCGGCTCGTGGCGGGTGACGTGGCGGCGTGGCACCGGTCGCTCGGCAGCGGTCTGGACCCCGACACCGCGGTCTGGAACGAGTTGCCGCTGCCATGGTTGGTGATGACGGGTCGCCGGGCGTGCACGCGCCAGACGGTCCGGGAGACCTGCTCGCGGCACGGCGTGGACCCTGAAGCGAAGGGTTGGTTGGAACCCGCGCCGTTGCAGGTCGAGACCTATTCACGGACCCCGGAGCTCGTGCACGGAGTCTCGGTGTCGAGCCCTGCGTTAGCGGCCGTGTTGCGCTCCGCGGGTTGGTTTTCGGGCAAGTCGACCGCTCGTCCGGTCGACGGCGTGATCGTCGACCGTGACGAGCACGGGTTTGCTCTGGGTTCACGCGAGTCCTCGGACTCGTGAAGGATGCCCGGCTTCGGCCGGGCAGCGAAGGTAGTTCAGCGGTAGAACGCCCGGCTCTTACCCGGGTCGACGCAGGTTCGAGCCCTGCCCTTCGCATGGAGTGTAGCTCAGTGGTAGAGCGCCCGGCTCGGGACCGGGTGGACGCAGGTTCGAGCCCTGCCCTCCTGTTTTTCAGATGCTTTCAGTTGAGCGGCTGGCCCGCAGCCCGTAGAACCTCGGGCATGCGACGCCTCCTGCCCATCCTCGTTCTCATCTCATTGCTCGCCGGCACCGGCTGCGCGGGCTGTGGGCCACTCCACGATGTGGACGACAACGCCCGGTCCGAGAACGGGGGCACCCATATCCCGCACGACGGCGGCGAAGACCTCGGCAGCGGCGCAGTCGGCGAATCGGACTTCGCGGGCACCCCAGATGGGGGTCCGGAAGACCTCGATCGCATCGATCGCACGACAGACGGGGGTCCGGAAGACCTCGGTGGCGCGGCAGATGGGGGTCCGGGAGACCTCGATGTCGGCAGCGACGGAGGAGGTCCGGGAGACCTCGGTGGCGGCCTGGTGTGCGGCGATGGCGTGGTGGAGCGCACCGAGGTGTGCGACGACGGAGTCACGACGGATTGCCACGGCACGCACGACGGCGGCGATGGTGTGTGCCGCGTGCCTGGCGAGTGCTCGGATACATTCGTGTACGACGGCGCGACGTGCGTGCCGGCGCAGATCACGCAGCACGTGCATATCTACGTGGCCAACGACTGCTCGATGATGGTCGATCCGCCGGAGCTGACCGTGCCGCGTGGGCAGACGGTGCGCTTTTCGTGGCACAACCATTCGCAGTCCTACCCCGTTGACGTCTGGCAGTCGTACATCGGCGGGTTCACGGACCTCGCGCCGGGCATGACATGGAACGAACAGTTCGAATGGTGCTTCAACGTCAATCCGTACACCGGGTACAGCGACATCTCCACCAATGCGTCCTGCCCGGACCATCGGTTCTTCATCCGCTGCAACGGGCGCTGAGCAGTTGCGCCCGGGCGCCGAAGCGCAAGGCGCCGTCCGCGCACGCCTCGACTTCGGCGAGGATTCGGACATCGAACCGACGACGAAGTAGGAGACAAGGCCACCCAGATCGCGGCATACTCCAGCAATGATCGGTAGCCATTACGGCGAGTTCGCGCTGGAATCCCACCTCGGCGAGGGAGGGATGGGCGACGTCTGGCGTGCGCGGCACCTGCGGACCGGGATCGGAGCGGCGGTGAAGATCATGCGCGCCGATATGCAGGCCGACCCCACCGCGTTTGCGTCGTTCGAGGCCGAGGTGGGGGCGGTGGCGCGATGCTCCCATCCCAACATCGTGCGGATCTTCGATTTCGGGGTGCAGGAGTCAACGCCATGGTTCGCGATGGAGCTGCTGCCGGCCGGCGATCTCGGCCAGTCGCCGCCACGATCGTGGGCGGAGCTGCAGATGGTCCTCGCCGAGATCTTGAGTGGACTGGCGCACGCCCATGCCCGCGGAGTCGTACACCGGGACCTGAAACCGGCCAACGTGTTGCGCTCGACGGCGGGCGTGAAGATCACGGACTTCGGGTTGGCGCACCGGGGATCGGGCGGGGACACCGCCGAGCAGCTGCACGTCTCGGCGGGAACGCCGTACTACATGTCGCCGGAGCAGGTCTCGGCGCGGTGGCGTGACTTTGGCCCGTGGACGGACCTCTACGCCGTGGGCTGCGTCGCCTACGATCTGGCGTCCGGACGACCTCCGTTCGTAGCGAGCCACTTTGTCGACACCGCGGCGATGCACCTGTTTCAGCCGGTACCGCCGTTGGCGCCGCGGTTCACGGTCCCGGACGGCTTCGAGGCGTGGATCGCGACGCTGTTGGTCAAAGACCCGATCGCGCGGCTCGCGACGGCGGCCGAGGCGCTGTCGCTGCTCGAGGAGCTCGTTCAGCCACGGAACGCCGCGTCAGCACCACCGCTCATCGACCGGCTGCCCGACGAGACACTGCCGCTGCCGACGCTGGTCGATACGATCGAGCTGGGCTCCCAGCCTGCGGCGCGGACACCGAGTGGACCCGCGTTGCGCTGCCAGACCCAGATCCCGCGACACCTACCCTTGGACCGGACGCGGGAGTGGGGACTGGAACGCGAAAGCTTGCGCCTGTTTGCGTATCGTCCGATCCCGCTGACCGGACGCGAAGCGGAAGCGAGCACGTTGTGGGAGGCGCTGCATGACGTCGCGCAGCGGCGGGTGGCTCGCGTGGTGTTGGTGCGCGGCCCCAGTGGGTGCGGCAAGAGTCGACTCGCGCGATGGGTCGGCGAAGCAGGCCACGAGCACGCCGGTTGCCGGCTCGTGCGCGGGACCCACCATGCCCCGCCGACTGACGCCGACGGCCTGCGCGGCGTCGTCACGCGCACCCTGCGGCTCCAAGGATTGGCGCCGCCCGATGCTCGAGCGCGGATCGGGGAGCTCCTGCAGTCGAGCGGCGGCAGCGGCGAGCTCACGGCGCCTCTGGCGGCGGTGGTCGATGACGACGGCACGGGCGCGGTCGCGACGACCACTGCGACCCATCATGTGACGCTGCGTCGATTCTTCGGGCTCGCCGGGCGCGGACATCCGTGCGTGCTGGTGCTCGATGACGTGCACCTCGACCCTGATTCGTGCGCGTTTCTCGAGTCGATCGCCGACGCGCCGGATGCGCCGCAGGAGCCACTGCTCGTGATCGCCACGCTGGATGAGCAGGCGCGCAGCGAACACGTGGACCGGCTCCTGTTGAAGGAGAACGTCGAGACGCTGACCCTGGGACCGCTCCCGACGCCCGTCCTTGCGCGGCTAGTTCGCGACGAGTTGCGCATCGACCCGGAGCTGGCGCTCGAGATCGCCGAGGTCGCGGGCGGCTTCACCGTGTACGCGACCCAGATCGTCGCGCAGCTCCTTCGGAGCGGCGAACTCGTGGCCGGAGACCGCGGTCTGGAGCGCGCGTTCCCCGGACAGACGACGCGGCTGCCGCGATCGGCCCACGAGGTGTGGCAGCAGCGCGTGACGGAGTTGCTCGACGACGAGACGGCGCTGTTGCTGGTCGGCATCGCGGCGGCGCTGGGCTCGGAGATCGACGCCCAAGACTGGCAGCTCACGCGCGCGGCGCTCGGCCTCCAGGACGATCCCGAACTGTTCGCGCGCCTGGCGAGGGCGGGGCTGCTGGACCCGACGGCGGGAAGTTGGTCCGTGCGATACCGGCCGTTCCGCCGCGCCGTTCAAGCCGAGCTGCAGCGCCGCGGCCTCGATCGCCTGCTGCACGGTGCGATCGCGAAGGTGCTCGAAGGCCGCGCGGAGTCACCCGCCGAGCGGGTTCGCCTCGCCCACCACCTGTTCGAGAGTGGCTCATTCGCCGCGACGCTGCAGGTCGCGTGCGACACCCTGCATGCGGCGATCCGAACCGACGGGCAGGCGCACGACTCGGTGAGGCAATCGCTGGAGATCGCCGATCAGGCGATCGCCGCGGGCGCCACCACCGACGCCGGCACCGATCGGGTGCTACGCATTGCCCGTGCGGCGCAGGTGCGCAACGCGGGCCTCGCCTCTGAAGCGCTCGACATCCTCGACGGCATGCAGCCGCAAGGCGATGCGCTGGACGTGTATGTCACGCTGATCCGAGCCACCTCACACCAACAGGTCCGAGACTTCGAACAGGCTCATGCGGTCCTCGAAGCGGCGCTGCAGACTTACCACGGCGCCTCCCGCGACAGGGTGCGCCTGCTGACGGCCCTCGCCCGGGTCAGCCTCGCGCTGATGGATGTCGACGAGGCCGAACGGCATGCGCTTGAATGCCTCGACCTGCTGCCGCCCCAGTCCGGTGAAACAGGATGGGTTCACCATATCCTCAACCTGGTGCACAGCCGGCGTGGAGACGTGGGGCTCGCCCGCGAAGCCAACGAGCGCGCTCGCGCATGCTTCGAAGCGGCGGGGTTCCTGTCCTGGATCGGGATCACCAGCAACACGCGGGGGGAGCTGCTGCGCAGGGAAGGCGCGTATCTGGAGGCGATGGCGGCCTACACCCAATCGATCGAGGAGCTTGCTCGGGTGGGCGGCTGGACGCTGACGGCACGGGTCAATCGAGCGATCGCTGCGGTACAGGCGGGTCAAGCCGCGACGATCGGCGCCGAGGTCGAGGACCTACGAGACCGACTACACGGCCGACAGATCGAGCAACTGAATCTGCTGGCGGTCCTGCTCGCGTGCGCGGTGGCCGCGGACCTCGAGGCGCGCGACGCGTTCGACACGCTCGCGCCCGACGCCAGCGATCGACTCCGTCAATTCCAGCGGTCCGATGACGACGTCGCGCTGCTGACCGCGTGGATCGCGGACCGCTGGCGGTCGGTCGGCGACGAGGAGCGCGCGGCCCGGCTCGACGAAACCCACCGCTGAGGAGACGAAAGGTGATTACGACGTTGATCGACGAGTTCATCGCGGAGCTGCACCGCGTCGGCGCGACCTCCCCGTTCGAGGACTGGGCGCGTTTCGAGCCGGCGACACCCGCCGACATCGACGCACTGGCAGCGGAGATCGGGTGCGCGTTGCCCGACGATCTGACGGCGTGGCTGGGGCACGTCTCGTGCGAGCTGCCGCTGCAAGGCAACTACGGCGCCGTGTCCGCGACGCGAATCCTCGAGAACATCCGCGCGACGCGCGAGATCGACTTCTCCAAACACCACGCCAACATTACGAGCTGGCAGGACGGGCGATTCGACACCGGCCAGCTCGCGGACGCCTACTGGCTTCCGCAGTGGATTGGCGTGGCGCGCGACGGATGCGGCAACGAGTACTGCGTGGACCTCGCGCCCGGTCCCCACGGTGCGGCGGGCCAGTTGCTGGCGATGGAGTTCCAAGACGGCCAGGGCCCCTACCTCGCGCGCTGGACGACCCTCGAGACGATGCTTCGCGCACATCTGGCGAAGCTGACAGGCGGCGAGTTCTTCGTCGACGAAGAAGGGTTCATCGAGTTCGAGTGATGCGCCCTGTGCCGGTCTTGAAACCGCGCGCCGGTCTTCGCTACACTCGGAGAGTCATTTGCACCGAGTGCGCCATGCACCCTCCCTGGTGATCCACAAGTAGTTGCTGCACTGCCCGCCGTTGGCGGGCGACAGCACGATCAGGCATTCCGCCTCCGCGTCAGTTCGAAACTCGCACCGTATTCCCGTGCCCTTCGAACCTGACCTGAGATGGAACGCCCTAAATGACACACCCACTCGCAATGCTGCGCCGGCGGAGCACTCTGCTCGTCGCCGTGTTCCTGTGCATCGAATTCGTCGACGAGATCGTGGACGGCTTAACCGGGGCCGCGTGGCCTTTGATCCGCGCGGATCTCGGCCTCAGCTACACCGAGATTGGGCTTCTGCTCAGCGTCCCGGCGCTCATCGCGCACATCGTCGAGCCCCCGATCGGACTGCTGGCCGATATCTGGCGCCGGTTCGTGATCATCACCCTCGGCGGTCTCGCCTTCGCGACGTCCTTGCTGCTGTATGCGGGGGCCACCGACTTCCTCGCCCTGATGGCAGCGATGGTGCTGTTCTACCCGTCGAGCGGCACCTTCGTTTCGCTCTCGCAGTCGTCGATGATGGACGGCATGCCGGGCGACGAGGAGCGCGGCATGGTGTTGTGGACCATCGCAGGGGGCGCGGGCGTCGCGATCGGCCCGTTGATGCTCGCCGGCGCGATCTCGATGGGTTGGGGTTGGCGGCCA
>JBFIHF010000219.1:0-10874 GCA_041601915.1 Bradymonadaceae bacterium
CGTGACCGGGGTCGCGGTCCAGGTCGTCGTCGATGCGGTGATCGTGTACGTGAAGCCCGCGCCGCCTACGTCAGCGGGCGTTTCGGCGTTGATGTTGCGGACGTCGTCCACGAGCACGTAGTAGTCGCCCGGATCGGTGGAGTCGCTCGGATGGGCGAACTCGATCGCCGCATCGGTGCCGACGGCATAGCCGGTCGCGAATGGGATGAGGCCGAAGATGGTGTCCACGACGGCGGTGACGGCGGGCTCGAGGCCACCAGCTCCGCTGACGAGGATTCGCATCTTGTCGCCCGGATTCAGCGTGACGAGGAAGTAGTCGGTGTCGAATTCGGCGCCGTCACGGGCGTCGATGAAACCCATCGCCGGCGTTCCGACGGCGAGCGCCGTCGGCGCGGTGATGTCGTCGTCGGTCTCGGTGAGCGCCATCGAGTAGGCGCCGGTGTTCGTGCCGAACCAGCTGTCGACGACGATGTTGTACGTGACGCCCGCGGTCGCGGAGAAGATTGCGCGCGAGTCGAAACTTTCGGGGTCGGCGCTGTCGTCATCAAAGCCTGCGATCTCGCCGGTGACGGTGTCGATGACCCACACGACGCTGTCGAGGGTGCTGGAGATCGGCGCGCGGTCCGCGGTGATCTCGGCCACGACCACGGCGTCGGCGGCGGTGCTGACGCTGTAGATCTGAATCGTGCCATCGCTCTGGTCGCCCGTCGTCACCGACGGAATCGCGGCGGCGGTCGGCGCGACGCTCGTCTGGTTGAACGCCACGACATACCAGCTATCGTTGCCGCCATGTTGCTGCGGCTCCTCGGATGCGGCGCGCTGGTCGTACACCGCGACGGTGTACTCCCCGGTGATGGGGATGTAGGCCTGACGGATCGGCGGCCCTTCACTGACGGCGGCGCTGCGCGTGAGGAATTCGCCGGCGGCGTCCTGGAGCAGGACGACGGCGGTCTCTGTGAGTCCGGGGCCCGTCTCGGAGATCCCGAATTCGACGACGGTGCCGGCCTCGAGCATCACGGTGAAGACGTCAATGTCGGACGTCTCGCCGGCGCCGGTGGCGATGGTTCCGCCGATGCTCTGGCCGAGATCGAACGGCGTCCACGTGTCGTCGAAGCCGTTGGGCTCGACTTCGAGGACGTCGGCGTCGGGGCCCATCGGGTTGTTCGTGGTGTTGTTCGGATCGACGTTCGTCGTGTTGTTTGTCGTGTTGTTTGTCGGGTTGTTCGTGTTGTTCGGCGTCGTGTTGTTCGACGTCGTGTTGTTCGTCGGATTGTTCTTATCCTTGCCACCGCACGCCCACAGCGATGCAGCGACCAGACAAACGCCAACCTTCATTGCACGGTGATTCATCAGAGTCCTCTCACTTATCTATCCATTGGAATCAACTGCCGAGGGCGCACGATTAACACAATGAACGAGGTGATTCCAATGCCCTACGGCGGGTCAGGGCGTCCCAGCTGGTGGTCGATGAGCGGCGCGAACGAAATCTTTGGTGCCGCAACGATTGTTGTTCCCCACGCACACCGTTGATATCCTCATCCGGAGGTCTTCCTGCCTTTCAGGTCCTCGTCGCCACGGCAACGCATGAGCGCCGCAACTGACGATCGCGGTCAAAAATCTCAGACTGTGCAATCGCTGCTCGACGTCCTGCGCGCCGAAGACGTGCTCGTGGAGCGGCAGAAGCAGATCTATTGCAATCGCGACCTGCGGTTCGAGTACGTCGATGTCGTCGGTTTCGACATGGACTACACGCTCGCGCCGTACATCCAGGACGCGATGGACGAGCTGAGCGTGCGGCTGACGTTGGAGCGGCTGGTGTCGCACCGCGGCTGGGATCCAGACATCCTGCGCATTGAGCCGCGCCCGGACTTCGCGATTCGCGGGCTCGTCGTGGACAAGTTCACCGGCAACATCCTGAAGATGGATGCCCATCGCCATGTCGGCAAGGGCTACCACGGGCTGCGTCCGATTTCGGACCGCGAGCGCTACGACTACCGGAACCGAACGGTGCGGCTGAACTCGGACCATCGGTTCGCGCTGATCGACACGTTGTATGCGCTGCCGGAAGCGTTTCTGTACGCGGCGCTCGTGGACTGGCTCGAGACGACCCGGCGCGGCCGGGACCATGACTATGTCCAGTTATACGACGACATCCGGTTCGCCATCGACTTGGCGCACCGCGACGGGTCGATCAAGACGGAGATCAGCGCCGACATCGGGCGCTTCATCTCGCGGACGCCGGAGCTCGCGCTCACGCTGCACAAGCTGCGCTCGTCGGGCAAGAAGCTGTTCCTGCTTACGAACAGCTACGCGTCGTACACCAACAGCGTGATGCTGTTTCTGCTCGACGGGCTGCTGCCCGAGTACCGCAGTTGGAAACACTACTTCGACATCGTCATTACTGGCGCGCGCAAGCCCGGGTTCTTCAACGAGCGCCACCCGTTCCTCGAGGTCGACGACAAAGAACAAGTCGTCAACGAACACGTGTCGTCACTGGAGCGCGGCAAGGTCTATCAGGGCGGCAATCTGCTCGACTTCGAGGAGCTCTCCGGGATGGGCGGGGAGGGCGTCTGCTACATCGGCGACCACATCTACGGCGACATCGTGCGCAGCAAGAAGTCGTCGGCGTGGCGGACGGTGATGATCGTGCAGGAGATGGAGACGGAGCTGCTTCGCGCTGACGAGCTGCGCGAGGACATCGCGGCGATGGATGACCTCGATCAGGAGATCCTGCGCCTCAACCAGGAGATCTCGTTCGACCAGAGCCTGAATCAGCGCATCGAGCAGATGATGGTCGCGCCGAATGGCAGTGCGGTCGACGCGGCGTTGTTCAACGGCGCAAAGGCGGAACTCAAGGTCCGCCGCGACCGGATGCGGCACCGGCGCGGGGGCCTGCTCGAGAAGTTGGAGCGCGCCGAACACGAGATCGAGGCCAGCTTCAATCCGTACTGGGGACTGATCTTCAAACAGGGGAACGAGAACACGCTGTTCGGCGAACAGGTCGAGGACTACGCTTGTCTGTACACGAGCCGTGTTTCGAACTTCATCAACTACTCGCCGCTGCATTACTTCCGGGCGCCCCGCCAGCCGATGCCGCACGAGAGATACTGAGCCATGTCGATGCAGCTGCCCCGATCACAAGCGACCGCGCGGCGATTCGCAACGGCATTGCTCGCCGTGGCGGCGGTCACGTGGCCGGTGTCGATGGCGGCGGCCCAAGACTCGCTGTGGGTCGATGGTCCACGGCATCGCCGGGCGGAGCTCGACGCGCCGCTCAAGGGCTCCGCCGTCGCCGACCTCGCCGAGGTGATCTCGCCGGCCGTCGTCAACGTGATCGTGTCGTACGCCAGCGCGAACCGGCTCGGGGGCTTTTTCGAAGCGGACCCGGCGCAATCGCCGTCCGCGGCCCAGGGATCCGGTTTCATCATCCACCCCGAGGGTTACGCCCTGACGAACCACCACGTCGTCGAGGGCGCGGAGTCGATCACGGTGCGCCTGTGGGACGATCGCGAGTTCGAAGCGGACGTCATCGGCGTCGATCCGCAGACGGACGTCGCGCTGATGAAGATTCGACTCACGGCCAACGCGAAGCTGCCGGCGGTTCCACTGGGGGACAGCGACACAGTCCGCGTCGGCGAGACGGTCCTCGCGATCGGCAACCCACTGGGGCTGAGTCACACGGTGACGGCCGGGATCGTCAGCGCGCTGGAACGGCGCGACCTTGCGCCGGAAGGTCGCCAAATCTACGCGGAGTTCATCCAGACCGACGCGTCGATCAATCCCGGAAACTCGGGCGGACCGCTGATCTCGCTGTACGGCGAGGTGATCGGAATCAACACCGCGATCAATCGACAGGGCCAGGGGATTGGCTTCGCGATCCCGATCAACATCGTGAAGACGTTGCTGCCTCACCTGCACAAGAACGGGTACGTCGTGCGCACGTGGATCGGCATCCGGATGCAAGAGGTGACTCTGCCGCTGGCCAAGAGCTTCGGGCTCGATCGGCCGCAGGGCGCTCTGGTGACCGAGGTCATCGAAAACGGCCCGGCGCAGGCGGCGGGCATTACGGCGGGCGACGTGATCCTGAAGTTCGATGGCAAGCCGGTGCGCAAGAGCGACCAGTTGCCGTGGCTGGCCTCCACGGCTGGCGCGGTCGACCCGGTGAAGGTCGAGCTGCTTCGAGGCGGCAAGCTGCAACAGGTGATGGTGACGCTCGAGGAACAACCGAACCAGAAGTCACCACCGCTGCCCGGCGTGCGTCAACAACAGGTGCGCGTGGCGCGCGGTCCCGACCTCGGCGTCGAGGTCAAAGAGATGGGCGAGGCGCTCGCTCGCCAGCTCGGGGCACGCGATGCGCGCGGCGTCGTCGTCACGCTCATCGCGGAGACTTCGCCGGCGAAGGGGTCCGGTCTGCGGCGCCGGGACGTCGTCGTGGAGGTCGACGCGACGCCCGTGACCTCGCCCAAGGAGTTCCAGACCGCGGTGGACGCCAAAGCGACCGGGGCGGTCATGCGCTTCAAGGTGATCCGGGCGGGACGCGTGCTCTATGTCGCGTTCGAGCGCTAGGGGCCTGGGCGTCGTGCCATGACGATGCCAACGCTCGGCGAGGTCTTGGCGGACAAGTATCGCCTCGATCGCCTCCTCGGAGAGGGTGGCTTCGGGGTCGTGTTCGCGGGCACGACCCTGTCGACGCAGCGGCCCGTCGCCATCAAGTTTCTCAAGCCAGCCCCTGACCGCAATGCCGAGATCCGCGCGGCGCGGTTTGTTCGCGAGCTGCGCACCGTGGCGCAGCTGCAAAGCGAGCACACGATGACGCTCTACGACTTCGGTCGCACGGAGCACGGCGTGCTTTACATGGTGTGCGAACTCGTCGTCGGCGAGGACCTGCTCGACCTCATCAAGCGAAGCGCGCCGCTCGCGGAGCCGGATGTCGTACACGTGATGAAGCAAGTGCTGCTGTCGCTCGAGGAAGCGCACCGGCTCGGGGTGCTCCACCGGGACGTCAAGCCGTCCAACATCCGTGTGTGTCGGTATCGCGACGATTCGCTCCGCGTGAAGGTGCTCGATTTCGGCCTCGCAAAGTCGTGGGAAGGCGGAGACGACGCACGGCTCACGGCGACGGGGAAGGCCATCGGGACGCCTCGCTACATGGCGTTCGAGCAGCTCACGGGACGGCCGCTCGCGCCGTGCACCGATCTCTTCGCGCTGGGACTCGTCGCCGCGGAGATGCTTTGTGGGCGCGAGGTGACCGAGATCCGGACCGGCCAAAGCCCGCTGGACCGCCGGCAGGTCGATGCGCGCGTGAGCCGCCCATTGGCCGCAGTGGTCAACAAGATGCTGGAGATCGAGCCTCAGAAGCGCTTCTCCTCGGCGCGGCAGGTGTTGGCGGAGTTGCAGCGCCTGCCGGACGACCACGACCCGCCCAACGTGGTCACAAACGAGCCGGGCCGCCGGGACGTGACGACGGATGTCGAGCGGGCGCTGGCCGAACCGGCCAATCCCTCGAAGCCCGCAGCACCGCGAATCCAAGGGCGTCGCGTCGCAGCGAGCGTGGGGCTGCTGCTGCTTGTGGCGGTCGCCGCAGCGATCTTCGTCAGCGGTCTTTCTCTAGATCCGCCTCATACACCGACGGTCGCGCAACGCAGACACGCGATCGTGGTCGTTGAGTCGACGTCGGATGTGGAGGGATCCGCGGCGATCGCCGACGTTGGACACGCGGAGGATTGCACCGAAAAGTCTGCATTTCGCCCGGGGATCCACGAGATCTCGGCGCTCGACGGCCTCGTTCAGGAACAGGTGTTCGCGCTGATCCCGCCGGGATACGACCCGACGCGAAAGCATGCCGTGGTCATGGCATACGGCGACCTGACGCAGAACCGTCGCGATGTGCTGAGGATGATTGGGATCACGTCCGAAGAGAACGACCCGTTCGTGGTCGTTGCGCCGGCATCGGCTCGGATCGGGGTCTGGTCGTCGCCGGAGGTGCTGCAGGGCGCGGCGCGTACGCTGCGGCTCGCGACGAGGCTGCTGTGCCTCGACGACCGGCGTGTGTTTGCTCTGGGCCACGGCGCGGGTGCCGACGGTGCATTCGGAACGATCCCCGAGATCGCGTACCGCGCGATGGCGACGACGACGCTTCGAGAGTGGCGGTTCGACCTCCACGACGACGTCCTCATCCCGTATCGGCAGTACGCACCGCGCCACGATCCTTTCCATCCCTGGGGCGGTGGTGAGAACTGCCACGGCACACGAATTGTCCCTCATGTCGAGGCGTGGGCTGAACTCCAGTCGCACTTCGGCTGCGAGGGGCGCGAACGTGAGATCGAACGAGGCCGAGGCCACCGCTGCACGGCGTCGGCCTGTCGGGTACCGCTGTCGTTGTGCGCGATCGATGGCGGCGCGTCGTGGGCCAGCGCGACGTGGGCGGGCCCCTGCCCGGGCCCCCATTCCGAGTTCGCTTACCGCGATCATATCTGGGCGTTCTTTCGCTCCGTGGCGCCCGAATAGACGCGACCTCGCCGCCGAGTTCGAGCTGCTGGACGTCTGGGGGTACCCGATCGTGGCCGATGCGGCCGTCGGCGAGAACATCCCCGCCATCCCGCCGGCAGGCTGCCCCGTTGACATCTGCTGCTCCAGCACTGCGCACCACATGTCAAAGTCGTCGAGGCGGAAAACCTCGCCGAGCCACGCCTCACATCGGTCGAACGCCCGATTCCGGGCGGTGTGGAGACGACGCTGCGCGCGCGACTCAGCGACGAGGAGCGTGCATCGCTGCCGACGAAACGAGCCCGACGCGCTGGGGTTTCGGCTTGCGCTTCGCACGGACGATGAGCTGATCAAGGAGATCGCGAACGACACGGTTCACGCCTCCACATCGGGTGGGTGCGCAACTCCAGCAACCTCAGCTCGCCGCATCTCGCGGTGTACGCCAAGACTCGTGGACCTCTGGGTACCGCCTACATGGCGTTAATCGCTCCCTTTCGCCACCTGATCGTCTACCCCGCGCTGATGAGAACAGCCCGTACAGATTGGGAGCGCTGGCGTCACACTACGTCACGTGAGTAGCGCCCCACGGCGACGGGCATCAGCTCTTCGGCTTGTCGGGCTTCTTGGCGCCACGTCGGCTGCGTCGTCGTCGCTTGCGCTTCGGCTTCGCTTCGTCGGCACTGCCATCGCCTCCACCCTTGCGGGCCGCGGGCTTCGCCACGGCGAACTCGTCGCCCCAGTCGTAGATCGGGGCGGCGCCCGGGACGAGGTCGACGTAGCCTTCCGAATCGCTGGCATCGCCCACGATCACGTCTTCGACCTTCACGAGCTGACGGTTTCCGTCCTCGAGTTCGACGTTCACGCGCTTGTTGATGACGTCGACGTCGACCACGGTACCGGGGCCGAAGCGTGTCCGGACCTTGGTCTTCGCGCGGGGCAGGCGCTTCTTCATCGAGCGGTACAGCTGTTGTTCGTAGACGAGGCAGCACATCAGTCGGCCGCACATCCCGGAGACCTTCACGGGGTTGAGCGTGAGGCCCTGGTCCTTGGCCATGCGGATCGAGACCGGCGCGAAGTTTTCGAGGAACGTGCTGCAGCACAACTCGCGGCCACACGGCCCGACGCCGCCAATCATGCGGGTGCCATCGCGCACACCGATCTGGTGCATCTCGATGCGGGTGCGAAAACGGTGGGCGAGGTCTTTGACGAGGTCGCGAAAATCGACGCGGCCCTCGGCGCTGAAGTAGAAGACGATCTT
The DNA here is from genome assembly GCA_041601915.1 of Bradymonadaceae bacterium. Taxonomy (GTDB): domain Bacteria; phylum Myxococcota_A; class Bradymonadia; order Bradymonadales; family Bradymonadaceae; genus JBFIHF01. The sequence continues at coordinate 7,745 of JBFIHF010000219.1, forward strand.
GGAGCCGTCGATCATCCACTGGGTGCGCACGAGCTTCATCTGCAGCTTTCGCGCGTTGATCCGACCGATCGCGAAGCGGTAGGCCTCGACCTCGGAGCCGCGGTTTCGTGCGACCTGTTCCTCATCGAGTTCCGTCGCTCGCCGCAGCACGCGCTCGAGGGTTTTGGTCGTCCGCACGGCGCGTCGTGGCCAGCTGCGCACGGTGGCGATGAGCGGGCCGCGCTCGGTCTCCACGATCACGCGGTCGTCGGGGGCGAGGAACAGTTCGCGAGCATCGGCGTCGAACTTTTGGAACGACGTCTCGAACTCCACGCGCACGAGGTTCACGAGGCGATCGCCGTCTGGAAACGCAGCGGTGGTCAGCTGGAAGGGGCGAAGATCAGCGCTCATTTTTAGAACTTCGGTAGGCGGATGGGTTCCCGATCGAGGCCCGGGGCCAACTCGGTGAACAGGTTTTCAACGACGAGAGATGCGTTGGCATTCCGGGTGAGCAGCTCGCGGGCGATGCGGACGGCCTCGATGCGGGCGAGTACGGCATCGACGCTAATCCCCCGACCCAGCGTCGCGATCGGCTCGATGAGGTCTCGGTTGACGAGGCGATCGCTGGAGATGCCGACCTGCCACAACAAGACATCGCGGAGCAGCACACCGAGCACCTCCAAGCGCGCGGTGAGGCTCGACCGGTCCTTGGCGAACATGTCCGCGCCATCGAGGAGGTTCGCGGGCTCCTCGCGACACAGCTCCGCGATCGTCCCGATGACGTCGGCGCGCTCATCGAGCAATCCGGAGTCGAGGAACTCTCTGGCGCGCCCGACGCTGCCCTGGCCGTAGCGGGCCGCGACTTCGAGGCGCCGCGGGTCGACGGGCTCATCGCTGGGTCGTCCGAGGATCTCGACGACGAGATCGTCGTCCAGCGCTCCGAATCGCAGCATCTGGCAGCGCGAGCGGATCGTGTCGATCAGTGCGTTGGGCTGGTCGGTGACGAGGAACAGTCGCATCGAATCCGGTGGCTCCTCGAGGGTCTTGAGCAGCGCGTTCGCCGCTTCGTCGGTCATCGCGTGCGCATCGTCGAAGATGACGAACTGCCAGCGCGCTTCGTAGGGGCGGGTCATCGCGACCTTCTGAATCGCGCGGACGTCCCCGATCTTGATCGTCTTGTTCACACCACCGGTCGGCACGACGAGGTGGAGGTCCGGGTGCTGCAGCTCGTTGTCGAACTTGCGACAGGCCGGGCACTTTCCGCAGGCCGGCGTGAACTCGGTCTCGGCGCGCGCGACGCAGTTGAGGACCTTGGCCAGCGCGAGGGCCGTGGACAGTTTTCCGACGCCGCTGGGGCCGACGAACAGGTAGCCCTGGTGCAAGCGCGCTCGTTCGACGGTGCTTTGAAGGAGTTCCTTCGCGCGGTCCTGCCCCTGGATGTCGGCCCAATTGTGCACGTCCCCGTATACGATCCGCGCCGTCGTACCGCAATGACGCTCTCAGGGCGCCGTACGTCGTCGGACCTCGTCACAGGTGCGGGCGGATCTTAGATGATGTATCGTCAAGTAGGGTGTGAACGCACCGAAAACAACGAGCTTCCCGATGCCACCGCAGCCCTCATTCGTCCAGCCCGCGTCGGTGAAATCGCCGCGCGACCTCGTCGGCAATACGCCGCTGGTACGGTTGCGGCGAACGGGTCGGCCGGACGGCGCTCCGATCTACGTCAAACTCGAAAATCTGAACCCGAGCGGCTCGATCCGCGATCGATACGTCCAGGAGATCATCGAGCGGGCGATGCTCGCCGGCCAGCTGCAGGCCGGAGACGGCGTCGCGGTGGCGGGGATCGACGATTCGTCGGTCGCGGCGGCGTTTGTGGCGAGCAGTCTGGATCTGGCGCTGCGGGTGTTCGCGCCCACCAGCAGTAGCTTGCGCCTGGTGCCGTTGATCGAGCGATGGGGTGGGGTGATCGAATGGACGCCCAACACCGACGGGCTGGAGGGTTCGATCAAGCGCGCCGCGGACTGGGCGAGGCCGCGCGCCGATCGCATGTACGTCGACGGGTTTCGGCGACTCGCGGTGCGCGAAGCGTACCGCGCGATGGCGCACGAGATCCTGCGGTCGCTCGATGGACGACCGCTTGGCGCGTTCATCACCAGCGTGACCACGGGCGGGACGTTTCGGTCGGTGAGCGCGGAGCTGCTCGCGGAGCATCCCACGTTGGTCGTCGCCGGTGTGCACATTCTGGAGAACGAGTTTGCCTCGCCGGACCTGCCCGAGGGCGTGCGCGACATCACGCTCGCGCAGACGTGGGACTTGCGCGACGAGACCGCGCGCAAGGAGGGCCTGCTGCTGGGACCCAAGGGGGCGGCCTGTCTGAAGGTCGCGCTGGAGCTGCAGCGCGACCTGTTGCCCGACCAGGCGATCGTGACGCTGAATCCGGACGCTGGACATCGGTACCTTGGTTGGGAGGACCGCACCTTGTTCAAAGCGACGAAGTTTCAGGGGCTCTGAGATGACGACACGTGCACTCAGCGAGGGGGCGAAGGGTAAACGTCAGCCGGCGCGCCGGGAGTCGCTGCTCGACCTGGTCGGGCATACCTCGCTCGTTCAGTTGACGCGGTTGACCAAGGACATCTCGGCGGGCGTCGAGGTGTGGGTCAAACTGGAGTTCATGAATCCCGGCGGCTCGATCAAGGACCGAACGGCGCGTCAGATCGTCGAGGACGCGCTGGCGAACGGGGACCTCGGCAACAAACGGCGCCTGGTGGATGCGGCCCCGGAGAACGCCGGGGTGGCGTACGCGATGATCGGCGCGGCACTCGACGTCGGGGTGACGGTCGTGATGCCCGCCGACGCGTCGCCGGTGCGGCGGAGGATGGTGGAGCGGTTTGGCGCGGATGTCATCGAGTCGAGCGCCGAGGGCGGCATCACCGGCGCGATCGAGGTCGCGCGAGCGTTGGCGGCGGCGGAGCCCGACCGGTTCTGGTTCGCGAACCACTTCGATAACCCGTCGAACCCCCGGGCGCACGAGCTGAGCACCGCGCCCGAGATCTGGACCCAGACCCAGGGCCGCATCACCCACTTCGTGTGCGGCGTCGGGACCGGCGGGACGATCACGGGGACGAGTCGCGGTTTGCGCGCGCACAAGAAG
>JBFIHF010000220.1:0-10798 GCA_041601915.1 Bradymonadaceae bacterium
CGCGAGCCCCGGTCCGACGGTCATCACGATCACGATGCTCGGCGAAGCGTCGCCAGCGGGGCCGGTCACGCGCTCTGGCGCCCTGCCCGGCGACCGCATCGCGCTGCTCGGGCCGACCGGCGGGGCGGCGGCGGCGCTGAAACTGCTGCGCGGCGACATCGCGGCGGACCCAGAGAACTACGAGGCGTTGCTCGCCCTGCACCGTCGGCCGATGCCGCGCGTGAAAGCCGGTGCGCTCCTTGGGCTGTACGGCGTGCCTTCGGCGATGATCGACGCATCCGACGGACTGGCGCAGGACCTCGGCCACATCCTCAAGCGCAGCCGCGTCGGCGCATCGATCGAGACGCACAACCTGCCTCGACATCCCGACCTCGTGCGACTGGCCGAGGACACCGGGATCGATATCCTCCCGCTGATGCTGTCCGGTGGCGACGATTACGAGCTGATCATCGTGGTGCCACCGGCTCGGATGACGAAGCTCTGGGATCTCGCGCGGCGCCACGACTGGGACGTGTACGACATCGGCGAGATTCGCGGCTCCGAAGAAGGACTGCGCGTGCTCGCCGCCGACGGGTCGCCGATTTCGCTGGCGAGCGCGGGCTACCGTCATTTTGGCAACCATGAGTGACGACGAACACCATGTCGCGATGGCGCACAAAGCGGTCGTAGAGCCGCTGTGGACCGAACCGGTCCTGCACGCCTGCGACCCGCTCAAGGATGTGCCCGAGGCGGTCTCGGTGCTCGTCGCCGAGGCCCGCTGCGGGTTCGTGCCCCTCGAGATCGTCAAGAGCCTGCCCGACGACACCCGCGTCATCGCCCTCGATCCCTCACGCCCGATGCTCGATCAAGCGCGCCAGCGCATCAGCGACGAGGCCGCTCGACGGATCTTCTTCGTCCCACAACGCGTCGGTGACCTGTCGTACGCCGACGGCGTCTTTCGCGCGTCGCTGTGCCTCAACGGCGTCACGACCGCGCGCCAGGCCAAGGAGGCGCTGAGCGAGCTCGCGCGCGTCACTGCGCCGGGCGGCACCGTCACGTTGGCTGCGCCGCTGCGCACCGGATTCGGCGAGTTCTACGACATGCTCGACGAGGCCCTGCGCGTGCACTCCCTGAACGACGTCCTCGGGCGGATGTACGAGTTGCGCGCATCGTTCCTGACCCCGACGAAGCTCGTCGATATGGGGACCAACGCCGGACTGCATGACGTCGTGGTCGACGAAGTGTCCTGGGACGTGGAGTTCAAGTCCGGCCAGGAGCTGATCATGTCACCGCTGGTGCGCGAGACGTACTTCGGCCACTGGATCGGCATCATTCGCTCGGCCGACCGCGAACCGATCCTGCGTTACATCTCGGACGCCATCGACATGTACTGGCACGACCGCAAGTTCACGTGTCGCGTGGTGGCTGGATGCCTCACCGGCACCCGCTAGCTCCGCTCCGCTGGTCCGCTGGTCCGCTGGTCCGCTGGTCGCCGTTCAAACTCAAACTGGACCCACACTCCGGCCCAAAGGCCACTACGCGAAGCGTCTGAACCCCGGGCTCCGCGGCGAGGCTGGTCCGCTACTGCCGGGAGCATCGGCGCTTCGCGTGGGGGGTTCGTGGTTCGAGCACGGCTCCAGTTTGAGTTTGAACGGCGACCAGCGGACCAGCGGACCAGCGGACCAGCGGATCATTTGTGGTGTGTGAGGTTTGGGCTAGCAGCCGGCGCCGATGACTTGGGACAAGAACACCAAGAAGATCGACGTGAAGATGACGAGGACCACCGCGAGGATCACCGAACGCACGCGCACCGTCGTCGCAACGATGTTGTCGGCCCGCAGCTCGGCTTTGGCGCGTGCCACGATCATCTTGGCCTGAAAGCTGCCGGCGAGCCGCTTGAGCTCCTGCGTTGCCGCGTCGTGACCCACGTGATCGACGAGGAAGAAGCGCAGCTTGCGAATGCCGAACTCCAGCAGCTCTTCTTCGCGCACAAACTCGGCGAACTTCGTGATGTTGTCGTCGGTCGGGTTGTCGGCCACGCTGTTCCAAAGCAAGGAGGCCTGATCGAACGCCGCCTCCATCCCCGCGGGCGCGCGTTCCCACGGTGCCTCGCCGTCTTTGAAGGGGAACGACTCCGCCATGCTGAGTCCACAGCGCGGGCAGTTCTCCTCGTAGTTCGGGAGCAGCTGCGCGCACTTCTTACACCGCCCGCCCGCGCCGACCTCCGGGATCAGGCGTTCGAGCGCCCCCTTGGTGAGCCACCCGTCCGCGGAGACGTCGGCCGGGCTCCGAGCCGGCCGTGGCGTCGGTGTGACGGGGACCGCCGGTGTCGCCTCAGCGGAGTCTGCGGGTGCGTTGGGGACGCTGAGCAGGTTCTCGTGTCCGCAGTTCTCGCACACCAGCGCGACACCCGCGGCGCTCGGTGCAACCGATGCGGCGGGTCCGACGTGTTCACACTCTGCGCAGCGAATCTCCACGTTAGAGCGCTCCGAGTAGTTCGAGCAGCGATCGCCCCTGGATCGGCGCCGCGGCGAAGGTCGTCAGAAACATCACCACGCTCGCCCAGCCTAACCACGAGTCGCGCCCGCTCACGGGCGCATCGGTCGCCGTATCAGGATGGCGGATCCCGAGCGCCCAGACCAGTCCGGCAAACATCAGCCAACCAGCGAAGAAGAAAATCCCCAGCAGGCAAAGCCCGACGAACAGCGCCGGGGCAACGCGATTGAACCGCGCCCCGAAGATCGAATACGCGATGTGGCCGCCGTCGAGTTGCCCAAGCGGCAACAGGTTCAGCGCGGTCAGCAAACATCCCGTCCACCCGGCCATCGCCAGCGGATGCAAAAAGACGTCGGTCCCCGGAGCGATCCCGGGGTGGAAGATCGCCTCGCCGAGCAACAACAACGCTGAGTCCCCGAGCGTGATCAGCTCGTCGCCGGGAGGAAGCGGGCGCACGTCGGACATCGCGAATCCTGCGAGCAACACCGGGATCGTCACGAGCCACCCCGCGAGCGGGCCCCATGCGCCGATCTCGAGTAACGACTTGTTCGGGATCGGCTTGAGCTCCATCCGGATGAACGCCCCGAAGGTCCCGATGAACGGGAACAGCCCGAGGGTCGGGATCGGGATGCCGGGGATGAAGTACGGGCGGCTGGCATCGACGCCGTGCCGTCTCGTTTGCACGTAGTGACCCATCTCATGGGCGAACAGAATCGCCATGATCCCCACGGGATACCACAGGCCGGTGAGCAGGGTGTCGGTGTCGGGCCACGCCGAAAACGTGCTCACCGCGCTATCCGTGGTCGAGAACGCAATGCCCGCGAGCCACGTGCTCAGAAACGTGAGCACCATGAGCGGCAAATAGGGCCACAGCCAACGCCGGAGCTCCGCCATCAGTTGACCGGCACGACGAGACCGTCGCCGTCGAAACGATACAGGCCAAACTCGCGCAGCGGCTCACCGGTAGGGCCGAAACGAAGGGGGCCCGCGACGCCCTGCCACATCTGACGACGCGGCAGGCTGCGGATGATGTTCGCACGCATCTCGGCGAGGTCCTTCGCCGACGCGGCAGCCTTGGGCGCGAGGCTCGCCAACAACCACACGATGTCGAAGGTCTCCGCTTCGGCATCCACGGGCGGACGGTTCATCGCCTGTTCAAACGTCCGGGAGAACTCCTCGGGCCGGCCGCCTGCGGATTCGCCGGCGAACGTGTCCAGATACAGCGCACCCGCGGCGACGCCGCCCGCGAGCTCCATCGATTTGCCCTGCCAGCCCGCGAGGCCCAACAGCTGGACCGCAACGCCCTCACCGCCGTCTCCATTCTGGATCCCGGCCACGGGCAAGAACGGCAGCATCCTCGCGACGCGGCTGTGAAAGTCGGGAATGAACAGCACGTCGAAGTCGACCACGGCCTTGCGGCGCGTGCGGGCGAAGCCACTGGCATCGGTCTTCCAGCGGTCCACGGTACCCGATTTCCCCAGATACACTTTGGTGCCGACCAGCACTTCGAGCATGTCGGCGTAGTCGGTCATGTCCTCCGGATAGTTCGCGACGGCCGCGACCTTTCCGCCGCGACGGATGTACTCATCGGCGAACGCTAGCGCGGCTTCCTCACCGTACTCGGTCTTGGGGAACGCGATGGCGGCAGATTTCGACTCCAGCGACGTACGAGCGACGGTGGCCATCGCGCGCGCCTGCTCGGCCGGCGAGCTGCGCACGCGAAACACCCAGCCCCCGACCTGGTTGATCGTCTCGCTCGTCGACAACGAAAAGAGCGGAACGCCGAACCGCTGAGCGGCGGACGCGGCGGCGCGCGACTCGCGTTGCCCCACCGGGCCCACGATCGCGATGACGTCGGGGTCGTTGGCGAGCGTGGCGACCGCCGCGACGGCCTTGGCCGGGTCGCCCTCGGTGTCCGCGACGATGATCCGGATCCGCGTCTCGCGGCCCGCGAGCTGCGCGGCTTGCACGAGTTGCTTGCCAACCGGCGCGTACTCCCCGCTGAGCGGGACCGCGAACCCGATCGCGACGCGGGGCGCATCCGGCTGAGCGAGCGCTCCCAAGCTGACCAGCGAAATCGCGCCGAACAACAGAACCAGGCCGTAGCGCGCGATACCGGTCCGTGCGTGGTTCACTCGAACAGGTCCTTCATGCGCTTGAAGAAGCCGCGACGTTCGGGCTGCACCTCTTCGCCGGACAGCTCGGCGAGTTCTTCGAGGATTTCGACCTGCCGCGGGGACAGGTTCACGGGGGTCTCGATCACGAGGGTCACGAGCTGATCTCCGCGCGCGCCGCCCGTGAGCGACGGGAAGCCCTTCTTGCGGAGGCGCAGCACTTTCCCGGACTGCGTGGCGGCGGGCACTGACATCACGACCTTGCCGTCCAGCGTCGGAACGTCGACTTTGCCCCCCAGGGCGGCCTGCGTGAAGCTGAGTGGCACCGTGCACAGCACGTCGTCGCCATCGCGCTCGAAGAGCGTGTGCTCCTTGAGCTTCACGACGACATAGAGGTCGCCGGACGGCGCACCGCGAGTGCCAGGCCCGCCCTTGCCTTCCCAGCGCAGCTTCTGGTCGTCGCGCACGCCGGGCGGGACATCGACGTTCAGGGTCGTCGTCGATTGCACATGCCCACTGCCGTTGCAGGTGTGGCACGGCGACGCGGTGTATCGACCGGTCGCACCGCACTTGGTGCAGGGGCGCGCCATGACGAAGAACCCCTGCTGGACACGCATCTGGCCGGAGCCGCCGCACTGGTCACAGACCGATGGGGAGGTCCCTGGCGCGGCACCGGACCCATCGCAGGTCTCGCACCCTTCCCAGCTCGGGACCTCGATCTCCTTGCGGACCCCGAACGCGGCTTCCTCGAAGGTCACCTTGATGTCGATGCGAAAATCGGCGCCCTTCGTGGGGCGCGCGCCGCGGCCACCGCCGGCGCCGCCGCCGAACACCGAGCCCAGGATATCGAACAGGTCACCGATGTCGCCAAACCCGGCACCGCCGCCGGGGAAGCCGCCACCAAATCCCGCCGCGGATGGGTCGAAGCCACGCGTGGACCCGAAACGGTCGTACTGGGCCCGCTTCGGCTCGTCGCCGAGGATTTCGTACGCCGCCGCGAGTTGCTTGAACTTCTCTTCGGCGTCGGGGTCGTCGGGGTTCTGATCGGGGTGGTACTTGCGCGCAAGCTTCCGATACGAGGACTTGATCTCGTCCGTGCTCGCATCGCGAGTCACCCCGAGAACTTCGTACAAGTCTTCAGCCACAGTGGTCTTCAGTCCGAATCGGACGCGTCGGAATTACCAGTATCGACGGACGCGTACATAGCCTCGGCGAGGCGGTAGGCGGATGCTTCGAGGCTCGCAATGATCGACTGGAGCTCCTCGTGGTTCGCTTCTTCGAGAAGCTCACGCACGGTGAGCACGTCCTGTGCGATCTCGGAGCGCTCCTCGGGCGGCAGGAAGTCTCCGTACTCGCGTAGACTGCGCTCCGCGGAGTAGGTCAGGCCCTGGGCACGGTTGCGCAGTTCCACGAGCTGCTTGGACGCCGCGTCGGTGTCGTGCTGGGCCTCGGCCTCGTCGATCATCCCGTTGATCTGATCTTCGGTGAGTCCGCCGTCCGCGACGACCCGAACGATGTGCTCGCGGCCAGTGCCGAGGTCGATGGCGCGCACCTCGACGATGCCGTTTTCATCGATGTTGAACGTCACTTCGATCTTCGGGATGCCGCGCGGCGCGGGCGGCAAGCCGTGCAGCTCGAACTCCGCCAGCGTCTTGTTGTCCGCGATCATCGCGCGTTCGCCCTGCGCGACGTGGATCTTCACCATGTCCTGGTTGTCGACCGTGGTGCTGAACACTTCGGAGAAGCTGAACGGGATCGCCGTATTCTTGGGGATCAGTGGCGTAAAGACACCGCCCATCGTCTCGATGCCGAGCGTGAGGGGCGTCACGTCGAGCAGCAACACGTCGGTGAGCTCACCGCGCATGATGCCGCCCTGAAGGGCTGCGCCCACCGCGACGACTTCGTCGGGATTCACGGTGTTATCGAGTTCTTTCTGGAACCACGTCGAGACGTGTCGGCGTACCAGCGGCATACGCGTCATGCCACCGACGAGGATCACCGCGTCGATCTGTTTCTTGTTCAGGCCCGCGTCGCGCAACGCCACGCCACATGGATCGAGCGACTTCTTGACGAGGTCCTCGACGAGACCCTCGTAGATCGCCCGCGTCAGCGTCGCTTCGACGTGCTTGGGACCGTCGCCATCGGCGTAGATGAAGGGCAGCGCGATGCTGGTGGTCTCGACACTCGACAGCTCGCATTTGGCGCGCTCGGCTTCCTCTTTGAGCCGCTGCATCGCCATCTTGTCGACGCGCAAGTCCACGCCGTGCTGGGCCTGGAAGTCGTCGACGAGCCAGTCGATGATCGCGTAATCGAAGTCCTCGCCGCCGAGGAACGTGTCGCCCGACGTCGACAACACGCTGAAGACATCACCAGCGAGCTCGAGGATCGAGATATCGAACGTGCCGCCGCCGAGGTCGTAGACCGCGATCTTGAGCGCGCCCTTCTCGCTGGGGTCGCTGCCGGCACCGAAGCCGTACGCCAGCGCCGCCGCCGTAGGCTCGTTGATGATCCGCTGCACTTCGAGGCCCGCGATGCGACCTGCGTCGCGAGTCGCCTGCCGCTGAGCATCGTTGAAGTAGGCAGGAACCGTCACGATCGCGTCGGTCACTTCTTCACCGAGGTAGTCCTCGGCCTGATTCTTGAGTTCGCGCAGGATGAAGCTGGAAATCTCGGGCGGTGAGTAGTCCCGATCGCGGACGCGTACCCACGCATCGCCTTTGTCGGACTCCACCACATTGTACGGGACGGACTCGCGGATACGCTGGACGAAGGTGTCGTCGAAACGACGCCCCATCATGCGCTTGACCGCGAAGACGGTCGCTTCGGGATTGGTTTCCGCCTGCCGCCGTGCCAGCGCGCCGACGAGCCGCGTTCCGTCTTCCGCGAATGCCACGACCGACGGCGTCGTTCGTCCTCCCTCGGGGTTGGGGACGATGACCCGTTCGTCCCCCTCCAAGTAACAGACACAACTATTCGTCGTGCCGAGGTCGATGCCGATTGTCTTCCCCATATCGAATTCCTCTCGCTCCCGTAAGACCCTCTAGTTCACCGACGACTCGTCCGGCTCCGAGTCCGCAGCGCCGCCCTCAGCACCGTTTGTCGCCGCAGGCGGCAGTTCGCCTTCGGAGGCGATCTCGATGATGAACTCGTCGTCGGCGTCGGATTCGGCCTTGGCGGCGGACACTTCCCCTGTCGGATTGCGCGCCACCACGACGAGCGCCGGCCGGATGAGCCGCTCATGCAGGTAGTATCCTTTCTGGTACTGATCCATCACGAATCCCGTGACGTGCTCCGTGGTGTCGATCTGCTGGATCGCCTCGTGCCTCTGCGGATCGAAGTGTTCGCCTTTCGACTCGAACGGCCGCACGCCGTGCTTCTCGAGCGCCGTCACAAACTGGCGATGCACCATCCGCACCCCGTCGACGATCGTGGTTGTCGACTCGTCGGACTTGTCGGCGTGCTCCATGGCGCGTTCGAGATTGTCGAGCACCGGCAACAACTCGAGCACGACGCGGTCGATGCCGTACTTGCGCATGTCTTCCTTCTCGCGCGCGGTGCGCTTGCGGAAGTTCTCGAGGTCGGCGGCCACGCGCATCATCCGATTGCGGTAGTCGTCCCGCTCGGTTTCGAGCTCCGACAACGCCGTGGCGCTGATCTCGCCGGCAGCGTCAGCTTGCGGCGCGGCGGGCTCCGCGGCCTCGGCCGCAGGTTCGGCGGGGGGTTCGAAGGGGATCGGCGCGTCGTCGGGCACGGCCGGCCGAAACGCGACCTCTTCAGCGTCAGAGTCGTCGGGGCTCAGGAACAGATCGTCGGCGGCATCACTGCCGGCCGATGATTCGTCCCCCTGGTCGTTCTTGGGGTTGTCGCTCACGTACCTAATCTCCGAACTGCCGCGACGGCGACCTCGGTCAGGCGCATCACGCGGTGCGTGATCACGCGGACAAGCGCCGCCTAGGCGCTCGTTTCGAGTTCTGTACTTAGCACACGGGCGACATGGTCGACTAGTGGAATCACCCGTGCGTAGTCCATGCGCATCGGCCCCAGAACCCCCACGAGACCGGCGCGATCGGACCCTCGGTAGTAGCCGCAAATCACGAACGAAAGGTCGTCGGCGAGGTCCCAACCACTCTCCGGTCCGATGATGGCGACGGGGCTGCGCGCATCCCACACCTGGTCGAGGATCTGGATCACACGCTCCTTCTCCTCGAGGGCCCGCAGAATGCCGCTGATCCGCTCCATGTCGTCGCCGAGCTCCACGAAGCGAAACGCGCCCTCGACGTGCAGATCGGACTTCTGCTCGATCCCGACGTCGTGAGCCACCGCGAGGGCATGGGTGATGAACCGGCGATACTGGCCGCGGGTCTCAGTGAGCTCCGCGCGGACGCGCTTGCGAAGCTCCGCCAGCGTCCGCCCGCGACCGATCTCGGTGAGGTAGTTCTGCATCAAGGTGAGGTCCGACGGCGTCACCGCCTCCTCGAACGTCGTGATGCGCTCCACGGTGGACCCGGAGTCCTCGACGAAGATCGACAGCACGCGATGGCTGCCCAGAGCGACAAGGCGCACGTCGTGAATCCGCTTCTTGCCCGGCTCGGGCCCCAACACGAGGCCGGCGAGCTCAGAGAGGTCGGCGAGCACCGTCGTCGCCCAGCGCGCGATCCCGCGCGGGTCCTCGTGAGGCGGCTCCTCAATCGGCGGCCCCAGCGCGAGGCGGGGCTGCGTCGCGACCGCGTAACGGGCCAGCAGGTCCACGTATTGGCGCATCCCGCTGGCCGTCGGCACGCGGCCCGCCGACGTGTGGGGCTGAACGAGGTACCCCGCCTGCTCGAGGCCACCCATCACATTGCGCACCGTCGCCGAGCTGAGGTTGATCGCGTCTTTGCGTGCCACCGCCGCGCTCGCCACGGGCTCACCCGTCTGGATGAACTCGTCGATGACATGAAAGAGGACTTTTTGCTCGCGTTCGGTCAGTTCCATGGCGCAGAAAGCTAGCACAGGGGCGCCGTCCCATGAACAGTAGGCGCGCTACGCCGCATTCTGCGCGCTCGTGGGCGTCGTCCGGCCGACATCGCGCTTGTGATGACCCGCCAGTCGAGATAGAAGATGAAGCTCACGAGAGGGGCACACGAGATGAGCGAATCTAAAGCACAAACAGGCGGCGTGGTCTGGATCCTCGTCGATCATTCCTCGCGAGAGGCGACGTTCGAAGGCGTCGGCAAGCTCCTCGAAACGCACGGCGTGCAGGTCCACGTCGTCACGATGAGCGAGGTACTCGGCAGCGGGATTCGAGACGCGCTCAGCGGCGGTGCCGAGCGTTTGCTGCGCGGGCTCCGCGTGGCGATGCGCGGACGCAACCAGGACGAAGACCTCGTCGGTGCAGTCAAGCGCGCACGCCCTGACCTGTTGGCCGTCACGAGCCCTTCCCATGTGCGTGCGCTGGGGTTGCTGGAGTCGGTGAGCGGGATCTCGAGCCTCCAGGTCGGCGTGTTTGCCGACTACGACTTTGACCCCGGCTGGACGCGCAGCTCCGTGCAGGCGTTCATCGTTCCTCACGAGAGCTTTCGCGCCCGGCTCGTCAGCCAGGGGATTCCCGCGGACCGCATTCTCGTCGCCGGACCGGCGATCCAGGATCGCTTTTCGCGCGAACTCGATCGCGAGGCCGAGCGCACGTCCCTGGGTCTATCGTCGACGCGCGCGGTGCTCGTTCGGGCCGAAACACTCGACACACACCTGCTGGAGAAGTTGGTGTTTCAAGCGACGCTCGTCGACGCCGACGTCCGGTTTCTGTTCCACCACAACGGGGATGGTGCGGTCGCGAACACCCTGCGTCGCGCCGCAACACAGTATGGATTGAAAGCGGCGATGTTCGGCAAGGTCGACGATCTCGAGCGCTACGTACTCGCCGCCGACGCCGTCATCGCGTCCCCTGGCGACCCGTTCGTCGCCGAGATCCTCGCCTTGGACCGGCCGCTGATGCTCGTCGGTCCCCAGGACGCGGGCGCGGCCCAGATCGAGTTCCTCACCAACGTCGGCGCGGCCCGCTGGGTCGAGGACGTCCTGCGACTCGGCAGCGAGATCGAACGCCTGTTGGAGCCCGAAACGCTCGAGGGACTGCGCAAGGCGGCGGGTGAACTGTCGCAGACCCAGGGATCATCGCAGGTCGCCGACGCGTTGATCACGGCGCTGGAACACCGCGAAGCGTGGCGGCACGC
>JBFIHF010000221.1:0-10736 GCA_041601915.1 Bradymonadaceae bacterium
GCGCACCACAACGAGGAGCCGCAGAACTCAGTGCTCGCCCACCTCGTCATCGCGGCGGACGCGCTGTCCGGCGCTCGGCCTGGCGCGCGGCGCGAGATCCTCGAGACCTACGTCCAACGGCTCAAGGATCTGGAGCGGATCTCGCTGTCGTTCTCGGGCGTCGAGCGGTCGTTCGCGATTCAGGCCGGTCGCGAAATCCGCGTGATGGTGGAGAACTCCACGGTCAACGATGACCAGGCGTTCACGCTGTCGAAAGACATCGCGCGCAAGATTGAGGAAGAGATGACCTACCCGGGTCAGATCAAGGTCTGCGTGATTCGCGAGACGCGGGCCATCGACTACGCCCGCTGAGAGGGGTCACATCCCTTCCATCTGGCCACAGATGTAGCCGGTCGCGTTGTCGCACACTTGGACGCAGTCCCGACCGTTGCCTTCGCACTCTCCGCACCACGCGTCGTCGGACTCCGGTGCGCAGGTGCTCGTACACGATTCATCTCGGCCCACATCGACCAATGCGGGGCAGCCGTCGACCGTGATGCACACTTGCGCGCCCGCCGCGCCGCATGTCGGGGCGGCGCTGGGATCACAGGCGTCGCTGCAGCCGCACGCGGCCGTCGGCCCCGCGCCGCTACAGGTCTGCGCGCCCTCGCACGTGTCATCCGTGGTCCACTCCGTACAATTTGTCCCATGCTCGCGCGGCCTGCACTCCTGAACGACGTGCTGGCCGCTGGCGTTCATGCCGCACTGCCTGTCTCCCAATGTGCACGCGGGGCACACCGCATCGGTATCCGGCGGCTCGCTCATGTCCGTCGGCTCCGCGACGTCGTCACCGGTGTCCGTCGGGGGAGTTCCCATGTCGGTTTCGCCGTTCGTGTTGTTCTTGACCGGAGTGCCGTTGGTCCCCTTCGGGCCGGCGGGGTCCGGGGTCGCGAGACAGCCGGCGAGGGCGAGGCTCGCCACGAGCAAAGTACGTCGAACGTCGGACATCGGGATCCTTCGGGAATCGGCTGAACTGGGTGGTGGAGTGACCATGCTCAGGATAACGGATTCCAGAACGTGGTCAAAGGTCCCGCCACCGGCGCGGTGCGGGTGGCGATCGCTGGCGTGGTGCCGCGATTGAAGCTACCGTCCTGGGATGCGAAAATTGCTCATCATGATGATGCTCCTCTCCGGGTGCGCCTATAACCCGACGTTTGGCGACCTCACCTGCGACGAAGAAGGCTCGAGCCGGCCGGGCCAACGCTGTGAGAACGGCGTGTGGGTCCTCGTGGATCAAGGGCCCGAGGCGTCTGATTCGGGCGGAAGCGGCGACGTCGGCGTGGTCGACGTCGGTGCGTTGCCCGATGGCGCGATGCCGGACGCGTCGTGCAGTGCCGAGTCCGACACGGTCTTCTGCGGTCGGATGGGCAAGGACTGCGGCGACGTGACGGGTGCGGACAACTGCGGCGTGAGCCGAACTGCGACGTGTGGGGCCTGCTTGGACACCGTCGAGCTGTGTTCGGACAATGTGTGCAGTCCGGCGCCCGAGACCGATGAAGAGCTGTGCGCCGCCGCTGGGGCGACATGCGACGACATCATGGTCGAGGATCGCACCGGTGCGATGCGCACACCCAACTGTGGGACGTGCGTCGCGCCGCTCGGCTGCGGGGACGGCGGTACGCCGAACACCTGTGCCTGCGCCAACGCGAACGACGCACAGTTTTGCGCGGACAACGCCGCGACGTGCGGCCCCCTCACGGCGATGGACCCGGTCTGTGGGGTCGAGCGCACGGTGAACTGTGGGGCGTGCACGATGCCGGAGACGTGTGGCGGGGGCGGCACGCCGAATGCGTGCGGCTGCATGGAGACCGATGCCGCGTTCTGCTCGCGGCTGGCCCTCAACTGCGGCACCGTCGCGGCCAACGATGCCTGTGGAGTTCCACGTTCGGTGAGCTGCGGGACCTGCGCGATGCCGCAGTCCTGTGGCGGCGGTGGAGCACAGAACGTCTGCGGCTGTGCCGTATCCACGGTGTGTAGCGCTCGGGGCGCCCAATGCGGCGTCATCGACACGAGCGCGTCGTGCGACAACATCGCGACGGCGGACTGCGGCGGTTGCGGCGCACAGGGCAATTGCCAGGCCAACATGTGCATGTGCAACTCGGGGTTCATGTACAACGGGGCGGTGTGCGCCGATATCAACGAGTGCGCGCTCAACACGGACATGTGCGACGCGAATGCGACCTGCACGAACATCCTCGGCTCCTACACGTGCACCTGCACACCGCCGTTCGTGGGCGATGGGTTCACCTGCGCGATGGCGGGGCCTGGGCCGCCGGTCGTGGAGCAAGTCGTGACCGATACGGGCACCGGAGACTCCCTGACGACAGGGACGATGACCGGCGTGACCGACCAACTCTACGTCGCGTTCGTGTCCATTCGCACCGGCACACGGGAGGTGGATGGGATCAGCGGCCTCGGGCTGACCTGGACGCGATCCGGCGAGCATTGCGATGGCAATGACCAGCAGATCATCGAGGTGTGGACGGCTCGGGGGACCACGACGGGCAACGGAGCGATCGGTGTCTCGCTGAGCGGGCAGCCCTTTGCTTCGGCCGTCGCGGTGTATCGCCTCTCGAACGTGCCGACCAACGGTAGCCGCGGTGGCGTGGTGCTGCGCAATTCGAACGGGGTGAACGGCTCATGCAGCAACTCGAACGCACAGACGTCGTACTCGTTCACGTACACGCCCCAGCTCCTCAACTCGCTGGTCCTCGTCGGGACCGCGATCGAGAGCGCCATGCATACACCAGGCGCGAACTGGACCGAGGACGCGGAGCAGCATCGCAGCGGAGGCGGGGGCAATGACGCGGGGCTCGCGACGATGAGTCGCGTCAACGCCGCGGTGGTGCCGTTGACGGTCAACGGCACACTGTCGTCGTCCCAGAACTGGGCTTCGGCGGTGTTCGAGGTTCGCGGGAACTGACGCTAGTCTCCGTCGCGGGGCCGAATCACCTCGATCAGCGTCCACGAGCGGCCGTCGAACAAGTCGGCCCAGCTGCCGTCGGCCTCCAGTAGCGCACAGTTTGCGGTGGTCATCGTCGTCATGACGCCCGTGAACGCCGTGACGGCATCCTCCCAGCCGGGATTGTGGCCGAGGACCAGTGCGCACTCCACGTCCTCGGGGAGCTGTTCGCAGAAGCTGGCGATTTCGCTGTCGCCGGCGTGGTAGAGCTCGCGCGTGAACTGCACGGGGATGTCGGGACCCAAGGTGGGCGCCACACCCGCCCACGTCTCCCGCGTGCGTTGCGAGTCGCTCGAAAACACCTGCTCCGGGACCCAGCCGCGCTCGCGCAATGCGCGCGCCATCGCCGGTGCGTCGGCACGGCCGCGCGCATTCAGTGGCCGCTGGTGGTCGCTGCTGGCGCCCGAATCCCACGAACTTTTCGCGTGGCGCATGATGATCAATCGTTTCACGAAAGCTCCACTTGGAATGGCCTGTTCCGCGCGATCGTAGCGGCATTAGATCGAACTGGGTAGAGATGCGTTGGTTGTACGACGGGGCACTCGGGGTACACAATGGGTGCGCTCGAACGAGGTGAATGTGAAGGGATCAGGTCTGAGACAGGGCAGCGCGTGCTTGTGCGTGCTGCTACTCGCGTTGGCGTCGTGCAGTAAGAAGCCCAGCCCCAACAAACTGCAGTCCGACGATCGCGTGAACGAACAGCGTCCCGCGACGCTCGACGACTTTGCGGCGATCGCGGAGCGCGGTGCGTCGGCGATGGAGCTGCTGCTGTCGGACGGCTCACCGCCGACGGAGGGGGCCGGCGCGGCGAACGCGCTGGCGAAGGCGACGCAGCTGAGTGCGTCGGAGACCCAGCAAGTGTTGGCCCGACTGCCCGATCTCGTGATCGAGGCCGACGACACCAAGGACTTCGCCAAGCGCGCGCGCTCGCTGCCGCCGCCGCGCACCGGTGAGACAGTCAAAACCGGGTTCCCACCGGAGTCCGACCGTGTCCGCCCCGCATCCGTCGACCAGCCGGACTCGGCCCTCAAGGTCATCCGCAAGCAGCCGGAGGGCGACGTCCCGATCGCGCCGCACATCAGTATCACGTTCAACAAGCCGATGATCACGATCGCATCACACGCCGACACGATCGCGGAGAACGTGCCGGTGAAGGTGACGCCCAAACCGGTCGGATCGTGGCGCTGGGTGGGGTCAAAGACCCTGTTGTTCGAGCCAGAAAATCAGCGCTTCCCGATGTCGACGGAGTATCGTGTCGAGATTCCGGCGGGCACGAAGGCCGCCACCGGCGAGACGTTGGCCGCGACGGAATCGTGGACGTTCACGACCCCAACGCTGCAGATGACCCGGTACTTCCCCACCAGCGGGACGTTCGGGCTCGACCAGCTGATGTTCGTGGAGTTCGACCAGGAGATCGACCAGGCCGCGATGCTCGCCAGTATCAAGGTCAAGACGGGCAACGTCTTTGGCGCGGGGGCCCCGGTCAAGCTCGCGTTGCCGGAGCGCATCAACGCCGATGAGCGCATCAAGGCGCACGTGGAGAGCGCACAGCCCAACCGATACATCGTCCTGCAACCCGCGGGTGACCTGCCTTACGACTCCTCGATCCAGGTTGTGGTCCAGAAGGGCGCGCCGTCGGCGGAGGGCCCGCGCCGGACGCCGGCCGATACGTCGTTCGGCTTCCAGACGTACGGACCGCTCGAGGTGTCCGAGAACCGCTGCGGATATGGTGATTGCAACCCTCACGACGCGTTCTCGTTCCGCTTTACGAACCGTCTCGACGACGAAAAGTTCGACGACGCGCTCATCAAGGTCGAACCCTCGTTTCCGACGATGAACATTCAGCATTACGGCGATTGGGTGCACGTCTATGGACAGAAGCCCGGGCGTCGCACGTACAAGGTCACGATCGATCGCACGACGACCGACGAGTTTGGCCAGACGCTGCGCGGCACGAACACGTTCAGTTACGACGTGGGGCCTTCGGTCCCGAACTTCTACTCCACCGCCGATGTGTTCAACGTGCTCGATCCGTCGGGCGATCCGGCGTTCACGGTGTTCTCCACGAACTACGCCGAGCTGCGCGTCAAGGCGTGGCGCGTGGAGCCCAAGGACTGGGGCGACTACCTCGCCTACGTGCACGACTACCGCTACTACGGCAAGCGGGAGGTCAAACCTCCCGGCAAGCTCGTGATGGACGAGAAGGTCGCCGTGTCCGCGAAGCCCGATGACCTCGTCGAGACCGCGATCTCGCTCAATGAGGCGATGGGGGCCACCAAACGGGGGAACCTCGTGATCTTCGTGTCCCCGTCCAAAGTGACGAAGGGGTCGACGATGCCGGAGAATCCGCCGGAAGTCCGGACCTGGGTCCAGGCCACCAACATCGGGCTCGATGCGCTGGTCGATGACGGCGAGCTCGTGGGCTGGGCGACCTCGCTCGACGCCGGCAAGCCGCTCGGTGGCGCCACGCTGGAGCTTGGCGTGTCCGCGCAGCGCGCGACGGCGGACAAGAACGGTATCGGTCGGTTTGACCTCGTGCCGTTCGCCACGAGCTGGGGCGGCAAGCCCAACTACCTCATCGCGAAACACGGCAAAGACTCGGCGTTCCTGCCGGAGTCGTTGTGGGGACTGAACCAGAACACGACGTGGGCGGAACGGAAGACCTACGATTCGCTGGCGTGGTTCGTGTTCGATGATCGGAACATGTACCGACCCAAGGAGACCGTGACGGTCAAAGGCTGGATCCGCGCCGTCGAAAACCGGGAGGGAGGCGACATCAAGTTGTCGCCGGGCACGCGCGGCATGAGCTACGTCGTCTATGGCTCGCAGGGCAATGAACTCGCCAAAGGGGAGACGAAGACCACCGGGTTGGGTGGTTTCTCGTTCGATTTCAAGCTCCCGGAGACGCCGAATCTCGGCCAGGCTCGCATTCTGCTCAGCGCGTCCGGCGCCGGCGAGACGAACGCGTCGTACAACCACTATTTCCAGATCCAGGAGTTCCGAACCCCGGAGTTCGAGGTCAAAGCGAGCGCCGGCGAGGGCCCGTACTACGCGACCGACTCCGCGATCGCGACCGTGGAGGCGAAGTACTACGCCGGCGGCGGATTGCCCAACGCGGACACGACGTGGAACGTCACCGCGACATCCGCGAGCTTCACGCCACCCAATCAGGTCGAGTACACCTTCGGCAGCTGGACGCCGTGGTGGGTCAGCTCCAACAACAACAGCGGCGCCGAGACGAACAGTCAGACGCTGCAGAGCAAGACCGATGCGACGGGGACCCATCACGTCAAGATTGCGTTCGGGAGCATCACGCCGCCGCGGCCGATGTCAGTACGCGCCCAAGCGACGGTCATGGACGTCAACCGGCAGGCTTGGTCCGCGTCGACGAATTTCATCGTGCACCCCAGCAACTACTACGTCGGCCTGAAGACGGACCGGTACTTCGTGGACAAGGGCACGCCGCTGCGCGTCGACCTCGTCGTCACGGACGTGGAGGGGAATCGAGTCGTCGACCGCCCCGTGAAGGTGCGCGCGGCGCGCGTGGATTGGAAGTACTCGCGAGGCACCTACGAAGAGGTCGAGAAGGAGGTGCAGGATTGTCCGTTGATGACGAAGGACGGCGAGAACAGCTGCACGTTCAAGACGGATGTTGGCGGCACCTACCGGATCGTGGCGACGACCGTCGACGACTTCGGGCGGACGAACTTCTCCGAGCTCACGCGCTGGGTTTCGGGCGGCAAGAGTCCCGTCGCACGTCGCGTGGAGCGTGAGAACGTCGACATGATCCCGAACAAGGACGAGTACCAGCCCGGCGAGACCGCAGAAATTCTGGTCCAATCGCCGATCGTGCCCGCCGAGGGCATCTACACCTTGCAACGCAACGGGATGGTCGAGGAGCACCACTTCACGATGTCCGAGCCGACGATGACGCTGAAGGTCCCGATCAAGAACGTCCACTTTCCCAACCTGACCGTGCAGATCAACGTCGTGGGTAGTCAGCCGCGGCTGACCGATGCCGGCGAGGCCGACGCTTCGCTGCCGCGCCGGCCCGCGTACGGTCAGGGTGCGATCACCCTGAAGATCCCGCCCCGCGAGCGGCAGCTCGCCGTGACCGTGTCCCCGAAGGCCGCGCGCGTCTCGCCGGGTGACGACACGACGGCGACGGTCGTCGTCCGTGGCGCGGACGGGGCCCCTGTGGCCAATGCCGAGGTCGCGTTGGTGGTGGTCGACGAGGCGATCCTGGCCCTTTCGTCGTACTCGATGGCCGATCCGATGAACGTGTTTTACCCGCAGCGGCCTTCCGGCGTTCGCACGCATCACCTGCGGCAGTCGGTCGCGCTCGCCGATCCGACGAGCTTGAAACCGGCCGAGTCGCCACCCGGCGATTCGCGTCAAGAGGGCAAGTCTGGCGGCAAGGGGCGTAGCGTCATGATGAAGAAAGCGCCCGCGTCGCCGAGCCCCGCTCGCGTGATGTCGAAGCAGATGGCGGCCGACTCGGCGCCGATGGCGCAAGCAGAGGAGGCACCGATGGGGGCCATGATCGGTGGCGACGGCGGCGGGGGCGCCGATTCGCCGATCGCGGTGCGGACGAACTTCAATCCGCTGGCGGTCTTCGCGCCGGCGCAGAACACCAACGCGGCCGGTCAGGTCGAAGTCTCCTACAAGATGCCCGACAACCTTACCCGGTATCGAATCATGGCCGTCGCCGTGGAGAACGGCACGCGCTTTGGCACGGGCGAATCGAACGTCACGTCGCGTTTGCCGCTTATGGTGCGGCCGAGCGCCCCGCGGTTCCTGAACTTCGGCGACAAATTCCAACTCCCCGTCGTGCTGCAGAACCAGACCGACGAGCCGATGACAGTGAGCGTCGCGACCCGCGGGACCAACGTCGAGTTCACGCAGGCGCTCGGTTGGAAAGTCCAGATCGCGGCCAACGACCGGGTCGAAGTGCGCTTCGGCGCGTCGACGGCAATGGCGGGCACGGCGCGCTTCCAAGTCGGCGCCAGCGCGGGCAAGTGGTCGGATGCGTCCGAGTTTTCGCTGCCGGTCTGGACCCCGGCGACGAGCGAGGCGTTCGCCACGTATGGTGTCATCGACGAGGGCTCGATCGTGCAGCCCGTCGCGGCTCCCACCGAGGTGTGGCCGCAGTTCGGTGGCCTCGAGGTGACGACGTCGTCCACGGCGCTGCAGGCGCTGACCGACGCATTCTTGTATCTGTACGCTTACCAGTACCAGTGCGCGGAGCAGATCTCGTCGCGCATGGTCTCCGTCGCGGCGTTGCGCGACGTGCTCTCGGCGTTCCAGGCCGAGGGAATGCCGTCGGCCGCCGAGGTGACGCGCTCGATGTCACGCGATATCGAAGAGCTCGCGTCGCGTCAGAACTACGATGGCGGTTTCGGGCTGTGGCGCGCGGGCCAACCGTCGTGGCCCTACGTCGCGATCCACGCCTCTCATGCGCTGGTTCGAGCGAAAGACAAGGGCTACGACGTCCCGGAGTATGTGCTCACGCGGTCGAAGTCGTACCTGCAGAACATCGAGAGCTACATCCCGCACTGGTGGTCGCTGTGGTCTCGTCTGCACGTGATCGCGTACTCGCTGTACGTGCGAAACCTGATGGGTGATCGCGACCCCGCGAAGGCGCGCGAGGTGATCAAGCGTGGCAAGAAGCTCGACGACATCTCGTTCGAGTCCGTCGGCTGGCTGCTCGGTGTGATGACGGGGCAGAAAGGCTATGAGGCCGATGTCGCCGAGATCCGCCGGTTTCTGAACAACCGCGTCACCGAGACGGCGGCGGGCGCGCACTTCGCCGCGCACACCCAGGACTCGGCGTATCTGATCATGTACTCGGACCGTGTCGCGGACGGCGTGATCCTCGAGGCGATGATCGACGACGAGCCGAACTCGAACCTCATCCCGAAGATCGTCAACGGGCTGCTCGCCCACCGCAAGCGCGGGCGTTGGGGCAATACCCAGGAGAACGCGTTCGTGCTGCTGGCGCTCGACAAGTATTTCAACAAGTACGAGAAGAAGACCCCGGACTTCGTGGCCCGAGTGTGGCTGGGCGACCAATTCGCCGGTGAGCACAAGTTCAAGGGCCGCACCACCGAACGCCATCACATTGACGTGCCGATGAAGTACGTGGTGGAGCAGGGCAAGGCGCAGAAGCTCTACCTGCAGAAGGACGGCAGCGGGCGCATGTACTACCGAATCGGGATGAACTACGCCCCGAAGTCGCTCTACCTGGAGCCCGCCGAACACGGGTTCGTGGTGCAGCGTGCCTACGAACCGGTCGACGACGATGCCGACGTCAAGCGGCGGTCGGACGGGGCCTGGGAGATCAAGGCCGGCGCCAAAGTGCGGATCAAGCTTACGATGGTCGCCCAGACGCGGCGCTACCACGTCGCGCTCGTCGACCCGCTGCCCGCGGGCCTCGAGATCATGAACCCCGCGCTGGCTGTGACGGGCGATATCCCCCAAGATCAGGGCGCCGACACGGGGCGTTCCGGTAGCTACGGCTGGTGGTGGTGGACGCGGCCGTGGTTCGAGCATCAGAACATGCGCGATGAACGCGTCGAGGCGTTCACGACGCTGCTGTGGGGCGGCGTGCACACCTACACCTACTACGCGCGTGCGACGACGCCCGGCGAGTTCGTGGTGCCACCGACGAAGGCCGAGGAGATGTACACGCCGGAGACCTTCGGCCGCTCGGCCTCCGATCGCGTCTTCGTCGTCGACTGACATCGCGGCGACGATTTTGGCGAGACCGTGTATATTGCGGCCGTTCAAAACTCCAAACTGAGGTGGTCGATGCTTCGCAAGCTGATGGGTCTGACGCTGGTATTCGCATGTGGTTGCGGTGGTGGTGAAGCAAAGCCGGACGCCACGCCGACCGAAGGCGAGGCGAGCCTGCTCGCACAGTGCGAGGCGCAGGCTGCCGTCGCCAACAAGCAAGCCGAGATGTTCGCGAACGTCTCCACCGGTAGTCGCGAGGCGATGGAGGGCTCGTTCGTCGACTTCGTGCGCATCGTCGAGCAGTGGGAGGCGCCGGACGCGCCATGTGCGCGTGAAGGCGCCTCCGTCACCGATCGCATGACGGTCCAGCAGGCCACGAGCGCCGCGTTGGCGTCCGCAGAGACGAAGGGCACCGAGAAGATGATTCGGTTCCTCGAGCCGAACACCGACGAGGCGCGCGAACTCCTCAAGACGATCTTCGCCAAGGGTCGCAAGCAGTCCGACGCCGTGATCGACGCCGCGACGGCCATCGATCGCAACTATCGTGGCCGATTGCTGGCGTCGTTTCGGGAACACAAGAAGTACGGCCAACTCGACGACAAGTTGAAGACGACCTGCGTGTTCGGGGAGGCCGCGATCGATCCGAATGCCGAGAAGATCACCGAAAACTTCATGTCCGTGTTCCACGGCAAGACCACGGTTCACGCGCTGTGTCGGATCCCGTTACCCGCGAACAAGTTCGCCGGCGACCCCGACGGGCAGATGGTGATCGTGCTCGATGATGACTCCGACCCGTCGAATGGAGTGCTGCACGAGGGCAAGCTCGGCACGCCCGAGGAGTGGAAAGCGACCCAGTGGTTCAGCGGCCGATTCTCGATCCCGCAGGGTGCGGCGGCCCAGATGAACTCCGGGTACTACACCGTGTCGATCAAGGCCGCACGACCCGCGATGGGTGACGAGATGCTCGTGCAGAACTGGTTCTACTGGCACCGCTGAGCGC
>JBFIHF010000222.1:0-10704 GCA_041601915.1 Bradymonadaceae bacterium
ACGGCGCCCACAATCGTGTGGGTCGTCGACAGCGGCAGGCCGAGCTTGCTGCCGACCAGAATCGTCGACGCGGCGCCGAATTCGGCCGCGAAACCGCGACTCGGTGTGATCTCGGTGATCTTCGTGCCGATCGTTTCAATCACGCGATAGCCATATGTCGCGAGTCCGACCACGATGCCGACCGCGCCCAGCCCGAGGACCCATGTTGGGACGGGCACTTTGGCCGAGATGACGCCCATTTCGATGGTGTTGACGATCGCGGCGAGCGGCCCGATCGAGTTGGCCACATCGTTTGAACCGTGCGCAAACGCCACGAAGCAGGCCGTGATGATCTGCAGATACCGGAAGACCTTCTCAATGCTCGCCATGCGGGCGGCTGAGCTGGCGTCCGGGTCGATCTTGATGCGACGGACGTACGCGGCCAGTCCAACCGCACCGATCACCCCGACCACCACGCTGCAAATGATCGCGGCATTGTCGCCGATGCCATACTCTTCGAGCGTGCCTTGCACGTTCTTCAGGCCCTTCGTGAAGAGCATCCACGTCAACACCGCGAACACGGGAAAGCTCATGAGCGGTGTGAACACGCGGATCCCGCGATTCGGGTCGTCGGATTCGATGATGAACTTGCGAATCGCGGAGAAGATCAGAAACGCGAGCAAACCGCCGATCAGCGGCGAGGTAAACCAACTCCCGGCGATGAACGCGAGGCTTCCCCAGTTCACATTCGCGGGGCCCACTGAGACACACCCGAAGCCCGCGATCGCGCCCACGATCGAGTGGGTCGTCGAGACCGGCCAGCCCAGAAACGCCGCAATGTGAATCCACAGCGCCGCCGAGATCAGCGCCGCCATCATTCCCCAGATAAAAAAGTCGGCGCCATTCCCCTGAGGAAACAGTGAGAGGTCGGCGAACAGCGCGGGATCGACGATCCCTTTGCGCATCGTGTCGGCGACTCCGCCTCCGGCGAGCACCGCGCCGCTGAACTCGAAAATCGCAGCGATGATGATCGCTTCTTTGAAGGTGATCGCCTTCGAGCCGACGCTCGTGCCCATCGCATTGGCAGCATCGTTGGCTCCGATGCTCCACGCCATGTAGAAGCCGAACGCAATCGCCATCCAGAACGCAAATTCCACGGTACTTCCTCAGACTGATGGGGTCATTGCGCGAAGAACAGCCGCAGGCGGTTACCCACCTTCTCGGCGTGATTGGCCATGTCGCCAACTTTGTTGAAGATCTTGTTCCACATCAACAAGCTCCCTGGTTTGATGTGGTCTTCGATCGCGAACAGGCGCTTGGCGAGGTCGTCTTGCACGATGTCGGCCTCATGCTCGAGACGCCCCAGCTCGTCAATCATCGCGCGGACGCGCAGCGCTTCGCGTCCGCTGAAACTCGCCTCGCTGACGACCTCCATTTCGCGGACGATCTCGAGCGACTTGTCCACGGTCGCCATCACGCGCCGCACGAGGCTCTTCAGGGGCGGGACGAGCTCTTCGTGCGCCTCCATCGTGCGAAGGGTGAAGAGGATCGCCACATCCTCGGCGCAGTCGGCGATGGCGTCCATCGACGACAGGACATCGAGCAAGTCACGGCGGTCGACTTGCAGGAACAATGAGCGCGGCAGCGCGTCTCGGACCTTCGTTTTCGTGACGTCCGCTTCGTGCTCCAAGTGACTGATCTGCTCCGCGATCTGGCGCACCGCCTCGTAATTGCCCTCGAAAAACTGGTCGAATAGAACCGGTACCTGCGCTGTGCAGGCGTCGACCTTGTCGGCCATTTCAAGGAACGGCGAGAACGGGCTCTTCGCGAAGAGGCCAAAGATTGAGCGAACCATCATATGAAGCTCCTAGTGGCGCTGCGCCATGCGTCTAGTTAGAAAGCTCCATGTCCGCGTTCAAGCCATCCGCGAGGGATCATGCAAAGAGAACCGTTTCGTAACGTGTTTGTCACATGGCTCGCGATCGTCGTCGCGGGGGCAGTACACCTCACCAACGCCGGTGTTTGCGGGGCCGAGGAGCCTTCGACGTCGGTCGCGATGTCGCCCGCGGGGGTTGTCGCGGCGGACCACGAAGCCGCGTCTCAGGTCGGCGCAAGCCTGCTCGCCAACGGGGGAAATGCCGTCGATGCTGCTGTCGGCACGCTGCTCGCGCTTGGGGTGGTGAATCCGTTTGCGTCGGGCATCGGCGGGGGAGGGTTCTGCTTGGTCCGTCCGATCGGTGGCGCGGTCACGGTGCTGGATTTCAGAGAGCGGGCGCCGCGCCGCGCCGATCCCGACATGTTTGTCCGGGACGGGCAGGTCGACATGAAGCTCGCGCTCGTCGGTGGCCTCGCGGTCGGGGTGCCGGGTGAAGCTCGAGGACTGGAGGCGCTGCATCAAAAGTACGGCAAGCTTCCGTGGAAGGACGTGGTCGAACCCGCCCGCGCACTGGCGGCGGGCGGTTTCGTGGTCGGCGAGTTGTTGCCCCGCGTCCTCGCCAGAACGGGCGAGCGTTTCGGGGCGAACTCGCCGCTGGCCGGCGCGTTTCAGCGAGACGGCCGCTGGGTCCAAACGGGCGAAATGCTGAAGCGGGCCGATCTCGCGCGGACGCTCAAGCTCCTCGCCGACCAAGGCGCCGCACCGTTGTATGACGGCGTGGTCGCCGCCGCGATCGTCAAGGCCGTGGGCGGGGCGGGCGGGGTGATGGAACCCGCGGATCTCAGCGGGTACCGCGTGACCTGGCGTGACCCGCTCGTCGGGTCCTACCGCGGTCATCAGGTCTACACGATGCCTCCGCCGTCGTCGGGCGGCACGACGATCCTGGCGGCCTTGAACATCTTGGAGCGCTACGACCTCGCGACCCTCGGCTACAACCCGGAGTCCGTGCATCGCATCGCGGAGGCCCTCAAGCATGCGTTCGCCGACCGCGCCCAGTGGCTCGGAGACGCTGACTTTGTCGACGTACCGACCGAGACTCTCATCGACAAGACGCGCGCCGCCGCGCGCGTGGTGCGTCCCGACGGCGTCCTGCCCCTCGACGAGTACGGGACGAGCGCGCCGCCGCACGACGACGCCGGCACGAGTCACGTCTCCGTGATGGACCGCGACCAGAACATGGTCGCCTGCACGTCGACGATCAACACGGCGTTTGGCTCGTTCGTGTACGTGCCCGAGTTTGGCCTCGTGCTCAACAACGAGATGGCCGACTTCACGGCACAGCCCGGGGTCGCGAACAATTACGGACTCGTCGGGACGGCTCAGAACGCCATCGCGCCCGGCAAGCGGCCCCTGTCCTCGATGAGCCCGACCCTCGTCACGCGGGATGGTGAGCCATTGATGGCCGTCGGCGGTTCCGGGGGGCCGCAGATCATCACCGGGACCCTGTTGGCGATCATCCGCGTGATCGACTGGGGCTACGGCGCAGGGCGCGCCGTCTCGGAGCCTCGAATCCACCACCAGTGGCGGCCGGAGAAATTGCTGGCGGAGCGGATGCCTGAATCGTGGATCGACGTGCTCACACGCCGCGGACATGCCGTCGAGGCGTGGGAAGCTTACAACGCGGTGCAATTGGTGCTACGACTTTCAGACGGCAATCTCGTTGGCGCGTCCGATCCCAGGAAGATGGGGCGGCCCGCAGCGGTTGCTGATGCCCCGAAGTAGGACGTCGCTCAACGAGCCAGAGAGTCATGGAAGACCTCCAAGGTGGTACCCTCGCCCTCGAACACCGCTACGATCTGGACCGTCGCGTGCGCGAGTTTGCGCTCGTCACCGCCTATCGAGCCACCCAACACCCGTTTGAACGCCCCGTCTGGGTGAAGGTTTGCGCGGCGCCGCACGAGTACTCCGCCCCGGAGGTGTACGAGCGGATCAAGCGCGCCCTGGTGGAGGCTGCGGCACTTCGGCACCCACGCATCGCCAACATCATCGATTTTGGGGACATCGACACCCAACTCGCGTTCTGGGTCATCGAGCGAGGGGAGGGCACCACGCTGGACGAGTACCTGGAGCGGCACGGCACGCTGGCGCCCAAGGAAGCCCTCGAGATCGCGGTTCGCGTCGCCGAGGTCGTCCGCGACGCCCATGCCGCGGGGCTCTTTCACGGCGGCATCGCGCCGCGTTGGGTGGCGATCGCCGATGAGGGCGTCACCGTCGACCACTTTGCGATTCAGCCGACGATGCCGGAAATCCGCCAACTCGACGGCGTGATTCTGTCCCAGGACCTGCTGTGGTCGATGCCGCCGGAGTCCTTCGCCGATGACGGCGCGGACCATTCCGCGGTGGGCGATGTCTGGGGCCTCGGCGCGCTGCTGTATTGGATGCTCACCGGCGTGCACCCCTACCTCGATGACCCGACGGACACCGCCGAAGCCGTGCTGCGGCTCCGCAACGGAGCGCCGGCGCCGACCCTCGACGAACTCGGATTCGACGAGCGATTGAGTGAGTTTGTGGAGACCGCGCTCGCCGCAGATATTGACTCCCGCTACGCCTCGGTCGAAGCGTTCTTGTCCGCAGCACCACTGCCGCGCGACGCCGACGAATCCGCCGACGTCGAACTGCCGACCGAACTGCCGGAGCTGCCGTCGCCGGTGGGGCCACGCCAGGGGAACGTCGGCACCGCGCTGGCGGCAGCGCTCGTCTTGCTCGTGATCTCGAATCTCGGTTGGTTCTTTGTCACGACCTCCCAAGAGCCTGCGCACGCACGGCAGACGCTGTCGGCGGGCGCACCCGAGATCTTGCCGGTCGGCGTTCAGTTGAACACGTTGCCGGCCGAGGCGAAGATCTATCGCGTCGACGGCTCCGCAGAAAAGGAGTTCGGCGACACGCCGCTGACTCTGGATCCCAAGGCGTTACCGGAGGGTACGCTGCCGATCATCGTGCGGAAGCACGGTCACCGCGACATTCGGCTCGATGTGAACACCATCACCGACGGGCACGAAATCGTCCTGCACTTGTCGCCGGATGGCGAACAGGCCGCCACGAAGTGACGCCAACGAAAAGGCCAGCCGTGGGGCTGGCCTTCGTCTCGGTGGCTCTCTAGTGCGAAGCAGGTCGGGTAGGATTTAGGTGGGATATTGAGGTCTTCTAGGTGGGATATTGGGAGGACTGTAGGTGGGATGCAACCTACCTCGCACTAGAGATGCCACTGAGTTCGTTTCTGTAACCTCGTCTGTCCGTCAGGTATTTCATTCACACTGGAAAATGTCAACCACGGCGGAATTCTGTGCCGCTTCACTTACCTCTGGCTACATCCATGGGACGCCGCCCACGCCGAAGGGATTCAAAGCTGGAAACCGGGTGTTTCGAAGGCAATATTCCGCGGTCGCTGTCCCGCGAGGGTCGATGATGAACAAGTTCTCGGAGATGCTAGCGAATCCGACCGAACCCGCACCGCGACCTGTGCGCCGGCGCGTGGGGCTCGCCGTCGTGATGCTCATCGCGTTCTTGTTTGGTGGCGCGGCGCTCAAGCACGCGATGTCGGGCGGGCTGGCCGACTCGGAGGTTCGGGCGGGGCTCGATGATCTCGTGGTCGCGGTTCAAGGTGACGCGAGTCGCTTCGCGGCGGCCGAGGACCACTTCGTCGACGCCGCGTCGGTGTCCGTGTTCGACCCCTATCCGGCGTTCCTGATCCGGACCACGCGGCGCCTCGCCGGACCGCGTTCCGCCGACGATCTTCAAGACCGCATCGCCGCCACGCTCCTTGCAGGCGACCGCCGGTCCGCCCAAGAACTGGTCGACGAGCTGCGGACGACATCGGAGCGTTCCGCCGAACTCTGGGATCGGGTGCTCGAGGAGTTCGAGCTACGACTTCACTAGGGTGTCGTGAATGACGTTCGCGGCGGCGACGACGTCCGCTTCCGCGACCACCCACGACAAGCGGTTCAGCATCACGAATGTGCGTTCGGTGGCGAGGTCCGCGACCCGAAGCGCTTGATTCGCGGCCCGGAGCCACCTCAGGCGGCTGCCGGCGCCTTGGCCCACGGCCGAGACAAGGCCGCGCGAGCTCACTTCGACGTCCGGACCGAGCGCACGCAGCGCCGCCGTCAGGGCCGTCACGTCGTGGAGGTCTTGCGTCGGCAGGAAAGCGGCAACCGCGGTTTCCGAGCAATCAGCGACCGCGGTGTCGAACTCCTCGATCGCGCGGCAAACCGCGTCGGTGCTGGTCGTCGCCTGAATCCAGAGTCCGGCGTTGATGTTGCTGACCGCGACGATCGGTCGCCCTCGCTCGGCGTCCGCAGCTCGTTCGTCGAAGCCGTCCGGTCGCACGACGGTCCCGCGGGACTCGGCGATGTGCGTGCTGCGTGCATACAGCGCGATCCCCGCACGGCGGGCGAATTCGACGGCCTGCTCATTGAGAACCTTCGCGCCCGAACGCGCCATCTCCATCATTTCGTCGTGCGTGAGCGTGTCGAGCTGTTTGGCGTCCAGCACGACCCGCGGGTCGGCGTCGTACACCCCATCGACGTCGGAGTAGATCTCGCACGCCTCTGCGCCCAACGCGGCGGCGAGCGCGACGGCGGTGGTGTCGCTGCCGCCCCGGCCCAGCGTCGTCACCTCGCGGCGATAGCTCGTACCTTGGTAGCCCGCCACGATGACGATGTGGCCCTTCTCGAGCTCGTCCTGCACGCGAAACGGCCGGACGTCCATGATGCGCGCGTTGGAGTGGCTGTGGGTCGTGATGATCCCGCATTGCGAACCCGTCAGACTAATCGCCTCGTGGCCGCGCGCATGGATCGCCATCGACAGCAGGGCCATGGAGATGCGCTCGCCCACGGACAGCAACATGTCCAGCTCGCGCCGCGACGGTGCACCGACGACATCGCGCGCCATTCCGAGCAGTTCGTCGGTCGTGCGGCCCATCGCGGACACGACGACGACGAGGTCATGGCCGCGCGCTCGCGTGGCGACCACGCGGTCTGCAACGGCCTGCAGCTTCTGCAGGTCGGCGAGTGAGGACCCGCCAAACTTCTGAACGAGCAAGCTCATCTTAGGCGAGCATCCGAGCTAGCGAGGGAAACGCACCCGCGACGGCAGCCAGCAGAGCGGCGAGCCAGACGGCGAGGAAGCCATTGGGGAGCGCGACGGCGAGGCCGAGAAGACCGCAGAGCATCAGGGCTCCAGCGATCGCGTAAAACGCCAGGGAGCGCATCTTGGCCGGCAGCGGGAACAAGGCCGCGAACAGCGCCGACAGTCCCAGGAAGACCCCCAACACGACCACCGCAATTCCGCCCAATTTCGGGGGAATTCCGCGCGTTGCCAACAGCGCGGTCTGAACCAGCAGCGCGACAAAGCCAGCGCCAAGCCCGAACAACCCTTGGAGCACGCGCACCAGGCGTTCGTCCGCGCTGAGCTCCGTCGACGTCGTCGGCGGCACGTAGGGCGTGGACGGTTGGAGCTGGGCGGATGGGGGCTGCGGTCGCGGTAAGTTCTGCGACGAATGATTGTGTTGCGGCTGCGCGTAGCTCGCACTCGGCGTGTGCATGACCGGGCGCTGCGGGACGGGTTGCGGCGCGGGCTGCGGGGTTGGCTGTGGCGCCAGTTGGGCCGGCAGCTTCGTCGGCACCGTCATCGGGCCCGCTGGGGGCGCGGGCTTCGGCGCCGATCCGGATCCGCCATCGAACGTGTCGTAGATCGCTTTCTTCGTGCGCAGTGGCGCCGGACTGACGTCCGGCTCGACGTTGACGCCACGAGCGGCGAGGTTCTGAACGGCCTGCTTGAGGATATCGCCCGAAGCGATGTCCGTTTCCATCAGTCCGAATTCGGGATCGGAGATCGACTCCAGCGACTCTGCCTCGTCCGCCTGCTCGAGACTCGCTGCCGCCCCAAGCCCGCCGACGGGAGCCGGGATCGTGCCCGACTGACTGGAGCGTCGCTGCCCGGCTGTGCGCAGCACTCCGGTCGGGGGGGCGGACGGCTGCTCGTTGGTGTCTCGAATGTCGTCGCCGGGAAACTCCGACGCCGAATCTGGGTCGCGCTTGGGCTTGAGACCCTTGAGCGCCGAGAGGTCCGGTCCCTGCGCCTCGCCGTCGTGGGACTCGCTCGTCTCCGAATCGCCGGCCGGTCGCGAGCGGCGGATCTTCTCCAGCAGCTTCTTGCGCCCGTCCTTGTCGTCCGACTTCTGCAGCAGGCCCGGACTCCACGCCATGGTGGGGGAATCGTCGACCTGCTCCTCGCTGTCTTCCTTCAGAGTCTGGAGCTTCTGCGTCCCTCCGACGTCTGGTTTGGACTGCGCGGCCGGCATGGCGAACTGCGTCGAGTTCGACCCGGCGGCGGGCGCCGCCGCTTGCATGTCGGCGAGCGACATCCCCATGAGGGTGCCCTTGTTGCGCACGTCGTCGTCATCGTCGCCATCGTCGGCGAGGCGCATCCCGGGGAACACCGCAGCCCCCGAGACGACCTCCGTGGCGTCATCCGGAAACTCGTCACGCGGCTTGAGCGGCATTCCGGCGACGGTGCCGCGCAGATCGGCCTCCATCGTGGGCGCCTTGGACTCCTCGTCCTGCTCCTCTACCGGCAGTTCGTCGAAATCGGCCTCCGACGAAATCGTCGGCGTGTTGAACTCGAAAGCCGAGGCATTGATGATGCTCGTGGCGCCGGCCCCATCGTCCGATTCGGGCGCGACTTCCGACTCCTCGCCGCCAAACGCCTTCTGGGCTGGGAAGCCGAACAGCGTCTGCTTCGAGGCGTCCTCGGGAGCGCTCTCCTCGGCTTCCTGCAGCGCCGCGGCCAGCGAGGGGAATCCCATCATCGTTCGCTTCGGCGCATCGGCTTCGAACGAATGCCCGCAGACCGAACAGAGCTCGGCCCCGTTCTCGCAGTTCGCGCTACACGATGGGCACCTCTTCAAACTCCAACCCCTTGGCGACGTCCGGCCTAAGATAGGCCCACGTCCAACATCATGTCAAAAGCCGCCCTGTTCAGGCGCTTGTAGATTCGCGTTGCAAATGATCTTGGAAGTGACGCAAGTCCTCGGGCCGTTCCGCCATTCTGGCCGCTTCGATGCCTGCGTTCAACCACTTGCGAAGACTGGCTCTGGGGAGTGGAACCGCTCCTCCGGTCAAGGTTCGCACCGTCGAGATCGCATCACCCCAATCGCCGGCGCTGAGTCGAACGCTCGCCAACAGTTCCAGAATTTCGCGATTCGGTCCCCCGACGTCGAGCGCCACCTTGAGGTGGTGGACCGCGTCTTCGGGAGACTCGAGGTGTTCCATCGCGATGGTGGCGAGGTGATGCCGAATCCGAACCTGCTGTCCGCCATCCGGCTTGCGCTCCAACAGCCGGCTCAGGTGCGCGTAGGCATCCGTAAAGCGGCTCTGCGCCTCGTACCCGCGCAGAAGACGCTCCAGCGCCGAGTCGTCGTTGGGGTCCTCGTCCAGCGTTTGCGTGAACTGTTCGATCGCGTCGGTGGTCGACGTCTCGTGTTGGACCACCCGCCCGAGCTCCTTGCGAAGACGAACGGCGTCGTCGCCC
Organism: Bradymonadaceae bacterium; assembly: GCA_041601915.1. GTDB lineage: Bacteria > Myxococcota_A > Bradymonadia > Bradymonadales > Bradymonadaceae > JBFIHF01. The sequence continues at coordinate 9,446 of JBFIHF010000222.1, forward strand.
TGGGCGGTCTTCATTTTCTCGGCGATGAGCGAGCGCAGCTGCGGCCACGCTTCCTGCTTCTCGTACAAGCGCGACAGATTCGAGTACGCGAGTTCGGAGCTCGGGTCCGCGTCGAGCGCGACTCGGAAGCTGCGGATCGCGTCATCGGGCGAGTTGCAGCTCTGGAAGAACATTCCGGCTCGATGGCCCAGCAGCGCGCGCGCTTCCGCCCCGGCGTCGTGCTCCAGGATGTCCGTATAGAACACGGCCATCTCCGAATCGTCGACCGCTACGGAGAGCTCGTCGAGGAAGTTCAGCGCGTCGAGCGTGGCGTGATCGGGCGTCTCGGCCAGGAACGCGGCGTAGGACAGGAACGCGCGTTGGGGGTGGCCCGCGGCACGATGCGCGGCGGCCAAATCTCGCTGCATCATGTGGCGCATTTCGTCATCGCTGGCCGCATTGAGATGCTGCTCCAACCACGACAGGTAGCGACCCACTTCGTCGCCTCTCGCCCCGATCTTGCGGAGGCTATCCAGCGTCTTGATCCGCCCGCCGCGCACGTTGATTGCGAATGCGGTCGAGAACGCTTCGAACGCGCTCTCGTGGTCGGTCAGTTTCAGTTCGTACAGTGTCGCAAGCGTCAGGAACACCTGCTGACGGTCGCCCGGATCTTCGAACAGATCGATGCGCGTCTCATACAACTGAACGAGCCCGGCCCAATCCTGAGCTCGGATCAGTTGTTCGCGCTGTTGGTTGAGCTCATTGACCTTCTCCTCGAGATTGCCACCGCCCGGGGATGTCTCCGTCTCGTCCGTCTTCTGCGCCTTGATCTCTTCGAGCCGATCCAGGAGCGCCTTCGTGCGCCCGGTGCGGGACATCGAGTCCTCGCGCGCGAACGGGTTCGAGCGCTCGTCGCCGTCGTCGACGTCGTCGATCGCTGAATCCTCCGCCTCGGAGTCCAACGTCGTTCGCGTATCTTCGTCCGACTCGGCCGGGATCGCGCCCACCACGTCCCGGGTGCGCTCCGTGAGCGACGGCATCTCAACGGTCTCATCGGCGATCAGTTCGTTGACTTCGCTGATCTCACTCGGCTCGCTCACCTCACTCGGCTCGCTGACTTCACTCGGCTCGCTGACCTCACTCGGCTCGCTGACCTCACTCGGCTCGCTGACCTCACTCGGCTCGCTGACCTCACTCGGCTCGCTGACCTCACTCGGCTCGCTGACCTCACTCGGCTCGCTGACTTCACTCGGCTCACTGGAGTCGCCGTATCCGCTCGG
>JBFIHF010000223.1:0-10630 GCA_041601915.1 Bradymonadaceae bacterium
CCCGAAGTGCCTTGGTGCGGCGAGCACCGCTGCGTCCTCGACCCGCGCCGATCAGTTCCAGAGACGAACCTCAGGGTCGCCAGTGAAGTGAACCGCACCTATTACGCGGGGGAGCCGCCTGCGCCAGTCGGAGGCGGGGGCTCGACGCTTCGCTTGGTGGGGTTCTGGCCGGAGCTCGGGTCTTAGTTTGAAGTTGACCAGCAGACCAGCAGACCAGCAGACCAGCGGATTCTTCGGCGCACCGGGCGGTCGCGCAGGAGGCCGAATGGGCGGTCCCGACCGGGCGCGCCTGAGCGCGGGTCACCAACTCGCAAAGGGAACCGCGCAGCGAAGTCCGGCGTCCAGCATCCGGGTGCCGGATCGACCACAAGAGCAGACGCTAGGTGTCGACCGTGGGCACCGGATACATCTCGCCCGCCGCGGATACGTCGTCGTAGTTGTCGCTGGAGAACGTCGTCTCGAGGATCCCGCCGTAGCCGTTGGCGACGCCGTCGGAGTCCAGCGGCGCGAGCAGGCTGTAGGGGTCGCGGGGCCCGCGATACTCCACCCGCAGCAGCACTTCTTCGCCCGCTTCGAGGTCGCCGTCGAACGGCTCGTTGGTCGCGGTATCCGTCGTCGCGAGCCACGGCAAGACGGCCCGTGAGACATTGTCGAGGCCGAACAGTTCGATTTGAGCGACGTCGATCCCGGTCGCGATGACCTCCCCGTCATTGCGAAGGCTGAGCGTCACCTGCGCGACCTCGCAGCTCTGAAAGGAGCAGTTGTCGGGATCCTCGCAGACGCCGTCCCCGTCGGTTCCACCAAACCCGGAGTCCGCGTCGGGCGCGTAGCCCTCTTCGGGGCAGCTCTCGTAACTGCCGAGGTGTCCGGCCACGAACACCGCGAACAGCGCCGGGCCCTCAACGGGCGTGGGCGTGGGCGTCGGATTCGGGGGTGGAGGCTCGCTGGGCCGCGGATTCGTGGTCGACGGCGGTTCGTCGGCCGGCGCGGGGTCGGGCTCCAGTTCACAACCGTCGGCGCAGAACGGCGTGCCGGGGCGATCAGGGACCGTGTCGGCGCAGCCGACCAGGAGGAAGAGCAAGCAGATCGAGGGAAGTAACCGCGTCATGAAGCATCCTTGGGATCGATGCCTGTGCGTCTGCACGTGCCATGCCGCCGACGCGGACACGTCGCTCGTCCCCTGTTCTTGCGGAATCACGGTATGACGGCTGGACCGACAGGCATCAGGTTCCTGAGGTCGCCTCAGAAATCCGGCGCTACGACAGGCGTCCGGCGTAGTCCTGGTAGCCGAACTCGCGCACGACCTTCACGGCCCGAGCCTTGGGGTCCCACGTCGCGATCGACGGAAGTCGCACGCCGTTGAACGTGGAGTTCTTCACCGTCGTGTAGTGCGCCTGGTCCATGAACACGAGCTTGTCCCCCACGCGGAGCGGGGCGTCGAACGAGTAGTCTCCGACGACATCCCCGGCCAGGCACGTCAGTCCGCCCAACCGATAGGTGTGTGCGCGCTCACCGGGTGCTCCGGCATCCTTGATGTCCGGGCGATAGGGCATCTCCAGCACGTCCGGCATGTGGGCGGTGGCCGAGATGTCGAGCATCGCGATGTCCATCCCGTTGTGCACGATGTCGAGCACCGTCGCGACGAGGATGCCGGTGCCGATCGCGATCGCCTCGCCAGGCTCCAGGTACACCTCGAGTCCGGTTCGAGCGCGGAAGTCGCCGACGAGCCCGATCAGACGCTCTCGGTCGTAGGTCGAGGCGGTGATGTGATGGCCGCCCCCGAAGTTGATCCAGCGAAGCTGCGAAAACAGGTAGCCGAACTTCTCTTCGACGACGCGCAACGTGCGCTCCAGCGGCTCGGACCCGAGCTCGCACAGCGTGTGGAAGTGCAGTCCGTTCAGGCCGTCGAGGTCGACGCCCTCGAGCTGCGACCGTGTGGTGCCCAGTCGCGAGTTGGGGCTGCACGGATCGTACAGCTCCACGGCCACTTCGCGGTGCTCGGGGTTCACGCGCAGGCCGAACTCGATCTGCGGATGGTCGGCCATCAGCGGGGCGAAGCGCTGCCACTGCGTCGGTGAGTTCAGCACGACGTGGTCGCACAGCGTCAGGATTTCGCGAAACTCACGGTCACTGTAGGCCGGCGCGTAGGCGTGGACCTCCTTGCCCATGTGTTCGCGGCCCAGGCGCGCCTCGTGCGGAGAACTCGCCGTGACGCCGTGCAGGTAACTGCCGACGAGGTCGAAGACGCTCCACATCGCGAAGCCCTTCAAGGCGAGCAGAATCTTGCAGTCCGCGGCTTCCTGGACGGTGGCGAGGACCTCGAGGTTCCGCTCCAGCGCACCGAGATCGATGATCGTGACCGGCGTCTGCACGCCGCTGATGTCGATGTCGTACATCGGCTAGTCGCGGTCTTCGACGTGCCACGGCAGGCCCATCGGCCCGAGCAGCTCGAGGAACGGGTCTGGATCGAGTTGTTCCATGTTCCAGACGCCGGGCTCGCGCCACTTGCCGGTCGCGATCATGATCGCGCCGACCGCCGCGGGCACGCCGGTGGTGTAGCTGATCGCCTGCGACCGAACTTCCTGGTAGCACGCGGCGTGGTCGCAGTTGTTGTAGACGAACACTTTGCGCGGCTTGCCGTCCTTCTCGCCTTCGACGAGGCAGCCAATGGCCGTCAGGCCGGTGTAGCCTTTCGCCAGCGAACCGGGGTCGGGCAGCACGGCCTTGAGGAACTCGATCGGCGCAATCTGTACGCCCTTCACCTCGATCGGCACGATGCTGGTCATGCCGACGGTCTCCAGCACGTTGAGGTAGTTCAGGTACGAATCGCCGAACGTCATCCAGAACCGGATGCGCTCGAGGCCGCGAATGTTCTGCGCCAGCGACTCGAGTTCCTCGTGATAGAGCAGGTATGACGCCTTCTCGCCGACGTTGGGATAGTCAAAGTCCCAGCGCACCGACAGCGGATCGGTCTCCTTCCACTCCCCCTTCTCCCAGTATCGGCCGCGCTGCGTGATCTCGCGGATGTTGATCTCGGGATTGAAATTCGTGGCGAACGCTTTGCCGTGCGAGCCGGCATTGCAGTCGAGGATGTCGATGTAGCGGATCGAATCGAAGAGGTGCTTCTGGGCGTAGGCGCAGAAGACGTTCGTGACACCGGGATCGAAGCCGGAGCCGAGAACGGCCGTCAATCCGGCCTTCTTGAAGCGCTCCTGGTACGCCCACTGCCATTTGTACTCGAACTTCGCTTCGTCGGGCGGCTCGTAGTTCGCGGTGTCGAGGTAGTGCACGCCCGCGATCAGGCAGGCGTCCATGATCGTGAGGTCCTGATACGGCAGCGCGACGTTGATGACGAGGTCCGGTCCGAACTGCTCCATCAAACGCACGGTCTCTTCGACATTGTCGGCGTCGACTTGGGCGACGCCGATCTCGCGGCCACGCAGTTCGCGCACTTCGTCGCGAATCCGCTCACACTTCGACAGCGTGCGGCTGGCGAGCAGAATCTCGGAAAACACGTCGGTGGCCTGCGCGCACTTGTGCGCGACGACTCCACCGACCCCGCCTGCTCCAATGATCAGAACCTTTTTCATCTCGACTCCTCTGTCTGAAGGCCGCGCGATTGCTACACGCGACGGCGTTCGTCGTCAAGGCGGCCGCCGTCGGGAATCGGGGATGGATGGTGTGCGACGGGCGCTTACTCGCCCGCGACCGATTGCAAGACGGGCTTGTTCGTCGCGATCTCGCCGAGCTCGCGGTCGAGGAAGAACAGGGCCTCGCCGGTCGTGCCGATCAGCTTGATCTTGTCGAGGATGCTCTTGACGAGGTGCTCCTCCTCGCGCTGCTCCGCGACGTACCACTGCAGGAAGTTGAACGTGGAGTAGTCCTGCTCGCTGAAGGCCGCATGCACGATCGCATTGATGCATTTCGTGATGTAGGTCTCGTGGGTGTAGATCTGCTGGAAGACATCGCTGACGCCGTCAAAGCTCGTCGGCGGCGCTTCGATGGTGCCGAGGAGCGGGACCGCGTCGCACTCGCTGATGAAGTTGAACATCTTCCGCATGTGCATCATCTCTTCGTCGGCGTGGGCTCCCAGCAGTGTTGCGGTGCCCGCGAGGCCGGCGTGCTCGGCCCACGCGCTCATCTGCAGATACAAGTTGGAGGAGTAGAACTCACGGTTGACCTGCGCGTTCAACAGGTCGATCAACGTCTTGCTCAGCATGGCTTTCCTCGTGTCGTGGCCGGTTCGAAAATCCGCGCCTTCGCCGCTAGCCTACTCGCCGCGACACGCTAAATACAACCCGTTCGCGCACGAAAGTCCCGGGAATACTGTTGCATCTGTTCAACAGTATATCGCGGAAATGACGCCTAGTTGCACCGTTGAGATAGTGAGAGGGTAGAGATACGCCAACCTGAACGTGACGAGGGCCACATGTCTCCAGGGCACCGATTTGTCGACGCGAAGTTTTCCATTCTGATCGCCGGGCTGCTCCTCGCAGGCTGTCCCCCCGACGACGATCCACCGGTGTACGATGGTGGCGGCATTCAGGCCAAGGATACCGCCGGCCCGGACGTCGACGCGTCGCGGCCCGACATGCCGGATCGCCCGCGCGACATGGGCGAACGCGATATGGGCACGACGGACGCCGCGCGGATGGACATGGCGGGGCTGGACGCCTCGCGGCCAGACATGGGCCCGTCTGTCGGCGAGGCCGTGGAGGAGCCGAGCGAGCCTCGCGCCGAGGCGATCGCGCGCGTCGGAGACCGGGAGACGGCCACGACGATCACGGTCACCGCGACGAACCTCGACACCGAGGTCCGGCTGATGCGACTGGGCGTTCTCACCTACACGGGCGGACGTCATCAGACCGACCAACAGCCCCCGACGCGGGTCGAAGCGGGAGCGAGCGTCAGCGCGACGTTCGACCTGCGCGGGATCGGTATCGTGACCAGTACCCTGAAGCTTCCCGCGATCGTGACGCCGCGAATCGTGGTCGAAGCGGTCGATGGCTCACCGATCGAGCGGGTCTACGGAGAGGCGATCGAGGTGGGGCCGACGTTGGCCGCGGGTTTCGCGAATCTGCTGACGGCGAAAGGGCTGCAGCCGTCGGACGTTCCCACCGATGGCGCGGGGAGCTTCCAGAGCAAGCTCGCGGCGGCCGATATCGGCGACGCGGGCCTCTCGTCGTTGGAGCTGCAAGGTCCCGGCGAAGACGAAGGTCCGCCACTGCCGGGCCCGAACTACGACGACGGCGTCCCCGATGCCAATGGACTGTTTCACTACACGATCTGCTTGCGTTGGCCGGTGAACTGGGTCGACGCGGGGTTCGGCGAGGACTACGGCGTGCAGCCCGAGGGCACCTGGCGCGCCCGCGGAAGTCGGGTCCAGATCACGGCGAACAACCAGTTGGTGTTCGACGACTACCTCGACGCCCAGGGCTGCACCCCGGTGCTCGACACGACCACCAAGACGAACTTCGTGATCGTCGGGTACAGCGTGGCGCAGGCGAACGGGAACACGGTGATCGTCCGAGACAACGTCGGAGATATCGATTCGTACGTTCGAGTCGTGGACAACCTCGGTGGCAGCGGCACGAAGCACTTCACGTTCCCACAAACGAATCGCAGCAACTTGCTGGCGGCGACGACCTTCACCCTGGCGCGATTTGGGGTCGTCTCCGGGTCGACGTTCGAGGTCAACGACCGATGCGACCCCGCCAACAACCTGTGCTGTGACTGCGCGAACTCGACCGGCATCTGGGTCCAACGCCGCACGCGCAAGTTCCTCATCTCCCACGAGGTTGGCCATCGGCTGCTGTCGGAATACACCGGGGGCTACAACAACGATTGCACGAAGCTGCTCACGCCGGACACGCTGCCCTGCGCGCAGACCGATTCCAACAGCCACGCGCTGACGTCCCACGAGTTCTCGGCCTGCGCGGCGATGGAGGGTTGGGCGCACTTCGTCGCTGTGCGTGCATACAACCATCATCTCGAGGGCATGAACCCCGAAGCGACGTTCCAGTACTGGGGCAGCGGGGGCATCACGGTGGACGTCGAGCGTGGCCCGACGGGAGGCGTCGACAAGTTCTTCGAGACCCAGTGTGGTGTCAGCGGCGCCGGACTCGTCGGATCGGGTGTCGAGCTCGATTGGATGCGGCACTGGTGGGACTACCACACGAGCCCGTCGCCGGAGCTGCCTGTGGACCTCGCGACGATGATGGCCGAGATCGACCGGAGCGCGAACTGGGGGGCAACCACCGCGTACCAGCTGATCTCCAACGGCATCGAGTCGCACTCGGGGGCGCCGCAGCGCGCTCGGTGGGAGGCGATCGCGGCCGGCAACGGTGTGGACCACTGACGGACGAAAAAAAACCCCGGCCGTGGTCGGCGGCCGGGGCGACCAGCTCCTCGCGAGCGAGAAGCGGTCTACGGCCCCTGAGGGGGGGCCGAGGCGAGATGGTGGAACGTCAGTTGACGACGCGGAACTCGACACGCCGGTTCTTGGCGCGCGATTCGTCATTGGTGTTCGGCAGCAGCGGCCGCGTCTCACCGTAGCCCTCGTATTCGAGCTGCTCCTGCGGCGTACCCTTCGTGATGAGGTAATTCGTCACGGACAGCGCGCGTCGCTGGCTCAGGTTGAGGTTGCGGGCGTCATCACCACGGTCGTCGGTATGACCTTCGACGCGGACGCGGACGTCGGGCTGTTGCGCCAGCGAGCTGGCGACGTCGTCGAGGATCGGGAACGATTCGGGCAGCAGGACATCGCTGTTCGTCTTGAACTTGAGCGAGTACAGGATGACCGGCTTCTCCTTCTCGAAGGTGTAGGTCGGCGCTTCGTCCGGACAGCCGTCGTCGTCGCGGAAGCCATTCTGGGTTTCGGCGTCGACCGGACACTTGTCGATGGTGTCGGCAATCCCGTCTCCGTCGTTGTCCAGATCGGGGCATCCGTCGTCGTCGGCATAGCCGTCGAGGTCTTCGGCCTGATTCGGACATTTATCGTCAGCGTCGAGCAGACCGTCGCCGTCGTTGTCGGAGTCCGGGCAGCCGTCGTTGTCCTCGAATCCATCGAGGTCTTCGGCCTGAGTCGGACACGGGTCGAGCGAATCGGGGATGCCATCGCCGTCTTCGTCGCTCTTGGCGACCGTGACCGGGACCGACGGCTCGGCGATCGGCTCTTCAGGCGGGGTGTACGGCGAGAACGCGACGTCCGCGAAGACGCGGTAGTCCGGCGTGCCGAGTTCTTGGCCGATGCCGGGGCCCCCACCAAAGGTGAACGAAAACCCGGAGGTGTGGAAGTTCGCGGCGAGCAAGACCTCGTTGCGGGTGCGCGACTCATTCAAGCCGACCTCGCCGTTGAGCTCCAGCATCATCGCGATGGAGCCGGGCAGAATGTCGACGCGCGTGCCGACGCCGTATGTGAAGACGTCGTCGCTGGTGCTTCCCACGAATTGACGCTCCGGTTGCGCGCGGTATCCCACGTTCCCGATCGCGGCGGCGGCCCCAAGTTGCGCATCGATGACGCCGTTGACGCCGCCCGTGAAGGCGCCCGAACCGGTCAAGTCGGCTTCGGAACCGGTCGGTACGCCGATCAATCCCTCGAGGGCCAGGCCGATGAGGTCGTCGTGGCGGTCCAGAAAGGCGTAGTGCAGTCGAAAGTCGAGATCACCGACACCCGCGGAGTTGAGGTCGAAACCATCGCCCGCAGCGCGGCTCATCAGAATCGGCAGCAAGACGTGGATGCTCAACCGGTCGACGATCCCGAAGCCAGCACGCAGCAGCAGCGCGTGTTCCTGAGCCGAGATCGAGCCGACCTCGTCCTTGGTCTCGGCGTTGATGAGCCGTCCGGTCTCGTGGGCGAACGCGTAGGTCGCGGCGGCGGTGAAGTCGAACTGCTCGAGGGTCGATGAGCCGGTCAGCGAGATCGCGCCGTCATCGAGGCCGAAGGTCTCGAGGCGCAGCGAGTCGTACCCCTGGGCCGACGCGGTGGCGGGCACCAGAATCGACACCGCGAGCGCGGCGAGGATCCGGCGACGTCGTCGACCGCCGGCCATCGCGAGGATGCCGAACAGCGCGAACAACAGGCCGCCCTGGCCGCCGGAGGCGGCGGTGGAGCAACCGGCTCCAACCGCGATGAGGTTGCCATCGCGAGCGGAGTCGTCACACGCATCACCGACCTCGTCGTCATCGGCGTCGGCCTGGTTCGGATTGAAGACGAGCTCGCAGTTGTCCAAGCCGGCCGGGATTCCGTCGCCGTCGACGTCGGGGTCGCAGGCGTCGCCGATCCCATCGCCATCCTGGTCGGCCTGGTCGTCGTTGGCGACATCGGGGCAGTTGTCCTCGTCGTCGTCGACCTCGTCGCCGTCGGTGTCGGAGTCGCACGCGTCGCCGACCCCGTCCCCGTCGGTGTCGGTCTGGTCCGGGTTACTGAGCGTCGGACAGTTGTCCTCGTCGTCGTCGGTGCCGTCATCGTCGTCGTCGTCGTCACACGCATCACCAACGCCGTCGCGGTCCGAGTCGGTCTGACCGGGGTTCACCACGACGAGGCAGTTGTCGACGCGGTCCGGCACGCCGTCTTCGTCGTCATCGCTGTCGCAGACGTCACCGCGGCCATCGGAGTCGGTGTCGAGCTGGTCGGTGTTCGGAACCCAGGGACAGTTGTCGACGGCGTTCTCAATGTCGTCGCCGTCACGGTCGGTGTCGCACACGTCGCCGATGCCATCGCCGTCGAGGTCGAGTTGGTCGGCGTTGGCGACATCCACACAGTTGTCGCCGTCATCGAGGATGCCGTCGTTATCGTCATCGTCGTCGCAGGCGTCGCCCTGTCCGTCGCCGTCGGCGTCCTCCTGTCCCGGGTTTGCGACCCCGAGGCAGTTGTCGACCCCGTCATCGATCCCATCCATGTCCTCGTCGAGGTCGAGGTCGCATGCGTCGCCGACCCCGTCGCCGTCGGTGTCTTCCTGCAGCGGATTCGCCACGCGTCGGCAGTTGTCGTCGACGTCGGCGATACCATCGCCGTCGTCGTCGAGGTCGCAGACATCGCCCTGGCCATCCATATCGAGGTCCGTCTGCGCGGCGTTGGCCACGGATGGACAGTTGTCGACGTCGTCGGGCACACCGTCGTTGTCGTTGTCGAGGTCGCACGCGTCGCCGGTGCCATCCTGGTCCTCGTCGTCTTGGGTCGGGTTCGCAACGGTCGGGCAGTTGTCGACGTCGTCGTCGATCCCGTCGTCATCGTCGTCGTCGTCGCACGCGTCACCCATGCCGTCGCCGTCGGTGTCGAGCTGCAGCGGGTTTCGGACCGTGGGGCAGTTGTCGACGACATCTTCGATGCCATCGCCGTCCGAATCGCTATCGCAAAGATCACCGATGCCGTCGCCGTCGGTGTCGGTCTGCAACGGATTCTCGACCGTCGTGCAGTTGTCCGAGGCGTCGTCGATGCCATCGTTGTCGTCGTCGGAGTCGCACGCGTCACCGCGGCCGTCACCGTCGGTGTCCAGCTGATCGGCGTTCGAAATCAGCGGGCAGTTGTCCGTCGTATCGTCGATACCATCGCCGTCGTCGTCGTCATCACAGATGTCGCCGATGCCGTCGCCGTCGAGGTCCGCCTGGGCGGGGTTGGCGACGTTCGCGCAATTGTCCGCGAGATCGGGGATCCCGTCGCCGTCGGTGTCGCCGGTGTCGCAGGCGTCACCAAACCCGTTCATGTCCGAATCGGCCTGATCGGCGTTCTTGATGAGTGGACAGTTGTCGTCGTCGTCGGGGACACCGTCGCCGTCGTCGTCGTCGTCGCATGCGTCACCCATGCCATCGCCGTCGGTATCGAGCTGGCCGGCGTTCGAGATCAGGGGGCAGTTGTCATCGCCGTCGGCGACCCCGTCGCCGTCATCGTCCGGATCGCACACATCGCCGACGCCGTCGTTGTTGGTGTCGACCTGGTCGGCGTTTGCGATCGTCGAGCAGTTGTCGTCGCCATCGAGGATGTTGTCGTTGTCGTCGTCGTTATCACACGGGTCGCCGAGTCCGTCTCCGTCGGTGTCCGTCTGATCCTGGCTCGGTGTGAGCGGGCAGTTATCGAGCCCGTCCACGATCCCGTCGTCGTCGTCGTCTTCGTCGCAGGCGTCGCCCTTGTCGTCCTGGTCCGCGTTCTCCTGGAGCTGGTTGCGGACGAGCGGACAGTTATCGAGGCCGTCGGGCCAGCCGTCGCCGTCATCGTCGATATCACAGGCGTCGCCGCTCATATCGCCGTCGGTGTCCAGCTGATCGGTGTTCGGCGCCACCGGACAGTTGTCCATCGAATCGCAGATCGTGTCGCCGTCGGAGTCTGGATCGAGGACGGTGCACATCTGCGCGTACGCCGGCGCCGACGACAGCGCCACGAGGACGGTCAGACAGAATAAAGTTAGGCGGAGTACCCACCGCGTACGCGTCGCAGACAACATCGAAACCTCTCTCTGGGTGACCAAGTCCGGCGACGGCTCTCGCGCCGGTCGCGAGGTCCAAAGCAAGACGGATGCCGTCGCATGACGCGGTGCCGATTCGCGTGGTATCGTAAGGAGATCACAATCCGGGCCGCCATCGGCCGCGCCACCGGTTTATGCACCATTTGCATGAGCCGCGCCGCTCATGCAAA
>JBFIHF010000224.1:0-10550 GCA_041601915.1 Bradymonadaceae bacterium
ACGAACTCGCTCCCGAGCATTCGCTTCAGTTGGCCCTTGAGGCTATCCAGAATCGTCTTCTCGTCGTCGACGAGTAGGATGGCGCAGCGTTTCATGCAATCTCCTGGGGGTGAGCGGTGGCTTTGCGGGGCAGCTGAACATTGAAGGAGGTGCGGCCGGGACGGGATTCGACATCGAACTTGCCGCCGTGGCTCGCGACGATGTCGTGGCAGATCGCGAGGCCCAACCCGGTGCCCTCACCGGCTGCCTTCGTCGTGAAGAACGGCTCGAAGATGCGCGCGCGGATGTCGTCGGGGATCCCCGGGCCATCGTCGATGACTGAGACGAGGACGCAGTCGTCGGCGTGATCGACGAGACGAATCGTCAGCACGCCGGAGTGACGCATCGCCTGCAGGGCGTTGTGCACAAGGTTCGTCCACACCTGATTGAGGGAGTCGTGTTGAGCCACGATGACGCCGGTGGTCTCGAACTCACAGATGAGCTCCACGCCTTGTTTGATCTGGTTCTGGTACAGCGTGAGGACCGTCTCGAGATTCTCGGCCAACTTGCCTTCGAACGGCTTGCCCTCCGCGCCGGGATGCGCATAGCTCTTCAGCGCGAAGACGATCTTCGAAGCCCGTTCCGCGGCGACCCCGATGTTGGAACTGTTCCGCACCAGCGCGACGAGATTGTAGGCCGCGGCCAAGATCTCCGTTCGCCGATCCGAGCGGAGGAGGTCGAGGTGCGGACCGATGTCGAGCGCACCGATGTCGACCAGCATGTCGGCGACGGTGTCGGTGTCGCCGATCCCCGCGTCATCGAGTTCGTTCTGGATCCGCCGGCGGGCTGTTCGCTCCTCTTTGGACGTACGCACCGGCGCCGGCGCCGTCGCCGTCGCGATCAGCGAGGCGAACCCCTCGCCTTCGCCCGGCGGAAGGCTTCGCATGAGCGACGGGAGATCGGAGACCGTCTCCGCGACGGCGATGCCGAGGTTGCTCGATGAGGCCCGAATCGCGCCGAGCGGGGTGTTCAGCTCGTGCGCGACACCCGCGATGAGCTGTCCGAGCGCGGCGAGCTTCTCGCCCTGAACGAGAGCGAACTGCGACGCCTCGAGCTGGTCATGTTGGGCGGCGACCGTTTCGACGGCCGACTGCGCGAGCTGCGCATAGTACAAGGCCAGGCCGAACACCACGACGGAGACCATCGCGAGGTTCACGGCGAGAGCGATGCGCTGCAATCCGACGTCGGCCAAAGCGGCGGGAACGGTGAGTGAGCCGTCGATGGCCAACGAAACGCCGGCCAGCGCGAGGTACAAGATCAGCCACCGCCAGGTGCCCTGCGCGCTTTCGAAGGACAGCGAGGCGACGAGGGCGATCATCCCCCAGATCATCACCGCACCGCTGGCGAACATCCCGCCGATCGTCCATTGAAAGATGAACGGCAGCGCAAGGCTGATGCTCACCTGCACGAAGCGCGCAGCGGCGAATCGGCGAGTCCGCGCAAGCACGGCGAAGTTGACGATCGTGACGACGACATACCCGAACGGCACGATGCTCGCCGCGGCGACATCGAGCGCCAGCGCGGCGAACCCCCACCCGAGGCCGCCGACGCTCATCGCAACGCCCGTCGCGATGAGGAAACGGTGCCGTCGGCGCTCATCTTCGGTGTCGGTGGGCGAATCGGCGATCTGGGTGAGCCGCAACGCGGCCTCCCTCCATCTACTACTCATGGGCGTCACCAAGGAGTTCGATCGTCGAGGGATCGACGGCGGCTTTGTCGGTCGGTGGGCCGAGCAGTTCGGACCACCAACGCTTGGCGCGCGCGTAGTCCCACCGCACGTCGAACGTCAGCTCGGTGAGCCGCTGCGCAACGACGTCCACGTTCGCGGGCCGGTCGGTGGGGTCCTTCGCGAGGCAGTCCAAGATCAGCCGGTCGAGCTCCGGCGAAATCGGCCATGTCGCGACCTCCGAGGTGGGACGCGCCGGAGTCCGAACGTGGTGCAGGAACAACTCCACCGCGGGGGCTTTGCCGTAGACGGTGCGCCCGCTCAGTAGGAAGTGCGCGACCAGTCCGAGGCAGTAAATGTCTGCTCGGCCATCGACCTCCTGCTGCAGGATGACCTCCGGCGCGATGTACGAAGGGGTGCCATACACCGCCGACCCCGTCGTGAGCTCGGACTTGGTGCCATCGCCACTGGTGACCATCCCGAAGTCGAGCACTTTGAGGAAGTCGTACTCGCCGCCCAGTTGGCAGGCGAACAGGTTGGCGGGCTTGATATCACGGTGCACGAGACCGATGGCGTGCGCCTCGCCGAGCGACCGACACAGCTGCAGCAGAAACGCGACGGCACGAGCGGGCTCCAGGGGACCGTGCTTGTCGACCAGTGTGTCGAGGTCGAGTCCGTCGAGCAGCTCCATGACATAGTAGAACGCGCCGTCGTCGCTCACCCCGAAATCATACAGTTGGACGGTATGCGGCGATCGCAGACGAGCGGTCGCCTCGGCTTCCCGTCGGAAGCGTTGGACGGTCCGCTTGTCGACCTGGCCTTCGTCGCTGCGAATCAGCTTCACGGCGGCCGGACGCGTCAGATGGTGATGTTTGGCGCGCCAGACCTCGCCCATCCCGCCCCGTCCGATGCGTTCGATGAGTCGGTACGCGCCGAGGGTCGTTGCGCCCTCCAGCAGGCTCGGGTCGACTTCGACCATCGTGCCGCTGGCGGTCATCGCGGCGCGCTCCATGATGTTGGAGAGTTCGCGGATGTTGCCGGGCCACTTGTACGCCTGGAGGGCCTTCACCGATGTTTCGCTGAGCTGCGACGCGGATTTGCCCAACCGCGCGGCGTGTTGTCGCAGGTAGTAATGGGCGAGCGTTTCGATGTCCGGAACGCGCTGGCGAAGCGCCGGGACTTCGATCTCGTGGTTCAACGCGCGCGCCAGTACGACGTCGAACTCCCCAAGGCGAATCATGTCCGTCAACGGGCGGTGTACGGCGGCGATCACCCGTGCATTCGGACTGTGGGCAATGAACTCCGCGAGTCCCGCCTGTGCCGACAACGACAGGCGATCCACGCGATCGACAAACAGCGTGCCGCCGGCGGCGAGATCGAGCATCCCGTCCCCCGAGGGGGCGTCAGCGAAGACCTCGTCGGTGTCGTCCATCCCGGTGGAGCGCAGGACGATGAACGGGCCGTCCCGGTGAGGCCCGCTGTCATGAATCGCCCGCGCCGAGACCTCGCTGCCGGCCCCGGACTGCGCGATGAGCAACACCGCATGGCCGGTGTCTGCGACAGCGTTCAGGTGGTCACGCAGCGCGGTCACGGCGGGGCTCGTGCCTTGGAGCGGGCCATCGACGCGCTCGGCCGCGGCTCGGTGCAGGTGCTGAGCGACCGCGAGACGTTGCTGGGACAGCTCCTCGATGTGATCGACGAGCTCCGTGGTGCGCACCGACGCGCCCACCAGCGCCGCAAAGCCCAGAATCCGCTCATCCGAGATCTCCGCGAACACATCTCGGGCCGTGCCGAACAGCGAGACGAGCCCGAACGGACCGTCGTCGCCGACCAACCCGACGCGAAGATGCGAATCGTGTCCCAGCGCAGTTTCGGCGTAGATGAGCTGGGCCTCGCGCGCCGCCGGTCCCTTGGCTCGAAACACCGCGGCATCCGTCGTCAGCTCGGGGTAGAGGGCGAGCCCTACCGCATCGCGCGCGTCTGGGTTCGTCGACGCGAGCAGCTGAAGGCGACCGTCGCGCACACGGTGGATATAGACCGCATCGGCCGGAAACATCTGGGCCGCGCTCGCCAGCAGCCGAGAATACCGGTCGTGTGCAGCGAGGTTCGCGGCGAGGTCCAAGGCCACCTCGTGCAGCTGGCTCAACAACTTGCTCTGCTCAGCCAGCTTGCGCGTCTGCTCGTAGCTGACCAGCGCTTCGCGGACCGTGAGCATCAAGTCATCGTGGCCCCACGGTTTCCCGATGAAGCGATAGAGGGCCGCCGTATTGACCGCCGAACCGACGGCGCCCGCACTCGCCTCTCCCGTGAGCATGATCGTCAGCGTCTCGGGCAGGCGCGTGTGGACCTGAGCGAGCAGCTCGTCGCCTTTGATGCCCGGCATCAAGTGATCGGAGATGATCAGGGGGATGAACTCACCGCACTCCATGAGTTCGTCGACGAGTTCGAGGGCGTCTTGCCCGCTCTCGGCCACTTCGACCCGTACGGCGGAACCAAAGTGGCGTGCAAGCTGCTCTTTCAAGCTCGCCAGCACCAGTCGCTCGTCGTCGACACAAATGATGGTTGGCTTCAACTTCCCCCACTCTCGCTTGAGTGATCCGAGCATATCGCAGAAATGTGCTCGGTACGACCGGCATTCAGCGTGCCGCAAAGAAATGCGGCACCCCTCTCGTGGCGACCGGTGCGATCGGCGTGCCCACGGTTTACCGACAAGAAACTCGCGCCACCTCAACAACTCCTGCACATCGCCTCGCTAGCGTGGTGCCGGCTGAAGCGGTCTGCGCGCGTCACCTTCATGCGGTGCGGCTCGTGAGGCCGCGATGCGCCGTTCAGACGGACTTGTTGTCGAGGAGCAGGCATGAATTCTGACGAGGTCTCAATCATCCGGCACCGGCTGATCCCGCTGTTGCCGCTCAGCGGACTCTTGGTCCAGTTCGTGTGCCCGGAGGTGGGCGCGGTCCAATCGTTTCTGGTCGCGGGAATCGTGTTTGCTTCCGTGGTCTGGTGGCGCTTCGATGTCGACGATGCCCCGTCTCAGGGCGGGCTGTACCATCTGCCCCTCAAGGTGACCGTGGCGGTGGTTCTGGCGCTGTACGCCAAGGCGAGCTGGTTTGAGCCACCGACGCACCTCGGTCTCTGGTACTTCCGCCATCTGGTGATGATCGCATGTGTGCTCCTCGTCGGGTGGGGGGCGGCGAGGCGGATGGTGCGGCTGCGGAACGTGTTGCAGGCGGTCGTGATTGGCTTTGCCACTACCGCGGCATGGGTTCCGGTCGGGCAGCTCCTCGGTCTCGACTACTTCCTGCGCATGCACCCGACGGCGCTCGTCTTGATGGCGTTCACGTCCGCGATCCTGTTGGTCGTCGAGACGCTGTCGCGTTGGAATGGCTGCACACGGTGGCGCCTGGCGATCCTGATCGCCGCCCAACTGCTTTCCCTGTCGGTGTACGTGGGAAGCTACGACCCCACCTCGTACGCATCGCTGGGATACCTCGTCGATCGAGGGGACGCACAGCAAGCTGACGGTCGTCTCGTGTTGCGCTTGGAGGGCCGCGCACCAGCGGCGCGCGACGGCGTGCGTTGGACGCCACATGCGACGCCGACGTTGATCCTCGCCGACACCCGGACTGGAATCGAAGTTCCCGTCGCCCACCCCGGCGCAACGCATGCGGGAATGCGGTTCCTCTGGAGCCGCGATGGGGTCCGTGCTCGCTGGTCCGAGCCCACCCGAGAGCTGCGTCTGTTGGGCGGTCACTCCCAGCAGCGGGTCGCGGAGTTCGCGCTGTGTCCGTGGGCCGACGACCCGATCCTCTGTGGCGACGGGCCAAGGCAGGGCTCGGCGTGCGAATGGCCGGTGGACTGCGCTTCGGGACGTTGCACCAAGAGCGGCGCGTGCGCCCCCATCCGCTCATGCGTCAGCTCCATGGATTGTCCGGGTCGCATGACGTGCGTGTCGCGGATCTGCCGACATCCGGACAACGACGGCGCACCTCGCTGCGACGACGACCGCGATTGTGATGGGGTGTGTGTGCGCGCGTCGCACGACGTCGGCGGGGTGTGCGGTCCGAAGGCATCGCGATGATCGATCTGCGCTCGTGGAGCCGTCACCGTCGCCTGATCGACCGCTACGTCGTGATCGCCGGATGCTGCGGTGGTGTGTTGTTCTTCGTTCCCTCTGTGGGGGTCGTTCAAGCGCTGCTCGCGACGGCGATCTTGATCGCTGGAACCGCGTGGTCGAGAGCCGAAGTCAGCCACACCGCGCGTGGCGGGTGGCGATGGCGCGCCGCGGCACGGGCGATTCCTCTCGGGCTCGCGACCAGCGCCTCGTGGGTGCCCGTGGGCGCGTTGCTGGGGCTCGATGACTACGTCCGCATGCAACCGATCGCGATCGGTGTGATGCTCGTTGCAACGATCGTCGTATTCGGCCTCGACATGGTGCTGCGATTCAACCGTGTGACGCTCTGTCGCTACCTGCTGCTGGTCCTTGTTCAGTGTGCAGGAGTGGGGTTCTACGGGCGCGCCGTGTCGCCGAACTCGCCGGCCACGCTCGGGTATCTGTGGAACTCGAGCGGCAGCGTTTCCCCCGACGGAACGCGCGAGATCGAGCTGCGCACCGAAGGGTATCTGCGTCTATCGGGCCATCGATCGTTCGGTCCCAACGCCACGGTGATCTACGCGCTCGACCGCGAAACGGGGTGCTCGACACGGCTGAGCGCGGTCCCGAAACCGTACGCGGGGCTGCGATTTCACTGGTCGCCCCGGGGCGTGCAGTGGACCTGGTACGCACCGTCCGACGAGACCGTCGGCTCGCGCCGGGGCCTAAAGGCGGCCATGGTCTATCTCGAGCAGCGCAGAACGACATCCCCCCATCGCTGGTGAATCTGCGCGTGCGTTAGGTGAGCGTCACTCAGAAACCGACCTGGAGCGGGTCAGGGTCACCGTCGTGGCCCGGGATCTCCACGACGGGGCCAATGCCCGTGCCGGTTTTGCGCCACCCATGAAGCGGCGTACTCGATTGTTGCCCGGGGTAGGGGAGTGGCGAGGCGAGTGACAGCCACAGCCCCAGTCGCGTGTCATAGCCGGGGCTGCCGCGAAGGAACTCCATGCTGGGAGCCACGCTCATGAGGCAAAAGACGGTAAAGACAACGAGCAAGCCCCGAAACAGCCGTCGCGCACCCTCGCCGACACGGAATGATATCCAGTCGGGCTCATATCCGATGACGCCGACGCCAATGAAGAAGATTCCGACCGCAATGTTCACGGGCAACCAGTAGTCGGGGGCTCCTTGAAACATGCTGGCGTGGTCGTCGAGGGCCGTCGAAACGAGCATCGCGGCGCCCCACAGCCCCACGCCGACCATCACGCGCCAAGCCGTGTCCCTGTCGCGGATTCTCCAGAACCACGTGGTCAGCAGGGGGAGGACGAAAACCACGACGACCCAGTGCCACGCCGCGAGCTGACTCGGTATCGCCTCGACGGGGTCCCAGGGGTAGGTCGGTTGGATGCGAGCAAGCTCCGCCGTAGTGAAACCGTGTGCCTGCGCCCAATCACCGACCCGTGGATCGTCGATGTTCTCGACGTAGTCCAGTCGATGCCGCTCCGCGATCGACTCGGTCACCTCGCGACCGGCGGTCTGCGAGATGAGGAACCCGACCGCGCACAACCGGCCCGTGGCGTCGACGAAGACCGGGCGTCGGCCGCCCACGTACGTGTTGCGCGGGAACGCGCGGTCCGACGCGTACTGCCGCAACAGCTCGAGACAGTGGCTGCGGCGCCGCTGGATGTCCGGTTTCAATGCGAGAGCAACGTTACGCAGCGCTCGTTCCGTTTGAACCAGGTGGCGTTGAATCCCAGCGTCGTCGATCGCAAGCGCGCTACCCATATGCCTCACCGGTGAAGTTGGACGACAGACTACCGCGTTCGGACCGCGCGGTATGTTTACACGGTGTGAAAAGCGTGTGAATCAGCCCCGTGTGATCCGCGGGTCTGCTGGCACGCGAAGGGTCAAGAACTACAGCCCGCGCAGGTACTCGACGATTTCAGCGCTATTGGCCAACGCCATCACGAGCACCAGATCGCCGGGCTCTGCCCACGCGAGCGCGTCGCGAACCGAGGCGAGCTCGGAGGGGTATTGCTCGATGCTTGCTGGCGGCGCGCCGGCATCGACGAGGCCCGCACGTAGCAGCGCACAGACTTCGCCCGGCTGTCGACCCCGGCTGTACTTCTCCAGGTCGACGATATGCACGCGGTCCAGACCGATCGCCCAGGCTTCTTGCGCCAACTGTCGAATCGACGCGTCGGGGCGGTCGCCCGCTTGCCCGAACGACAACAGGCGTCGCCGCGCTGGCACCGCCTCGGCAAAGCTGAAAACCGCGCGCATCGCCTGCGGATTGTGCGCGAAGTCCACGACGACCTGGCACCCGTCGATTTCGAACAGGTTGCAGCGGCCGGGGTTGTCCTCAAAGCGCGCGCCGCGCAACCCCTTGACGATGTCCGCTCGGGAAATCCCCAGCGCGTGAGTCAGCGCGACCGCGGCCATCGCGTTGCTGATGTTGTGGCGCGCAGCGCCGCCCAGCGTCAGCGGAATCTCGTCGGCGCGACACAGTCGGTGCTCGCGGCCCTCGCAAAACAGCACGAGCTCGCCGTCGCGCAGCACCACCGCACTGCCGTTCGCCGCGATGTGTCGGCCGATGACCGCGTTGTCGGCATCCAGACTGAACCACGTGATCGGGGCGCTCGCGTCGCGCGCCTTGTCGACCAACATCGGCTCATCGGCGTTGAGGACCAGGGCGCCGCGGCCATGCAGGGCTCTGGTCAGCACCCATTTCACGGCGAGTAGCTCGTCGACGGTGCGCGAGCCGAAGTCGCCGAGGTGATCTTCGGCGATCGTCGTAATCGCCACCGCGTCGGCGCTGCCGACCCCGATTCCGCGGCGCAACAGGCCGCCGCGAGCCGTCTCCAGCATCGCAAAGTCGACGCGCTGATCGCGCAGCACGGTGCGCGCGCCGCCCGGCCCGGAGAAGTCGCCGCGCTCGATCATCTCCCGCGCGACGCGGATGCCGTCGGTCGATGAGATGCCGACGGTACGTCCCGCCGCCGCCGCGATGCTGGCGGCGATCCGGGTCGTCGTGGTCTTGCCGTTGGTGCCGGTGACGAGGCCCACCGGCACATCGTGAAACCCTTGCCAGTCGATCTCCTGCAGCGTTGGAAGACTGCGCACCGGCCACGTCTGGGAGCCCGCGCCAAGGCCCAGCGAGATGTGATCGTCGTCACTCAGGAACGTCACACCGTGCGCCGCGGCCGCGTCGCGCAGCGCGAGCAGCTCCGGATTGGCCTCTTCGGCGATGACCGCTCGCAGGTGCTGCACCGCACTTTCGGCATCCGGGGCGGCTTGCTCCTCCAGCACCGCCACCGACGCGGACCACAGCCAGTCGGCGAGCTCGCATGCCGCGTAGAGCGCGTCGATCGGCGCGCTGACGGCGAGGCTGAGGCCGTAGTCGTAGCGCCGGACGCAGACGCCTTCGTCCTGCCAGCCCAGCGCATCCAGCATGCGACGGGCGAGCTCGGTCCAGACCGGCACGAGGCGCTCGGCCTCGGCGACCGTGGCGCTGGCGTCGATGACCGCCCCGGGGCGATCCCAGATGAGGTTGAGACCGGTCAGGCGGCGTGTGTCGAGAGACTGCATCGGGGCTCAGTCGCTGGTTTCGCGTGCGATACGCACACCGCGCTCGTCGCGAATCAGCGTGACCCCATCCTCCCACTCGAAGCTCGGAAGCTCGACGTTGGGCACGCGCGGCGTGGTCGCCTCGCGCGTGGGTTGGTCTTGGTCACTTCGAAAGTAGATGATCTGTTTCCAGCAGCGCTTGATGTTGTCGCCCAGGATCAACAGCAGATCGCCGGCCTTGCAGGCCCGCAGGCTCGCCTCGACCGATTCCTGTTCGTCCCGCACCAGCTCGACCTTCGCGGGGTCAACGCCAGCGGCCAACAGCGCGTCCCGGAGCATTTCGGGCACTTCGTCGACCCCGCGACCCCGCGCGTTGTCGTCCCGTCGGCAGATGTAGTGATCGAAGTTGCCGGCCGCGATCTTCGCCATCGCTTGGATGTCGACGTCCCGACGATCACCGGGAGCCGAGAGCACGAGGATGCGCCGTCCCGTGACGTCCAGACGTCGGACGAGGTCGACCATCGCGCGAACCGCGGCCGGGTTGTGCGCGTAGTCGAGGATGACCTTGAAGGGGTGCTCGGTGAAGACGTTGAGGCGACCCGGGGCCTGAAAGTAGCTCGTATCGAACGTGCGCAGGCCGTGTCGGATGTCCTCGAGGTCGACCTCCATGTTGAACGCCATCGCCGCCGCGAACATCGCGTTCTGGACGTTGTGCAGGGCGCGCCCCTCCATCGTGGCCGGGATCAGGTGCGTCCACAACAGCGGCATGTGGCTGTGCTTGTCGTAGATCGTGATCATGTGGCCGTTCATGCCCTGCTCGAGGACCACGGCTTGGCCGCCGGCGCGGATGTGCTCTTTCACCAGCGGATGCGCGGGATTCATCGTCACGTAGCTCAGGCGAGCGGCCTGCGTGTAGTCGCCCATCTGCAGGCAGAGCGGGTCGTCGGCGTTGAGCACTGCGGCGTCCTGCGCCACTTCGATCGGGATGCGCTTGAGTTCGGCCAGCTGCTCCACGGTGTCGATGCCGCCGAGGCCCAGATGGTCGGCGGTGACGTTGAGGCACGCCGCCACGTTGCAGCGCTCGTAGCCGAGGCCCGCGCGCAACATCCCGCCGCGGGCGGTCTCCATCACCGCGGCGTCGACGCGCGGGTCCCGCAGGACCATGTGCGCGGACTGCGGGCC
>JBFIHF010000225.1:0-10541 GCA_041601915.1 Bradymonadaceae bacterium
CCGCAGGGATGCGATCCGCTGTTCGCCCAGCTCAAGCCGGGGATGAAGATCACGATCGCGGTCGACGACATCAGCGTGCCGCTGCCGCCGATGAAGACGCCGGACATCCGCCAGGAGATGCTCGAGGTGATCCTCGACATGCTCGTGGAGCATGGCGTCGAGGACGTCGAAATCATCGTCGCGCTGGCCCTGCATCGACGAATGACGGACGCCGAGATCAAGCGGATGGTCGGCCCGCGCGTGTTCGCCGATTACTGGCCGGATCGCCTGTACAACATGGACGCCGAAGACACCGACCAGATGGTGATCTTGGGCGAGACGCGTCACGGCGAAGAAGTCGAGATGGTCCGTCGCGCCGCCGAAAGCGACATGCTCATCTACGTGAACATCAACTTCGTGCCGATGAACGGGGGGTTCAAATCCATCGGAACCGGCTTGGCCGGCTACCGCGGGATTCGTCACCACCACAACCCGGAGACGATCCGCAAGTCCAACTCGTACATGGACCCCGCGGCCAGCGAGCTGTACTCGTCGAACACCCGCATGGGGAAGCTGATCAACGAGAAGCTCAACGTCTTCCACATCGAAACGACGTTGAACAACAAGATGTACGACGACTCGTTGATGTTCCTGTCCCGCAACGAGGACGGTTGGAGCGGCGGCGAGTGGGCGAAGTTCAAGGCGCTGCAAGCGACGCTTCAGCGGCTGCCGCGCGGCTTGAAGCGGACGGTGTTCCACAAGATCCCGGCGGACTACGGCCTCGTCGGCGTCAACGCCGGCAAGACGGAGCTCGTGCACGAGCTGACGCTGGAGAAGTGCTGGCAACAGCACAGCGTGAAGGTGAAGGGACAAGCGGACGTGCTCATCTACGGCATCCCGTTCGAGAGCCCGTACAACGTCAACTCGATCCTGAATCCGCTGCTCGTTCGAGTGATGGCGCTCGGCTACTTCTTCAACATGTACCGCAACAAGCCGCTGGTGAAGAAGGACGGCACGATCATCATCACGCACCCGTGTTACGACCTGTTCGACGCCGATCATCACCCGAGCTACATCGAGTTCTTCAACCGCTGCCTGCCCGAAACGCGTGACGCGAACGAGCTGCAGGCGCGCTGGGAAGAAGAGTTCGCGCACAATCCGAACTACATCGAGATGTACCGGCGCGGGAACGCCTACCACGGCGTGCACCCGTTCTACATGTGGTACTGGGCCGAGAACGGACAGAAGCACGTCGGACGCGTCATCGTCGTCGGCGCCGAGAACGACCACGTGCCGGCACGGCTGGGTTGGCTGACGGCCAATTCGATGGACGAAGCACTGGAGATGGCTCGGGACTATCACGGCCCGAGCCCGCAGATCACCCTGATGCACCATCCTCCGTTTCTGGTTGCGGACGTCGAGGACTGAACGCGAGTCGAGCATGTCGCAGGACGAAGTGCAGCACACAGCGCAGGTCGCCGAGCAGGACGAACCGGATCGACGCACCTTGATGTCGGTGCGTGAGACGCTGCGGGGACGCCGTATCTTGCTCACCGGCTCCACCGGCTTCCTCGGTAAGGTCTACGCGTCGATGTTGCTGGCGAAGCATCCCGACATCGAACAGCTGTATCTGGTGATCCGACCGCGCACCGGCGAGACCGCCCATGACCGTTTCGTGCGCGAGCTCGCCGATTTCGCGGCGTTCGATCCGCTGCGCGAGATCTACGGCGAGGAAGGCGTCCACGACTTCCTGCACGAGAAAGTAACGGTGTTCGCCGGCGACATCACCGACGACTACCTCGGACTGACTCCCGAAGAGGCCAAGGCCCTCAGTTCGGTGCTCGACGTGGTCGTCAGCTCCGCGGGCCTCACGAACTTCAATCCGAATCTGGCGAACGCGATCGACGTGAACACGCTGTCCTCGGACCGCGTGATCGAATTTATCCGGATCGGCGGATCCCGCGCGAAACTGCTGCACGTGTCGACGGCCTTCGTGGCGGGCGAGACGATGGTTCCGACGCCCGAAGTCCTGCCGACGCCCACGATCTATCCGCGCTACAAGGAACTCAAGGTTCCGTTCGAAGCACGACGCGAGCTCGAAGACTGCAAGCGGATGATCGAGCACGCTCGCCACCAGTGCGAGGACCAGGAGCGCCAGTCGCACCTCACCGCGGAGGCTCGCGCGGTCTTGAAGAAGGCGAATCGCAACCCCGAGGACCCGGAGCTGTTCAAACAGGCGTACGCCGAAGTTCGGTCCTCGTGGATCAAGCGGCGCCTCAGCAACGACGGTCGCGAGCGCGCGGCGCACTGGGGTTGGGTCAACATCTACACCTACACGAAGTCGCTGGGCGAGCGGCTCATCGTGGAGGCCGGTGACGACATCGACTACCTGCTGTTTCGGCCCGCCGTGATCGAGAGCGCGGAGACGTTCCCCAAGGTCGGGTGGAACGAAGGGATCAATACGACAGCCCCGATCATCTACCTCGATTACATGGGCCACCGGTTCGTCCCGACGATGGCGGATCGGGCGCTCGACCTCATCCCCGTCGACATGACGGTCGCCGCGATGTTGACGCTGACCGCGGCCCTGATCGAGGGGCGCCACGACCGCGTGTATCACCTGGGTTCCAGTGACCGGAACCGGTTCAACATGCCGCGGATCATCGAGCTGACGACGCTCGGCACCCGCAAGTTGATCGAGGGCGAGAATCGGAACCCGCTCGACAAAGCGTTCCGGATGCAGCTCGACGCGGTGCCAGTCTCTCAGAAGGTCTTCGATCGTCAGTCATTGCCGGGATTCGCGCGGGCTGCGCGCGGCCTGGGTCGGTTGATCGACAGCGCGCCGACCCAGCAGATGGGCGGCCTGGGCAAGGCGATCCGAGGGGTCGGCAAATCGGTCAAGAAGATCGAGCGGATGGCGAACACTGGGGAGAAGATCTTCGAACTCTTCAAGCCGTTCATCCACGACAACAAGTACACGTTCATCGCGCGCAACATCGAGGCGTTGGCCGCGCAGCTGGTCCCCGAAGAGCGGGATCTCTACGGGTTCCCGATCGCGGACCTCGACTGGCGACAGTACTGGGTCTACGTGCACGTGCCGGGCTTGTACAAGTTCGTGTTCCCGCAACTCGAAGAGAAGCTCAGCGATGTCGCGGGCGACGCGTGGACGTACGAGGACCTCGTCGACGTGTTCGAATCGAGCACGCGCAACTTCGCCGACCGCGTGGCGCTGCGCCATCACGACCACGGGATCGTCGAAAGCTACACCTACGCCGAGCTCAAGCAGCACGCCGACCGCGGCGCCGCGGCGTTGCGGGCGCGCGGCATCGGCCCGGGGCACACGGTGCTCATCGTGTCCGAGAACCGGCCGCAATGGGGCATGACGTACTTCGCGATCCTGAAGGCCGGGGCCACCGCGGTTCCGGTGGACCCGGAGTCGAGCCCGGAGAAAATCGCCCGGCTCGCCCGTTCGGCATCCGCCGCCGCGATCGTGATGAGCGACATCGTTCTGGATCGCGTGGGTGGTGAGCTTGCCACCGAACTCAACGGCCAATCCGCACAGACCCTGACCTTCGCTTCGTTGTACGCGCTGGCGCTGACGACCGACGAAGCGCCGGTGCCCCAGACCACGATGCCGGTCCGCTTCGATGTCGGCTCCACCGACGACGTGGCGAGCCTCATCTTTACTTCGGGGACCACCGGCGAGCCGAAGGGGGTGATGCTGAGCCATCGCAACTTCACGTCGCTGCTCGGCTCGCTCGAGGGCGCGTTCCGCGTCGGCGAGCGGGATGGGTTCCTGAGCGTCCTGCCGCTCCACCATACCTTCGAGTTCAGCGCCGGCTTCTTGATGCCGATCTCGCGCGGCTCGTCCATCACGTACATGGAAGAGGTCAGCGGCGAAGAACTGCGCAGCGCCATGCAGTCGACGCGCGTCACCGCGCTGATCGGCGTGCCGGCGCTCTGGCAACTGCTGCACCGGCGGATCGAGCAGAACGTGGCCGCGGGCCCGGCGCACAAGAAGTGGCTGTTCGA
Source organism: Bradymonadaceae bacterium (assembly GCA_041601915.1). Taxonomy (GTDB): domain Bacteria; phylum Myxococcota_A; class Bradymonadia; order Bradymonadales; family Bradymonadaceae; genus JBFIHF01. The sequence continues at coordinate 4,012 of JBFIHF010000225.1, forward strand.
CCGCATGGTCGCCTTGAACCGCACGCTGCGGAAGCGGTTCGGGATCAACATCGGACCGCTGCTCTTCGCGCCCGTGCACCAGGCGTTCGGCGGCCGCGTGAAGTACATGATCTCGGGCGGCTCCGCGCTGCCCGCGGACATCCTCGAGGCGTTCTACGGCCTCGGTTTCGACCTGTACGAAGGCTACGGGCTGACCGAAGCGGCGCCGGTGCTGACCGTCAATCGCCCGCAGGACGGCCTGTCGCCGGGGTCCGTCGGCAAGGCGCTGCCCGGGATCGACATCGAGATTCGCGACGCCAACGACGAGGGTGTGGGCGAAGTCGTCGCGCGCGGCAACAACGTGATGCTGGGCTACCTCGGCCGGGACGAAGAGACCGCGCAAACCATCCGCGACGGTTGGTTGCACACCGGTGACCTCGGTCGCCTCGACCGGCGCGGGCGACTCACGATCGTCGGCCGTTCCAAAGAGGTCATCGTCACCAGCGGTGGCAAGAACGTGTATCCCGACGAACTCGAGGAGATCTACGGCCGCTGCCCGGGCGTGCTCGAGCTCAGCGTCGTCGGACTGCCCGATGAGAGCGGAAACGAGCGGGTCGCCTGCATCGTGCATCCCGATCTCGACGAGGACGCGTCGCTGGAGCAGGTCGCTGAACTGCGCAATGACATCCGGGAGTGGTTCCGCGTGGAAGGGTCGCGCGTGGCGACGCACGAACGGATCCAAGTCCTCAAGTTCTGGGACGAAGACCTGCCGCGTACACCGACGCGCAAAGTGAAGCGCAGCGAAGTGCTGGCGATCTTGCAGCGCCTGCAGCAGTCCGACGCGACGGACAGCGATGTGGCGATGGATTCATGGCTGCTCAACGTCGTCGCGGACCTCGCGGGCCTGAAGGCGGCACAGATCAACCCCGGGTCGCACTTCTCCGATGACCTGGCCTTCGACTCTCTGATGACCGTCGAACTGGCCGCGCTGCTCGCCGAACGAGACGTGCACCTGTCGCCGGAGCAACTCGCCGAGATCCAGACCTACGCGGAGCTCGAGAATGCCGTCGAACACGGCGTCGCCGTGGGCGCGCTCGTGCGTTCGACCCGATCGAGTGGCAACCGCGTCGACGAAATCCCGATCCCGAAGACGGTCTCTCGCATCGGCAAGTCGTGGCTGTATCGGGCTCAGATGAAGGCCTACCACGACCTGTTCGACGTCGAGGTGTATGGCAAAGCGAACATCCCGTACCACAACCCGAACGTCATCGTGGTCGCCAACCATGCCAGTCACCTGGACATGGGGCTCGTGAAGTTCGCGCTCGGCGACTTCGGCTCCGAGATTCGGGCGCTGGCGGCCGCGGACTACTTCTTCAGCAACGTCGCGCGCAAGACGTACTTCAACAACTTCACGAACCTGATCCCGATCGAGCGCGCGGGGACGCCAGACCTCGCGCTGCGTGGCGCGGCGCAAGCGCTTCGTCAGGGCGAAACCCTGCTGATGTTCCCGGAAGGGACGCGGGCGCCCAAAGGCAAGCTGCGCGAGTTCAAACGCGGCCTCGGCTATCTGGTTGCCGCCGAGCGGGTGAGCATCCTGCCGGTTCACATCTCGGGGACCTACGAGGCACTGCCCAAAGGCCGGCCGTTGCCCCACCCGACGCGGCGCGACCTCAAGGTTCGGATCGGCAAGCTGCTCGACGCCCGCACCCTGCTGGCGAGCACCGCGGATCTGTCCGAGGGCGACACGTGGGAGTTTATCAGTGCGGCGGCCTATGACGCCGTCGCCGCGCTGAGCGCGGTCGGACAACCGAGCGCCGACGACGATGGGGGCCTCGAGATCATCTTCGAGGCGCTCGAGGATAAGTTCGAGCAAGACCAGGTCGAAGGTCCCCTGAGCTTCTACTTCAGCCTCGGCAACGTCGACCATCAGAAGTGGACGGTCATCGTGGATCCGGAAGGCTGCGTGATCCGGCCCGGACGACCGACCGGCGGCGAGGCGGACTGCGTCGTCAAGACCTCGCCGGAGTTGTTCCGCCGGATCGTGGAAGAGAGCTACATCCCGTCGTTCGACGAGTTCATCAGCGGCGCGATCAAGACGAACTCTCCCGACCTGCTGATGCGGTTTCAATCGGTATTCGGTCTGCAGCGATGACGACGCTCGTCACCGGCGGCACCGGATTCCTTGGACGCTTCGTCGTGCGTGCATTGGTGGACGCCGGCGAATCCGTGCGCGTGCTCGCGCGATCGTTTGATGCGGAGCTCGCGGAGCTTGGCGTCGAGTTGATCGAGGGCTCGCTGCTCAGCGAGGATGACGTCGCCGAGGCGGTTGCTGGCGCCCAGCGTGTCTACCACCTCGCCGGTCTCGTCGAACGCGAATCCGACCGCGCGCACCGGATGTACGCAGTCCACGTCGACGGCACTCGAAACCTGCTACGCGCCGTCTCGACAGACGTCGAGAAGATCGTGGTGGCATCGACCAGTGGCACCGTGGGTGTCAGCGCCGACGCTTCGTTTGTCGCGGACGACGGCTCGCCGTTCGCCGAGGACGTCGTCCGACACTGGCCGTACTACCTGTCCAAGATCTACGCGGAACGCGTCTGCGACGACTACGCTCGTGACCGCGGCCTCCCGATCGTTCAATTGCGCCCTTCCCTGCTGCTGGGTCCCGAAGACTACCGCGAAAGCTCGACCGGCGATGTGGTCTTGTTCCTACAGCGCCGCATCGCGGCGGTCCTCGAAGGCACCTTGTCCTTCGTCGATGTGCGTGACGTGGCGGACACGTTCCTGAGCGCGATGCGCACCGCTGCGCCTGGGGAGAAATACCTGCTGGGCTCGGCGAACATGTCGCTGGATGAGTTCTTCGGGCATCTCGAGCAGATCTCCGGTGTCACGGGACCGGCTCGCGGAGTCCCCGCGCCGCTGGCCGAAGCCGGCGCGCGCCTGTGGGACGGAGCGCTACGACTGATCGGGGGGAGACCCGACGTCCCGGTGGAGAGTGTCGAGATGGCCCGCCACCATTGGAGCATCGATTGGTCGCGAGCGCAGCGGGATCTCGGGTTTGCGCCGCGCGCCCCCGAGCGAACGCTTCGCGACACGATTCGGTGGATCGAGCGCCACCACCCCGACTTCGAACAGAAGCGGGCCCGACCGACGGACCCCAACGTGCGACCCGAAACCATCGCGTTCGCGCGCTCGCACTCACAAAGGTAGCCGCGAACCGGTTTTGTGTTTCGCTGCCGGGGCGCGACGCAGTATCATCGCGCGTTCACACGCCCCCCTATCCGTCGTTCGGATGCCCGAGGACGTCAAAATTTGTTCTTCGTGTGGCGAGGAGAGTCGCGACTTGCAGTGGTGCGAGACGTGCGGCACTCGACTGGACGCCCCCGACGAAGCCACCCAGTGGCTCGAACGCGGCCAAACCTGCGAGCTCCTCACCAGCGATGAAGCGCGATTGGCCGTCACGGTCACCGACGCAGTGGACACCTTTGCGACCCGGCGGGTGATGTTTGGCACCGTTGACGAGGGTCCGGAAGACCTCGTTGACCGGCGTGTTCTCCTGGAGGAGCGCGAGATGGCCTCCGAGGACTTCGAGAGCCGCATTCCCGACGCCCTGCGCGGGTTGTTTCGCACGGCGCTTGCTGCCGGGCGCCATGGGGACCACTCGTTGCGCTGCTACGCAGACACCGGGGCCGTCACGCTGGAGGACTTGCTCGAGTTGAGTGGCGACCTGTCCTACCAGCAGGTCAAGGAGACGTTCCTCGCGGTCCTCGACACTGTGATCGCGGCGCACGAGGCCGAGCATCTGATCCTCGCCATCGCGCCGTGGACGCTGCGGTTGGAGAACGTGCGCATTCCGGACTCCGAAGGCGATCAGACCCAGCTCATCTACGGGGAGGAAGCGACACAAGAGCACCGACGCGGCCTCGACGACACTCCGGCGGACATGGCGCGGGCTCAGGGCGCCGACGAGGAACCCGCGATTCTGCTGTCCGACATCGTGGATGAACCGACGCACGAGATGAGCACCCTGAGTGGGCGCACGCAACCGGGCCACCAGGTTCGTCGAATCCCGCCGCCGAAGAGCGAGTCCGACGAGTCCGACGAGATGGCCGAGGTCGACTCCCTCGAGGAGCAATCCGACGAGGAGTACGTCAGCGCCCCCGAAGACGAAAACGTGGACGATCTGTGGGGGTCGCTCGACGAAGAGAGCGATCTGCTGAGCGAGACGGGGATCTTGCACGGCGGGCTCGCCGCCGTCAGTCAACCCGTCCAAGCCTACTTCGAGGGCATCGACGAGCTGTTTCCGTTTGGCGGCGAACCCTACGAAGTCCCAGTGATCATGGGTTTCTCACCGCCCGAGCTGCTCGGCCGTGTGCGCGCCGAACTCGGTCCGCATTGCGACATCTTTGCCCTCGGCATGCTGCTGTACTTCATGATCTCGGGACGCGTACCACCGGCCTCGGTGTATACGCGCTATGCCCCGGCGATTCCGGTCCGCAACTTCCGGCCCGGCTTTCCACCAGGTCTCCAGCCGATCATCGGCCGCGCGACCCGCCCCACCCCCGGCGACCGTTTTCCGTCCGTGCAAGCGATGCGCGACGCGTTCAACAGCGCATGCGCGCTGATGGAGCGCCGCGCCAAGGCCGTCACCGGTGGAGACGTTCCGCGAGTGATCGTCGCCGTCGACACGCACGTTGGCATCGCCAAAGGTCGGCGGAACCCGACGAACCAGGACAGCGTGTTCGGCAAGGTCTCCGACGACGGCCGATTCTCGCTGATTGTCATCGCCGACGGCGTCTCCACCGCCTCGTACGGCACCGGAGACCTCGCGAGTCACTTCCTGACCGACGCCGCGGTCGAGGTCTGGGCGGAGGTACTTCCGAAGTACCTCATGGACGAGCGTATCGAGGAGGTCGAGATCCTCGGCGATATCCTCGAGCGCGCGAACAAGCTCATCGTCGCCCACGTCAACGAACACCACACCCCGTTCGAAGGTAATCCGCACGAGGTCATGGGCACCACGGCGCTCGTCGCGGTGGTGCGCGAAGGGATCGTGACGTTGGCGTCGCTGGGCGACAGCCGCGTGTACATTCAGACGGCGACCGGTCTCGAACAGGTCACGGCGGACCACAACTTGTGGACGCTGTCGGTCCTCGACGGGATCAGCGCGGACGCCGCGCTATCGATGCCGCATGGCGACGCGCTGGCGCGCTGCCTCGGCACGTTCATGATCGAAAAGCGCATGCTCACGGCGGTGCGGCCCGAGGCCGATTACTTCCGATTTGCGATGGCGCGCGGCGACACGCTGCTGATGACGACGGACGGACTCGTCGACTTCGCGGGCTCGAACCCGTTCGCGGCGGAGGAGAACATCCTCGCCGCCATGCTCGCCGAACCAGACGCCGCCCTGGCGTGCCTGGAGCTCATCCTGCTCGCCAATCGCGGCGGTGGCGGTGACAACGTCGGCGTCGGCATCCTGCACTTCGTCTAGAGCCGTCCTCACTCAGGCCGCGCCAAAGATCCGCTGGTCCGCTGGTCAAACTTCAAACTGGACCCGCACTCCAATCAAGACGCCACCACGCGAAGCGTCATGCCCCGCTGGCCTGCGACGCCGGGCCGCTCGAAGCGGACGGGTGCGTCCAATCGCGGAGCTACTGGAAGAGGTCTTGGTTGGTGCAGAGTCCGCTCGCGGACATCGCCGGGAACACGTCGGGGGCCATCGAAGCCGGCGCGGCCTCGAAGAGGTTGTCGTAGTTGTAGACTTGGCCGCTGTCCCAGTGGATGCGCGCGACATCCCAGAACTGTCCACCGCGACTCATCGGCTTGTTGATCGCCTCGTAGACGAGGTTCGCATTGATGTAGATGCGAACCGTCACGTAGGCCGTACCGAACAGCTGGCGGTAATAGTGGACGCCGACGGCGTACCATTCGCAGTTCGCGGGGTCGTCCATCTGAACGTTCTCCGGCCCGCCGCCATCGCGGTCATCGATGTCCAGGGACGGTGACTCGGGCCCCCAGAGGCCGTTGGTCTCGTTGCCCGCGGAGTTGTTGGGATTGCGGAAGTAGATGTCGTACGGCGTCTCGAACCACTTCCCGGGGCCCATCTTCACGAGGTGGATGTCGACATCGCTGCCGACCTCGTCGGCCTCGTTGGGGTCTTCGGGATTGGTCCACGTGAGCTCGACGAGCACCTTCTCGTTGGGCACGGCGCGAATGATGACACGCGCGGGGTCACCGCAGTTTTCGAAGCCCTCATTGTCGCGCACCGTCAGTTCGACGATGTACTCGCCGGCGACAAGCAGGCGGAACTGCTTCTTGGAGTCGTCCATGCAGGCGGCGTCTTCCGTGAGGCAGTCGAGTCGCGGCGGAGCCGTACCCGCGGGCCACTCGACGACCTTCCACTCGTAGGACACGACGCGCCCGTCCTCATCGCTGGACGCGCTGCCGTCGAGCACGACGTACTGCAGCGGTGCGGCGCTGATGCTCTGACGCGGGGTCGAGTTGATCCCGCGGATGTAGGCGCCGGCCGACGCGATGGGGCAAATCCCTTC
>JBFIHF010000226.1:0-10521 GCA_041601915.1 Bradymonadaceae bacterium
GCAGGCGCGGCCGCGTCAGGATACGCCGAGCCCGCGGCACATGACCCCGCGCGAGCCGACCCAGGTGCCGAACCTCATGCCGACGCGCAAGCAGGCCCAGTCCGGGACTCAGCCGCTGGCACGTCGTCCGGTGGAGATCGCGCCGCCGCCCGTCACGCAGTCGCACATGGAGCTGCCGCTCGCGCCGGAGCCGTCAGCCGACGAGCCATCGCTCGCCGCTGCGATCGTCAGTGCGATCGCGGTCCTCGCGATTCTCGCCGCGCTGGCGCTGTTCGTGATGTAGGCGAGCCGCCGCTACTTCTGGCGTTCGCGGAAGAAGAGCTTGATTCGCGAGCCGTTTCGCACCCGCACGATCTTCTTCTCCGACACCGAGCCCGTCTCGTACTTGACCTGGACTTCGTGGCGTCCGTTCTCGAGGTCGACGGTGCCGGGCGTCTTCTCCTCGGTCGCTTTACCGTCCACGATCACGCTGCCGGCCGGCTTCGAGTACACGGTGATCTTGCCGGTGTCGCTCTTCTCTTCCTTGGCCGGCTTCGCTGCGGGCTCTTCCTTCTTCGCGGGCGGCTCGACCTTCTTCTTGGGGGGTGCGGCCGGTGCGCCCGAGTTATAGCCACTCAGCTCGACGATCAACAACCGCGTCTCGTGGGGGCGCAGGTGCAGGTTGTACACCTTCACGTTCGTACCGAACGTGACCTCGACGTTGTACGGTCCGCCGGCGGGCAACACCATCCCTTCGGGCTCGCCGGGTTCGTAGTACTCGGGGTAAGGCAGGCCGTTGACCTTGACGTCGGCGCGCTCGAAGTTCGTGACGACTTGCAGCACCGCCGGCTTGTACTTGCGCTGCTTGGTTCGCGACCTCGGTGGTACCTCGCGCTGCAGCGGCGTCTTTTCGGGCGTCGGAGCCTTGACCAACTCCTTCTCCGGCGGCATCTCCGGACCCACGAAATCGTCGTTGGGCTTCGCCTGTCCGATCTGTGCGGGTTCGAACGCCTCGACACCGGTCGCGACCGGCCGTGGTTCGTCGGGCCACACGGAGACCAATGTCGCGCCGAGGGCGAGGACCGTGAGGATCAGGGCCGCGATGGTTGCGGCGATGGCGAGCTTGTTCTGCATGTCGTCGAGCCGGTGTCAGAGCGCAGCCTACTCGCCCAAGTAACACACCGCTACTTTCCGCGTAATCCAACGAACCGTGATTAGGGCTCGGAGATCAGGTCAGACCGGACAGCGGGCCGGTGCAGTAGTTCGGATTGCCGAAGGTGTTCGTCTGCACGCCCATCGCGTTGGCGAGGGACACCAGCAGGTTGTTGTGCGGATCGTCGCTGTAGTTGAGGTAGCGACCGGTGTTGAAGTAGCCGCCGCAGGATCCGCCGATGATGAACGGCATGTCGTTGCGGGTGTGCGAGTTGCCCTTGCCGAGCTCGTTGACCCAGACGACCGCCGTGTTGTCGAGCATCGTCCCGTTGCCTTCGGGGATCGCCTTCATGAGCTCCAGCACCCGCGCGTACTTCGTGGCGTACCACTTGTTGATGTCGACGATCTGTTGCACGGCCGTCCCGTTCTCGTCGCCCTCGTGCGACAGGTCGTGGTGGCGAGCATCGACGCCCGCGAAGCCGAAGTGCACGTTGGAGACCGATCGACTGAACTGCAGCGAGGCCACTGGGGTCAGGTTGCACGCGAACGACATCACGGCGAGGTCGATCATCAAGTCCGCGACGGCCCCGAAGTTGTCGTTCTGATCGGGGTCGATCGCGCCGCCCAGATTTGGCGCTTCGCAGGCCAGCCCCACCTCGTTGCCGGTCAGGAGCTGCTGCTCGAGGCTGCGGATCGACGTGGCGTGCGCGTCGAGGCGATCCTTGTCGAACGCACTGACCTTGGTCTGCAGGCGCGCGAGGTCGCCGCGCACATGGTCGAGCACGCTCTGGCGCTTGAGTCGCAGCCGCGCCAGACCAAATGGGTCCGCGTTGAGGTCGCCGAACACGGCGTCGAAAGCGTCGTACGGGTTGATGCGCGGCGCGATCGGCTGATCGGGACCCGAGTAGCACATCCGCGACCAGTTCGTCGGGTTGCCGCACTGCACGCCCAGCTCCAGCGATTTGAACTTCTGGCCGGCGTGCACCTGGTTCGCGATGTACTGGTCGATCGAGATGCCGCCGGCATATCCCGCGGTCCCCGCGTCGCCGCCGCCCTGGAAGGGGCCCGGCAACAGCTCGGTACCCGTGAGCATGTGCGCCATGCCCTTCTGGTGGCCGTCGCCGATCCCGAAGCGCGTCGAGACCATGTCGACGCCTTCCACGACGATGAGGTCGCTCTTGTGCGGCTCCAGCGGGGTCAGGATGTCGTTGGCGTTGATCGTCCAGTTCGTCTCGTTTCCGACCGGTCGCCAGCGATCCGGCATCGTGCCGTTGGCGCTGAAGAACACCAGCAGTCGTTTCGGGAACGTCCCGTCCTGCGCCGCGGCATTCAGCGAGGGCAGCAGCGGCAGTGCGACGGTCGTGGCGCCGAGGCCCTTGAGAAAGTTGCGTCGAGATAAAGGCATCGCGTGTCTCACTGGCTCAAGGACAGGTTGCGTCGATACAGGAACGCGTCGGTGGTCACGACCGCGACGAGCATCTCCTTGATGTCGTTGCCGGAAGCTTCTGCCGCTGCGTTGACGATCGAGAGGCTGCAGGCGTCCACTTCTCTCTCATTGGTGCGCGCGAACGCGTAGCGGAAGAACTGCGCCGAGACACACTCGCTGACGTCTGGCGAGCCCGCGAGCTTCTCGGCGAGCTCCAGTACGCCGTTCACCGGGCCGTTGGTCTCGCGAGTGACGAGGACCTCTCCATCGGCGGTGAGGTCGTTCCCGAACTCGTCCTGCGTCTGGTAGCGGCCCAGGCTGTCGAAGTTGTCGAACACGAGCCCGACGCTGTCCATCATCACGTGACAGCCGGCGCACCCTTCAACTCTGGCCTCGAGCCGCTTGGTGGATTTCGAGCGATTCGATTCGCCCTCAAACGACGGGAGCGGCTCGATCACATCGGGCGGAGGGTCCGCGACGTTGCTGGCGCAGAGGAACGCCTCGCGTACGAACTTGCCGCGATACACCGGGGCCTGGCCGTGCCCGTGCATCGTCAGCACGCCCGGGTGAGACAGGATCCCGCGTCGGTTGGTCGGCAGCGTCGCCCGGACCATGCCGTCGGCAGCGCCCCCTTCCAAGCCGTACAGCGCGGCAGTGTTGGCGTCGACGAACGTGTAGTCGGCGGTGAGCAATTCAGCGACGGTGCTGTTCGGCGATTCCCAGACCACGTGATCGATGAAGGTGCGTGTCTCGTTGACCATCGAACTGCGGACCTCGTTCGTGAAGTCCGGATCGGGGTTGTCGAACTGATCGAGCTCGTCGATGCGCAGCCATTGGGCAAACGCTTCGTCGATGCGCAAACGCGCCTTCGGGTCTGCGATCATTCGACGGGCTTGCGCTTCGACTTGCTCGGGAGTCGACAGTTCGCCGGCTTCAGCCGCCGTGATCAGTGCGGCGTCCGGGATCGTTCCCCACAGATAGTATGAAAGCCGTGATGCGACCTCGAAACTCGTCAGCGCGACGACCTCGTCCGTCGATTCTTCGCCGACTTCGACGCGGTACAGGAACGCGGGCGACTGCAGGATGGCCTCGATGACCATCTGCTTGCCGGTCGTCGCGTCGTACTCCGTCTCGCCGAGCGTGTAGAGCGCGAAGAGCCCGTCAATCTCCTCGGTCGTCAGCGGGCGACGGTACGCGCGCTTGCCCGTGTCTTCGATGAAGGCACGCATCGCCGTTGCTGGATCCACCTCGGCCGCGTTTCGGCCGGCCACGACCAACGCCGCGATCGCTTCGGCGGCGAGCTGATACTCTTCGGCTTGCAGCGAGCCGACCGATGACACCGTGTTGGCGGTGAAGCCGGAGATGCGCTCGTCGGAGCCCAGCGTCTGTGCGGGAATCGTGATGTCGGGAAACAGATCGCGGACCGAGTTGGTGTACTCGTCGGCCGTCAGGCGGCGCACGGGCGTCGTCCCCGGGTTGATGAGCTTGCAGACATCGTCGCTCGTCGGGTCCACGCCGGGGCGCGGCATCGTGCCGTCGGGCGGCTCGCCGTCGGGGTCGATGTCGGGCTCCGTCGTGGTGCCGGGCGGCTTGAACTGCGCGATACCTTCCGCGCCGTCGAGGCCGATCTTGCCCTCGCAGCCCAAGCCGGCCGCACAGAGCACCACGAACAGCGAGAGAATCATCGGCGTAGATTTCATCTGGCCTCCGCGTGGCCGCGAGATCGTGGCATGCGCGTCACGGTTGAGGACCCGCGCGCGCGGATCGAGGCGCACGGGCCTCGGTCCTCTCTCGATTCCTTTCGGTCTCGGACACTGGGTACTCGCTAGAACTGTAGGGCTGAGCGGTGTTTCGCCCATGGTAACACATTCACCACGCAACGAAACGATGCACGTTTCGATCCACGACCTTGGGGGCCGAGTCCGCTGGTCTGTTGATCTGCTGGTCCGCGGGTCTGCTGGTCCGCTGGTCTCCGCTCCAATTCAAACTTTACCCGCACTCAGACCAGAAGTTACCACGCGAAGCGTCAAGCAGCCCGGCTTCGCGCTGGTTGGCGGGACCAATGGATCATGCGTGGCTCGGACCCGCACTGGGCTTGAGGCGCGGGTTCGCCGCTTCGCGTGGTGGTTTGGGGGTCTGAGTGCGGGTCCAGTTTGAATTGGATCGGAGACCAGCAGACCAGCAGACCCGCGGACCAGCGGATCTGCGCGGCGGATGTGATGAGGTTTTTCTGAATTGCCGGTGCTGCCCTCAGGCCGGAACCCAGCCGCCGCCGTCCTGTCGTTTGCGGTACTCGGGGCGCAGCTCGGACCAGGCGTCGGCGGCCAGCAGCTCCGAGGGATCGAACCAGTGGACCGTGCGGGCGACTTCGCGCACCTCGATGAGGGCGTCCGTGGGATGGAAGCCCGCATCGGGACAGCGCCAGTTCCACAACGCGGCCCGATCAGGCACGTCATCGAACGCGATGATCTCTTTGACGCCGCCGTTGCAGTTCGTCGCGATGACGATCACGGAGTCGTCCAGCAGCCCGGTGCGGGCGACGAGGTCGTGGTGAAACTCACCTTGCGTCCAGTGGGCGATGAGCTCGAAGCCACCGCCTTCTTCCAACGCCGTCAATACGTCACCGAGGACGAGTAAGTCCGCCAGCTCTTGTAGTTTGTTCTGCATTGTCTACCTCGCAAGAGACTCTTCAACACTTGGATACGACCAAACCCTTCCCAGAGATTTATCCAGTTATGTGGATAAAGTGTTTGATCCGCGATGCGAGGGCGGCTACATGTAGGGCAATTGGGAAAGCTAAGCTCGAACGGAGACGGAAAAATGAAACAGTGGATCGTAGTCGCGGCGCTGCTCGCCGCATCGTGTAGCGGTGGTGAGGAAGGCAGCAAGCTGGGGGATCGGGACGGGACGGTGACCAAGGCCGACGCGCGCGCCATGGGCGGTGTCGACGACAACGGCGAGGACATCTGCGATGTGCTCGACTGGTACGGCGATGGGGTCTGTGACGACTTCTGCGTCGAGCCGGACTCCGATTGCGACACCAACAACGAGCCGGCGAACAACCTGCCGACGAACAACGATCCGGCGAACAACGAGCCGACCAACAACGAGCCGACCAACAACGAGCCCGTGAACAACCTGCCGACGAACAACACGTCCGGCGGTGACTGTGGCGGGATCGCCGGTCTGGTCTGTGCGGATACCGACTTCTGCAACTACCCCGACGACACGTACTGCGGTGCCGCGGATCAGCTCGGTACCTGCGAGCCCCGCCCGGAGGCGTGCGCCGCAGTCTACGAGCCCGTGTGCGGCTGCGACGGCAATGACTATGGCAACGCCTGTACTGCCAACTCGGCCGGCGTCGACGTGGCCGCCGACGGCGAGTGCGCGACCGCATGTGCGGCCGACTCGGATTGCGCGGCCGGGGAAAGCTGCGTTGCAGGGGTCTGCGAGGCGTCGGCGATCTGCGCCGCCGACTCGGACTGTGCGCGCGGTGAGCTCTGCGTCGACGGAGCGTGCACGTCCGACCCCACCGGAGCGACCTGTGGTGCGCGGAGCATGTACATGTGCCCCGCCGGCTACTTCTGCGACTGGGACCTCGCCGGGATGTGCGGGCGCGCCGATGCCACGGGAACGTGTCAGGAGACGCCGCAATTCTGCGCCGACATCTACGACCCGGTCTGTGGTTGCGATGGCATGACGTACAGCAACGAGTGTGAGGCCAACGGGAACGGGGTCTCGGCGCTGTCGGAAGGCGAGTGCGTGAAGTCGTGCGTCGCCAACACCGACTGTGCGGTCGACGAGCTCTGCATCAACGGTACCTGCACCGACGTCGCGCAGGGCCAGTGCGGCGGATTCGCCGGATTCCAGTGCGCCGCCGACGAGTGGTGTGACTACCCCGACGGCACGATGTGCGGCGCGGGCGACCAGAGCGGGACCTGTCAGGTTCGCCCACAGGCCTGCCCCGCGGTGTTCGCCCCCGTGTGTGGCTGCGACAACATGACCTACAGCAACGGCTGCGTCGCCAACTCGGCCGGCGTCGACGTCTACACCCAGGGAGCTTGTCCGTAGCGCATGGGTGACCTGATCCCGCGGCTCACGTTCGCGGCCCTCCGCCCCGCTGCTCGACTGGCGGTGCGCGGAGGGTTCGCCCTGCGTGACATCAAGAAGTACATGGAGCTCGCCTACTATCAGGAGGCCAGACGCCGTGGACTAAAGATGAAGGAGATCAGCGACCTCATGTCGATCAGCATGGCCAAGGTCGGCCAGCTCTCGAAAGAGCTCAAAGAGCACTTCCTCGAGCCGGAGCTCGAGCACGGCATCGCCCGGCAGATCTTGTCGCTGCTGTGGGCGTCCCCATTATCCCACGCGCGGATCGCGCAGGCGCTGCCCGAGTTCGACACTCACGAGGTGGAGAAGGCGTTGGCGCAGCTCGTCGAGCAAGGACGGGTTCGCACGATCGCCGGGCGGACCGACACATTCGGCCTCGCCGACGCCCGTCAGCGCCTCGACACGGCGCCCTGGATGGCGAAGGTGGACGGATTGAACACGCTGCTGGAGAGCACCAGTCAGGCAGTGCGCGCACGGTTCTTCGATGAAGATGAACGCGCGATGGTCCGAAACGTGGCGTTTCGCGTACGTCCGCAGGACGTCGACCGCCTGAAGAGACATTACGAGGAACATCTGTTCCCCTTGATCTGCGACCTCGATGATGCCGGAGTCGCCGACGACGAATCGATCCCCATCCGGCTGTCCATTCTGTGGGCGCCGGACCAGCCCGAGTCGAACGATGAAAATGAGTGAATGGTTTCTGCGTTGTGCCGCCCTCGCCTTCGCCTTCGCCGGTTGTACCAACGAAACGACGACGATCTGCGGTCAAGGCGACGAGATCACGGTCGATGGCGATTCGTACTGCGTCTATCGCAGCGCGGTCGTCGTGGAGAACGGCTTTTCATGCCCGGTTGAGCGCCCCAACCTCATCGCCGAGGGCGGGATCGGTGTGTGTTCGCCGACCGAGACGATTCCGGGCGGCACCCTCGAACGAATCGGGATGCGCTACCGGGAGCTCGACCCCAACTACGACCACTGCATCCTCGACTTCGAGTGCGAGGCCGGCGAAGTGTGTCGCGACAGCGGCTGCCTGGTCCCGAACAACGCGACGACCAACAACACGACGACGAACAACGCCACGACGACGAACAACGCCACGACCGCTCCGACCAACAACACCAGCGTGGAGTGCACCGCGGGTTCGGGTTGCGACTTCGGTCAGATCTGCGAGGCCGGTGTCTGCGTCGGCGCCTGCGGTGGGTTCGGCGGCTCGGTCTGTCTGGACACCGAGTGGTGCGACTATCCCGACGACACGATCTGCGGCGCGGATGACATGCTCGGCACCTGTCGGCCGCGTCCGGAGGCGTGCACCGCCGAGGTCGACCCCGTGTGCGGTTGTGACGGCACCACGTACTCCAACGCGTGCGCGGCGATGCAGGCTGGCGTCGACGCCCAGGCCCCCGGCAACTGTCCGTGAGCGCTGTTAGAAGCTGAACGTGAGGCCGAGGCCCGGGGCGGCTCGCCCGTCGTCGCTGAGCACCGTCGGGACGACGTGGACCTTCGAGATCGAGTTCGCGTCGGTGGTCGGCGGCGCCAGCGGGTCCCGTCCCATGTCGCTGAGAAGCTCGGCGTAGGCGCGTTCGGGGCCCGACTTGCCGACCAGCGTGATGATCCCCTGGATCACCTGAATCGCGGTGCCGACGCCGAAGAAGATCAGCAGGATGTTGTCCGGGCCGGTGAGGAAAAACTCCCGCAGCAGGAAGTAGCTGGCCAGGGTCGCACCGCCGGCCACGATCGAGGTCGACCCGCCGACCAGCCGATCGCGCTTTCCGCGCCGCGCTTCTTGCTCGACGAACAGGAGACCGCCGCCGTCGAGGAGGCGGTCGTCGGCCAACATCTTGTCCGCCATGTCCTCCTGCGCGGTGTGGTAAAAGATGTTCCACATCCCCGAGACCAGCGCTGGCACCGCCGAGAACGCGATCGCGATCCCGACGAGCCGAAACGTGGGGTCGTCTTGCGACAGGTAGAGGTAGGTGCCGAGGCCACCGACGAGCACGCCACCGATGATGTTGCCGACTCCATTGCTGGTGCGCGTGCGGCGGTGTGAGGCGCCGACGCTCGCTACCGCCGCTCGAACGAGCTCGCGTTCCATTGGCGTCAGTTGCGTCGGGTCCGGGGTCGCCGGCGTCCGGGTGCTGCTTTGCGGATCCAGCGGGGGGGCGGTTTGCGCCCCGACGTTGGCCGACCCGAACAGGAGCAGCGTGAGCGCCAGCACAAACGCCAGCTTCATGGCTGCCAGCCTTCGATGATCTCGCGCATGCGGCGCATGAATCGGTCGGCCGTGGCGCCATCGATCACGCGATGGTCGAACGACAGGCACCAGATCGACGTCGGGCGGACCATGATCGCGTCCGTGGCCTGATCGACGACGACGCGCTTTTTGATCGCCCCGGTCACCAGCAGCGCGACTTGCGGCTGGTTGATGATCGGGATGCCGAACTCGGACCCGAAGATCCCCGGATTGGAGACCGTGAACGTGCCGCCCTTGACGTCGGCCGGCTTCAGCTTCTTGGTGCGGGCGCGTTCGGAGAGGTCGTTCACGGCCCGCGCGGTGCCCAGGAGGCTCATCTCGTCGGCGTTGCGCACCACCGGCACGATGAGGCTCGTCCCCGTGTCGACGGCGACGCCGATGTTGATATCGCCGCGATAGACGACGTGATCACCGTCCAGCGATGCGTTCATGATCGGGAAGTCGGCGAGGGCTTCGGCGACCGCCTTCACCAGAAACGCCGTGTAGGTCAGCTTGATCCCGCGGTCGGCAAACTCGGACTTGTGCGCGTCGCGTGCCTTGACGACGTTCGTGAACTCGACCTCGTGGATCGTTTGCGCGTGTGCGCTGTTCGCGCGACTCGCGAGCATGTGCTGCGCGATCATCTGACGCTGCGGCGTCATCAGCTCGATGCGGTCCCGTGGCCCGATCTCGATCGCCGGGAGATGAAGGTCTCGCGCCGCCGGGCGTGCCGCCGATGCCGCTGGTGTCGCCGTTCCGCCATCGGCGATCCAGGCGATGATGTCCTTTTTCGTGACGCGGCCCGACAGGCCGCTGCCCTCGATCGACGCGAGGTTCGTGATGCCGTGTTCCGCCGCGATCTTTCGCACCAGTGGCGTCGACCGTGTCCGGCGCAGCTCCGCCGCTGTCGCGTCCTGCGACGGTGCAGCCGCCGCGGCCGATCCGTTCGATGCCGGCTGACGCTCGAGCTCATCCGTGGAAGCGGCCGGCCGCGCGATCTCAGTCGTCGACAGATCCTCAGCGGGCATGTCGGGCGGGCGCGGGACGACCATCGCGCCCTCTTTGGCGCTCGTGTCGATGATCCCGACCACCGTGTTGATGTCCACGGTCTGTCCCACCTGCACGATGATCTCGACGAGCACGCCCTCGACGGGGCTCGGGACGTCGGCGTCGACCTTGTCCGTCGTGAGCTCGAACAGCGGCTCATCGCGCTGCACACGCTCCCCCAACCCCTTGAGCCACTTCGTCACCGTTCCTTCGGCGACCGACTCACCCATCTGCGGCATCACGACTTCGGTTCTCATCGCCTTCCTCGTGCAGAGTTCGACTGCTTCTACCGCACCCGTTGCTCACCTTCAACGACGGGCGAACGGTTCGGGCGAGCCGGTGGCCGGAGGCCGGAGGCCAAGCCGGAAGCCGGAAGATGCCGGGCGCGGCGCGCAGGTCCGCCATGGCGCCGCAGCGCGAGCGGGTCCCGGCCCCGCCGAGCGACCGCGTCCGCCCGCCTACGAAGCATCCGGCATCCGGTCTCCAGCCGGTCGCCGAGGTCCGCCCTGGCGGCGCGCCAGGCGCAACGGCGCCAACGGCGCCGTGCGCCGCAGCGCGAGCGGGAGCCGGCGGTGCC
>JBFIHF010000227.1:0-10412 GCA_041601915.1 Bradymonadaceae bacterium
CCTCAACGCGGGCTTCATTCCGATGATTGAAGCGTCGTCATTCTTCTCGGATACGCTGCAGCTCGACTGGACGCGGCTGAGCACGATCGATGTCCTCGTCGTCGCGGTGCCGGCCAACATCCTCGCCCAGTGCGGCGACCTTGCCGAAAGTCTCATCAAACGCGCCCACGATGTGAAGGACTCGGGTACGATCATCTACGGTCACGGCGGGATGCTGGACCGGATCGACGCGTTGATCTTCGCTTCACCGTGGGTCTATATATGTTTCACGAACTTCCTCTGAGAAATTCGGGGTCCCGACGGCGGGTTCTCACCTCGAGTTTGTCCGAACCTCTCCGACCCGGATCCATTTGATGTCGCTCGCGTACGCCGCGATCCTCATTGGCGTTTTGATCTTCGTACACGAGCTGGGGCATTTCCTGGTCGCGAAGCTCTTCGACGTCAAAGTGCTACGGTTCTCGATCGGATTCGGCCCCAAGGTCATCGGCTATACGCGCGGGGAGACCGAGTACGTGATCTGCGCGCTGCCGCTGGGCGGCTACGTTCAGATGCTCGGCATGACGATGGAGACGACCGAAGACATCGCTCCCGAGGATTTGCCCCGCGCGCTGATGGCGAAGCCGATCTGGCAGCGTTCTCTAGTCGTGCTGGCCGGTCCCGTCTTCAACCTCATCTTCCCGGTGCTCATCTACTTCGTCGTGTTGGTGGCGATGAACACGGAGGTCGCGCCGTCGATGGTGGGCGAAGTGTTTCCGGAGATGCCGGCCGCCGCGGCGGGGATCCAGCCCGGCGACCTGATCGTCGCGATCGACGGCGACGAGGTGAACTACTGGCATCAGGTCATCGAGCACGTGACGCCCAAGCCGGGGAAGAACCTCGTGATCGAGTACGAGCGCGACGGCACGCGCCATACCGCGAACGTCACCGCGCAGGTCAAAAAGTCGGCCGATTTCCTGGGCCTCACCGACGAGGAGTACGGCCTCATCGGCATCCACAGCGGGACCTACGGCCCCACCCTCGGGATCGTGACCGCGGACTCGCCGGCCGCCCTCGCGGGGCTGCAGAGCTTCGATCGCGTGATGAGCGTCAACGGCAAGGCGATCCAGCGGTTCGATCAGATCGAGGCCGCGGTGAGAACCGGCAAACCCCTCAAGCTCTCGGCGTGGCGCCGCGAGGCGATCCCGGTGGAGTACGGGCAGTTCTATTCTCAGCGGCGCATCGACGTCGAGGTGCAACCCGTAGCCGAGGGCGACACGTTCAGCATCGGTGTGCGCCGCGCGGAAATGTTCCTCAGTTCCGTCGACCCCGGGGGACCCGCCGAGGCGGCGGGGCTCCAGCTGGGTGACGAGATCGTCGCGGTGAACGGCACGCCGTTCTCGAACTGGTCGATGATGAACCGACACATCGAGAACGCGATCAACACGGACATCGCGAAGACCAAGGACGAGGGCGGCGATGTTTCGAAGCTGAGCCGCTCGTTCGACATCACATATCGACGCAATCAGGTCGAGCAGCATACGACGCTGACGCCGGTCGTTCGTCAGCTCGACATCGAAGACTACTTCCGCATCATCATCGATTGGGGCCACCTGTCGGACATGGTCTACCCCGACGAGATCGCGTTTCCGTTAGGCGAGCGCATCGTCTACGGCAGCCGCTTCGCGGTGCGTCAGACGGCCGAGTTCTGTCGGATGACCGCGATGGGCCTGCTTCGCACGGCCCAGGGCAAGCTGAGCCTCGACAACCTCGGCGGTCCGATCATGATCGGTGAGCTCGCCGCCCAGGCCGGTCGGGCGGGATGGGACAAGTTCCTCGAGATGATGGCGCTGATCAGCATCAACCTCGCGCTCATCAACCTGCTCCCAATCCCGATCCTCGATGGCGGCAATCTGATGCTGTTCGCGCTCGAGGCGATCAAGCGCGGCCCGCTGTCGTTCCGGACGCGGCAGATTGCGGCCTACGTCGGGTTCACGATGATCCTGATGCTCATCGTCGTCGCGTTCAAGAACGACATCGAACGGCAGTGGGACAACATCGTCGAGATCGTCAACGGCGAGTAGGGGCGTACGACCGCCGGACCGTCATCCGCCGATTTTGTGAGCCATGATGAGGAGTTCGTCGCCCGGTGCGATGTCGCGCGAAGCGCGGACATTCTCGGGGATCAGGATGCGTCCGTCGGCGTCGACCTGCGCGAGAAACGTGATGCGATCCTCGTCGGCCACCGTCGCGGCGTGGTCCGCGCGGATCGCCGCAGCCAGCGTCGGGTCCAGCACGCCGGCGTGCATGGGATTCGTCGCTTGCACGAACACCTCACCCCCGGACAGCTTCTCCGTCGGCGAGTCATCGCTGTAGTTCACCGTAGCGTCGCTCTGCTCATCACCCATCGTACCCTCCGCACGCTCACCGTAAGCGGTTTGGCGATGTCCCGTCCAGTGCCGCACGGGGTCAGGGAACGAGCAGCCAGTCCAAGTTGGTGGTGTCGACCTGGATCGCGGTGATCCCGCCGGCATCTTTGGGGCCGGGATCACCGGTCGCCGGCCCGACGAACACCGCGCAGTTCGTCTCGGCGAGAACCATTGAACTCGACCGCATGGTGATGGTCTTGTCCGCGGCGGCACCGTGAGTCAGCGGGTAGCACATGCTGCTGCCGCAGGCGACAGGGGCCCCAAGCACGCCACCGACACGCACGATCTTGCCGTAATCGGCGGCGGTGATGTCGGCATCGAACTTCTCGATCACGTAGACCGCCGCGCCTTCGGACTCGATGGTGAAGCCGGTGATCTCCTTGATCTGCGGGTGGCCGCCCAACGTCTCCACCATCGTGACGCTGAAGCTCACCGTCTGACCGACTTTGACGTCCATCGCGACTGGAGTCGCGGTGCCGGCGGCATCCGTGAGCCGCAGCTGCAGGCCCACGTTGAGGTCCTGCACCCAGAACTGCCAGTTCGCATCGGCGTCGACGCTCGTCGCCGTCACGACCGCGCTGGTGACCGCGATCGGCGTGGCCGTCAGGTCCGTCACGGCGTCCGCGCCCACCGGGATCGCGTCCCACACGGCCTGCAAGCCGGTATCGACGGTGTAGGGGACGTCGGTGTAGGTGCCGCCCTCGTGCAGAGCGGCCCCGCCAATCTGGCCGGTAAAGGTCGTATCGGTGCAGATCGCCGGCAACATCAGCGGCGTATCGATCGCACAAACGCCCGCGCCGGTGCCGTCGTCGACACACGCGAAGCCTTCCTGTTCGACGGCGCGTCCCAGCTCACACAGATCGCCTTCTGCCTCACACGACGTACCGATGAAGATGTCGAACGAGTAGCTGTCCACGCAGCGCAGTTCGCCGCCAGGCACCGGCGTCGAACGGAACGTGTCCTCGTTGATCGCTACTTCTTCGAACTGCGCGTTGGTGAGGGTCCCCGTGAAGCGTCCGCCGTCGACGCCGACCTCGGTGATGTTCAGCGTACCGCCCGTGGCGAGCAACGTGCTGCCACACGATGACTCGTCACAATCGGTGTAGATCAGCACGCAGTACAGACACGTCTCGTAGTTCTCGCCGAGGGTGTAGCTGCCCGCGGTCGGCGGCTCGTCATAGATCTCGATCGCCAACGAATCCGTCGGAAACGTCAGCGAGGCGTCGGCGGTATAGAACGCGCCGGTCTCGTCGGCGTCGATCAACTCGAATGCCACGGGAAAGGGTCCACAGGTCGGAGGCTCGCGCCGCATGTCGACGGGGTCGGGCATGTCGGGCGTGGTGTTGTTGGGAGTGGCCATGTCCTCGGTGTCATCACCCATGTCGGGTTCGATGACGCCCGTATCCGGGTCCGTGACGTCGTTATTCTCTTTCTTGCCACAACCGACCGCGAGCGCGGCGACGAGCGATAACCATACGATTCGAGTCATGATCTTCCTCCAATTTAGACAGCTTCCGTACAACCATGCCGAACGGACCGCAAGCTCGACCCGCTCGTCCACTGTCGCCGACTGCATCGCGTGCATTCGAATCGGGAAGCGGGCAGACTGTCGGCGTCCCGAACGGAGAGACTGATGGCCCGTCCCGCGATGTTCATCGTTGTGCTGGCAGCCGCCCTGCTCGGCTGTTCATCCCCTGATCCGGGCCTCGGTACCGACTCCGGCCGCGATGCTGCACAGGCCGATGACGGCACCACGAACGGTCAGGACGCCGGCCGAGACGTCGGAGGTGACAACGGCGGCTCGGATAGCTCGCCGAGCGATGACGCGAGCGGCGTGGGCGACGTTGGCGACGTTGGCGACACGACGGACGCGAACGTCGCCGCGGTGCAAATGCTGCCGTGCCGCATATCCACGGACAACGAAAACGACGGCAGCTTTGACCTCGAGATTCGCCAGTCGTTTGACAGCGGAGGCCGTTTGATCCGTCGGGAGACCGACAATGACGCCGATGGTACCGCTGACTCCGTGATCACCTACGAGTACGACGCCAACTCAGTCACCGAGTTGCACGACAACGATGTCGACGGCACGCCTGAGTACACGGCGCGGCGGGTGTTCGACGACCAGGAGCGTGTCGTGCGCGAGGAGTACGACAATGGCGCCGATGGAACGATCGACGAGGTCAACACGACCGAATACACCGCCACGACGAAGACGTATCTGAGCGGCGTTCAGATGGATGGCAGCTACGGCGCCAGCGCGACCACGACCTATAACGCGGCGGGACAGCCGATCCGCGAGGAGTGGGCGGACAGCGACGGCGTGCTGACGATCGTCACGACCTGGACCTACGACGCCGCCGGACTTCTGCTACAGCGCACCGAAGACACGGGGAACGACGGGGTCGACACGACCTCCACGTATAGCTATGACGCGCAAGACCGTCTCGTGTTGGTGGAAGGCACCGGCCCGCTCGGCATGCCGCGCTTTTCGGAGGTCCACATCTGGTCCGATGAGGGGCTCACCGAGCGCATCGAGGGCGACCTCGACGCGGACGGGACCGTCGATCGCGTCTTTCAAACCACCAAGGACATCGACGGCAACATCGTCGAGCAGTGGGTGGACGGTAACAACGACGGCATTCGGAACTGGCTCCGCACCTGGGAGTTCGACGAGTACGGACGCGAGGTTCGCTGGACCCAGGACTGGATGGGCGACGGCGTCATCAACACGGTGCGTGTCAGCGAGTACACCTGCCTGTGAACAATTACTTGGCAGCAGCCTTTTCGAACACCCAGATCGCGTTCGAGTCGGGCAGCGGAACCGGGCTGCCCTCCCCGTCGCTCAGCCGCACCTTGGAGGCGAGGCCCGTCTCGTAACCGGGTTGCAGGTAGCTGCGCAGATCGTCGGGGACATCGACAGCGCGCGCGCCGGGCAGCCATTCCAGCACTGCGCGCTCGTACTCGTCGCGCTCCATGATCCCGTATTGCTCGCGCACTTCGTACGGAAAGCTCGCGGGGCCCCACGTGTAGCAGTACAGAAACTCCATCGCGTCGGGTGCGCTCATGCGAGCGCGGGTGTCGTCGAGCCACTCGACGCCAATCTCGCGCCCTTCGAATTCGGCCTGAAACCGGCGCAGAAAGTCCGGACCGTCGGGGTCCAGAAAGTCGAGAATCCGCACCCCGGGCGGCGGTTTCACGCCGTCTCGAATGATGATCCGGCCGCCGTCGGCCAGCGCGTCATACGCGGCGCGCAGCAGCGCTTGGACGGGTTCCATCTGGAACTTTCGGCCCTCCGACTCCACGTAGCTGTAGATCTCGTGGAGCAAGCTGCAAAAAATGACCGTGTTCGCGGTGCCGGCACCGATGATGTCACCGATCTCGAACGCGTCGCCCTTCACGATGCGCCATGAATGGCCTTCCCGACCGCGCCGCCGCTCGAGCTCCGTCACCACGGCGTCGCTGAGATCGAGACCCACGATATCGCTGTCGTCGAAGCGAGCTTCCAGCAGGTCGAGCACCACGCCGCCGCCCGGTCCGACCTCGACGATCGTCCCCGGAACCACGAAATCGAGCATGCGCTCCTTATCCGAGCGCGCGGCGTTCATCGTCGCGAGGTACTGCGCCTCGTTGGCGAGCCGGTCGAACTCGTCCTTGCGCAAGTCGTAGGCGTCGCACAACAGCTTGAGGATCTGATGAAACGCCACCGACGAACGGCCCTCGTACAGCGCGAGTAGCGTGACCAACGCGTCGGCCTCCGGGGTCGTCTGCAGCTCCAGCGCGACCGCCGTCGTGCCGCCAATGCGCGGCGAGAAGCCGGCGAGCAGATCGGCGGGGAACTCGCCGCGGGCGAGGCTGTCGAGATCCCACTTCAAGAGCAGCGCCTCGATCAACCGTACCCGGTACGCCGTGCGGGTGTCGGAGGCGCCCAGGGCGTTGACGAGCGGCTGAAAACTCAGATGAAACGGGCGCGCACAGTCGACCGCGTCGTTGCGGTCGGCCTGGCCGAGGCCCAGCACCAGCAGCCGCAGCGCCGCTTCCGACGACAGCGCGTGGGTCGCGGGCTCGAAGTACCAGAGTTGGGCGTTCACGAGCAGACGATTCATCCACTCCAGGTGCGGCGCCGCCACGGTGAGCGCCGCGTCGAGCCGCGCGACGGGCTCGCCGGCCTCGAGCGCCTGACGGCGGAGTCGGCCAAAGCGACTGCGCAGATCCTCGTGTTCGTCGAGGCGTTCGGGGCGCATCACCGCGCCGATCCAGAAGTCGCGCACATTGCGCAGCTCGCCGAGCAGTCGGTCGTCGACCAAACCCTCGCGCACCGCCTCGGTGTCCATCGCATCGATGAGATGCATGGCGTTGCACGCCAGAGTCACCGCCTGCGACGCATTCACGCCGATCGCCTTGGCGAGCGCGCTGTCGTTTTCGATCAGCCACTGCACCCACGGCCGAAACGCCGCCACGGGCGTCTCCCCGCGGGCGAATTGTCCGGCGAGCCCGTGGTTCGCGATCATCTGGAGCAGCAACTCTTCGAGCACGGGGTCGAACTCGGCCCCGACCAGCGTCCCTTCGGCGCGCAGCACCTGACTCGCGGCGATGTTGTGCACGGTGAGGTCCGCGCCCTTGGTCTCCCAGCCAAAGCGGCGCTCTTCGCTGCCCCCCTTGGCGAAGTCGAGCAGCACCAGCGCGAGCCGCACCACGGGGAGGAGTTTGAACCGATCGATGATCGATACGGTGCCGGACAGGCCGAGCCGTTCGTCCATGCTCAGTGCGGTGAACGCGTCGCTCGACTGCGTCTCGAGTGCGGCGAGGTTGCGCCCCACCGCTCGGTAGGCGTGCTCCACCAACGGTGGCCGCGTGCCGGCGTCGTGCTCCCACGCGACAAAGTCGACGAGGGTGCCCTCGGCCAACGCGTCGAGGGGCATCAGGCCAAGCACGACGCCACGCCCGACTTTCTCCAGTGCCGCTGCGGCAACGAGCGTCGAACGAGCAATTTCGCTGAGGGTGGTCATGCGCGGATGGTACTCGCAAGCAGTGCTCGCGAAAACCATCGACTCGGCTCAGGTCGAGCGGAGGCGCTCAGACAGGTTCAGAGTGCGGCGAGTCGAGCCGCCATGCGACCTTTCTTGCGGTCGGCGCGCTCTTTCGGGATCACGCCTTTCGACGCGGCACGGTCCAGAACGCTGGTGATCTTGCGGTACGCCGCGGTGGCGTCGGCTGCCTCACCGGCGGCGACGGCTGCGTCGAACTTGCTCATGAACGTGCGGACTGCGGAACGGACCTTGCGGTTGGTCTCGCGGCGTCGCTCGTTCTGGCGGACGCGCTTCAGTGCTGACTTGGTATTCGCCACAACATCTCCTTGATTCGCACGGCTCAAGCCGCCGGGCGGAGGTATTATCAGGGGGCATCGCGAGTGTCAAACACCTCGCGACGTCGATGCACTACTCAAAGATGAGCGCCTCGCCCTTGCCCTCGCGGACGAGCACCGGCGGGTCCTGGGTAAAGTCGACGATCGTGGAGGGCTCCGGGAACAGAAAGCCGCCGTCGATCACCGCCTCGATGTGATGGCCGTAGAGATCCTCGATCGTCCACGGGTCGGCGATGAGCTCCCCCGTCGGCAGCGCCGCCGAGGTCGTCGCGATCGGATTTCCGATCCGCTCCACGAGCGCCGCGATGATCGCGGCATCCGGAACGCGGATGCCGACCGTCTTCCGACGCGTCAGCATCACCTTCGGCACGAGCTTCGTCGCGGTCAGGATGAACGTATACGGCCCCGGCAGTACGCGGCGCATCGTGCGGTAGGCGAAGTCTGAGATCATGGCGTACTCCGCGATGTTGGAGAGATCGCGGCAGATGAACGACAGCGGGGCATGTTTGTCGTTCCCTTTGATCTCACGCACGAGCCGATGCAGACGCTCGACGGCGTCGCGGTGGAAGATGTCACAGCCGATCCCGTAGACGGTGTCCGTGGGATAGGCGACGAGCCCCCCCTCGGACAGAATCTTGGCGACCTGTTCGACCTTCCGCGGCTGCGGGTTCTGCGCATTCATCTCGATGATCATGAGATCAGCGCGGCAGCTTGATGGTCGGTTTGTCCGGGTGGGCGCGGTAGAAGACGAGCGTCTTTCCGATCCACTGGACCAGAGCCGATTTGGTGCCGGCAGCCAGGGCCCGCGCCACGTCTTCGATCCCGTCGGGGTCGTGGACTTTGACTTTGACGAGCTCATGGACCAACAGTTGCTGATGCAAGCTATCGATCAGTCCCTTGCTCACGCCCTTCTGCCCAACCAGCACCAATGGGGCGAGGTCGTGGCTCAGGCCGCGCAAAAAGCGACGTTCCTTGCTCGTCATGGTACTACTGAGTTCTTCAACGAGTCCCATGGATGCCTCAATCCGGGCTTAAACTGCGGCGCTGGGGTTAACACGTCATTCCCAACTTAACAATCGTTCATGGAATCGGGTATTCTCTGCGGCGCAACAACCGGGAGTCCTAGCTTGAGAGTCTGTCCAATATGTCAGTCGCGCTTCGTCGGGGGCGAGACGTTCTGCCCGCACGACGGCAATAAGCTCGTCGATGCGCGGGAGCTTTCACCCGGTGAACTCACCGGCTCGAAGCTGGGCGATGTCGTCCGGCTGGACAAGCTTGCGTACGCGGACCCGTTCGCGGAGCGGTACACCGGGCGGCTCCTCGAGAGCCGGCGCGCGGTGTATGTCACCGTCTTCAATCAGAAATTCAAAGTCGACGCGGCGACGACGAAACGAGTCGAGACGGCCCGTGCGAAGGTCGGCTCGCCGATGCCGCCGCAGATCAACACGCTGCTTCAGGTCCATTTCGACCGCGAACTGCCGTTCCTGGTGGAGTCGGAGCCGCGCGGACCGAGCGTTCGGACGCTGCTCGACGAGAAGCGCACGCTGGCGTGGGACGAGGCCGTGCGCATCACGGCCAACCTCGCGCGCGCCATGCAGTGGTTGCATGAACAAGGGGTCCCGCACTGCTCGTTCCACCCCACGTCGATCTTCGTGACCAAGCTACAAGAAGGTCAGGTCGTCGTGGGCGATTGGGCCCTCGAGGCACTGTTTCCGCCGGACTCCGCGGAACGCATCGTCGAAGAGGATCCCTCGGCTTTCGCCGGCTACGTCGACTACATGGCGCCTGAGATCGCGCGGGCGACGGAAAAAGCGGATATCCGCTCCGCGGTCTATGCACTGGGCTGCGTGCTGTATGAGATGGTGGCCGGCAAAGTGCCGTTGCCGGGCAAGAGCGCCGCGGAGGTCCTCAAGCGTCACCAACATGAGAAGCCGGTGCGCCTCTCGATCGCGGTGGGAGGCGGTGACCTGCCCCCCCAGCTCGATGACATCCTCGAGATGATGCTGGCCAAGGATCCCGACAAGCGCTTCCAATCGCCCGCCGCGGCCGTCGCAGCGCTGTCGAACCTCGTCAACGAATCCCCGGTGACCCTCGCGCCCCCGCTGGAGCGGGCCGGTGAAACCGACGTCGATGACCTGTATCGCACGATCGACATGGACAGCGTGGATCGCGACGCGCTGGAGCCGCGGCGCAGCGTGGCATCGAACCCCATGACGACCCTCGCGGCGCCGCGCCCCGGTCCGCAGGCCCCAATCTCAAGCGGCGGCCCCGTCAGCGGCGTCTCGGCCACCGCCGATGTCGATGAAACGTCGCCCGACGATCCGCCCACGGGCACCAAGCGCTCCACGGAGCAGTTCAAGAAACGCAGCGCGCTGGGTACCGACGACCAGACCGACGAGGCGTTCGAGCCCGATGCCGCAACTCGCCCGACCGCCCGACTCGAGCCGAACATGGTCGCAGCAGCGGCCGCCAGCCCGGACGGAGGCGAGGACGCCGGCGATTCCAAGCGCACGCTCATGATGGGCGCGATGAGCGCACTCACGGCGCCTTCCGAAGCGGACGACGACGACGGACGCACCAAAACGCTGCTCGAGTTCAACCCGCCGGGCGGCGTTCCGCTCGCGGCGAAAGTCGGCCGGCGC
>JBFIHF010000228.1:0-10364 GCA_041601915.1 Bradymonadaceae bacterium
GAGTTTGCCGCCAAATCGAGCCCGCACATCCGCGATCAAGGTCGTCCAGAACTCCGTGTCGCTCTCCTGAGACGACAGCTCGCTGCCGACGCTGAGGATTTCGGCGTTGTGGCGTGCGGCGAGGTCGGCGTGATGCAGGATGAAGGCGCGATAGCTCTCGCGCCATCGTTCGAGGTGGGTGGGGGCGAGTCGACCGCGCCACTCACCCTCGTCGCGGCGTTCGACGTGAATGATCGGGAACACCAGTGTCTTCAGGCCGAGCGCGTGGGCGTCGTCGATCACCGCGCCGAGCACCGCATCGGAGGGCGTCGTGTCGCGATTGGGTCCAATCCGGTTGTGGTAGATCGTTTGCTGGTCCCAGCTCGTCACGACTGAGACGTGCGTCGCGCCAATGCTCGCGATCCGCTTTAACATCTGTGCGTACGAAAGACCGGGCAGCTCGGTGTACGTGGGCAGCGCGAAGCCACGAATCACGGTCGGACCGAGCGGTGCCACGCCGATCGCGAGGATTCGCGCCGTCTCCACGACCTCGTTGGCTTCGTCGAACGCCTCGCCCGTCGGCGCGGCAATCACCGCGCGATTGCTGCCGCGGTCGGTCGGCGTCACCGCGCCCGTCGCTCCGCGCCCGTCGCGGCAGCTCAGGCACACCAGCACCAGCGCGGCACATATGTACGTCGAGTGTCTCATCTGGCCGCTCGCCGTGCCTTCCAACCAAACACCAGATAGAGGATCGGAGGCAGAATCAGGAGGTCCCCGAGGATCGCACCGAAGATCGTGATCGCCGTCAACGTCGCGAAGTACTGCGTCGGCACGAAGTCGCTGAACAGCAGCACGAGCAACCCGATCAGCAGCATCACGCTCGTCAGCATGATCGCACGACCCGCACCGTTGTACGCACCGAGGACCGCCGCTCGCACGTCGGTGGGATGGCGTCCGAGCTCCTCTTGGAAGCGCGCGAGGAAGTGGATCGTGTCGTCCACCGCGAGGCCGAGACTGATGGCGAAGATGATGACCGTCGTCGTGTTGAGGTCGATGCCGGCGATCCCCATGTATCCAAACGTCAGCACGAGGGGGATGACGTTGGGCACGATCGAGATCAATCCGATGGTCAGTGAACGAAACACGAGCGTCATCATTCCGAAGATGATCACCATCGCGAGCAGCAGCGAGACGAACAGGTCGCGGATGAACGAGTCCAGCGCCGCCGACGCTACGTAGGCATCGCCGGTGATGCGGGTCGTGACGCCGGTTCCGGCGAACAGTTCCTCGAGCTCCACTTCAAGCTCCCCACCGAGTCGAAGCTGCTCACGCGCGCCCGCGTCGCGGACCCGCAGCAGGATGCGCGCGTTGCGGAAGTCCGGTGTGATGAAGCGGTTCGGCCCCGTCCGGTCGTCGGGTGAACCCGCGATCAGCAGGTGCAACTGCTCGACCTGGTCGCGCGAGTCTGGCATCACGCTGCGTTGCTCGGGGTCCGCGAGCAACGCCGCTCGAGCCGCCTGGTGGAAGTCGACGATGCTCTGCGACGACAGCACGACCTCGTCGCGTTCAGCGAAGCGCTGGATCGCGTTCATCTTGGCGAACAGCTCCGGGTCCTTGAACGCGTCGACATCGTTGGCTTCGAGCGAGATTTCAACGGGCAGGATCCCGCTGAGTTCCGCTTCGAGCCGCATCGTCGAGTCGTACGCCGGGTGTCCCTCCTCGTAGACTTCCAGCAACACGGTGTCGATGACGACGCGCTCGCCGAAGTAGCCCGCGATGCACGCGATCGTGAGTCCGCCGACGATGAACGACTTGGGCCAGTCGAGCACCAGATTTCCGACGCGGTCCAGCCAACGCTCGAGGACCGGTGGACGTGCGTCTGCCGCAGATCCGCCCACGCCACGCCGCTGCACCGGCCGCATGTGGGCCGCGAGGGCCGGCAGGAAGAAGATCGTGACGACGTAGCCGAACATCACGCCGCAGCCGGCTTGCCACCCGAACTGCTGGAGGATCTCGGTGTCCGCCGCCCCGAGACTGAAGAAGCCCACGGCGGTGGTCGTGCTCGTCAACAGACACGCCGCGCCCGTGGAGCGAATCATCGCCTTGACCGAGTCCGCGCGGCCCAGCCCGGCCTCGGTCTCCTCGGCGTCGCGCACCAGCATGTGAATGCTGTCGGAGACGCAAATGATGAAGATGAGCGTGGGCAGAATGTTGTTGATGATGTTGATCGACGAGCCCGTCGCGACCATCAGCGCCACCACCAACAACACCGCGATTCCCACGACCCCGAGCGGTCCCAGCACCCCCAGAGGGCGCCAGAACAGAAACAAGAGGATCAGGAAGTACGCCAGCGCTGTGCCTGGTACGAACGTGAGCTGCTGCTGCTTGAGTTCTTCGACGATCTGCACGCGCAGGAACGGCACGCCGCCCAACGACGTCTGAACGCCCTCGGGCACGCCGACGGCGTCCTTCTCGCGCTCGAACGCCGCGATCGCATCGTCCAACATCGTGATGTCTTGGACGCCGTCATCGATCCAGATCAGCACCGCGGTCAGTTTCTCGGACTCCGAGACGAGTTGCCCGCGCACCAGCGGCTCCTGCCGGGCGAGGGTACGCAGTCGCTCCGCATCCGCGGATGAGACCGGCCCGTGTCGGGGAATCAGCGACTCGGTGGCGAGCACGCCCGGCGAGTCGCCGGGGCGAGGAAGCTCCATCGTCGCCAGGGAGTCTGCGGCATCCACGATGCCCTGGTCCCGCAGTCGCGCCGTCAGGTCGCGGGCAAACTCGAGCACGTCGGGGCGGAACACGTCGTCCGCTTCGACGACCAGAAACACGAGGTTGTCCTCGCGGCCAAACCGCTCCGCGAACGTTTCGCGATAGTCCGCTGCATCGGTGGTGGAACGAAACAGCTGCTGCGGCGTAAAATCGAATCCGAGTTTCGGCAGCTGCGTGGCGCAGAACAGCGCCACGCCCGCACTGATGACGAGCACGAGCTTCCGATAGTCGACGATCAGTTCTGCGAGCTTGCTGTACATCTGGGTCACGGCATGGGGCCGCTGAGTGTTCCCACAACTGAGCGTTAGCGACAAGTAGGGCGTACATGCGGTGGATTGGAGTGGATGTCGGGGATGCACGAGTGGGGCTTGCGGTCTCCGACGAATCGGGTCGCTTCGTGCTCCCGCACGAGACCGCGCGAGCGGCCGACGCGGTCGATACGATCGTGAGTCTCGCCGACGAACTGCAGGCTGGGGTCGTCGTGGGCTGGCCTCTCGAGATGTCGGGTCGCGAGGGCCGCGCGACGCAGCGTGTCGCCGTCTTCGTCGCGGCCCTGGAACAGGAGGCTGCGGTTCGCGGGTTGACCCTCACCATTCACAAGCGCGACGAACGCCTCACGACGGGACTCGCGGAGACACTCCTCGACGCCGCCGGCGTGTGGGGGAGCAAGCGCAAGGGCGTCGTCGATCAGGAGGCCGCCGTGCAGATACTTCAGAATTTCCTTGAGGAAGAGGCCTCCCGTCATGGCGAAAGCGAAGGGGACTGAACCACCGCGGCTGTGGGCCCGCGTGATCGTCGGGTGCGGGTTCTTCGCGGTCACCATCGCGCTGATCGCCGCGGCGACGATCTCCGTCCATTACGCGACCTGGCGGCAGCGCCCGGTCATGGCTGAAGGACGCGTCAACGTCATCGTCCCCAAGGGGACCAGCTGGTCCGGGGTCGTCGACCTCCTTGCCGAGGCCGGCGTCGTGACGCAGCCGCGCTACTTCGACTTCTGGGGCCGTCAAGAGGGGCTGCCGTCGCGGGTCAAGGCCGGCGCCTACACCTTTGAGGGACCGCTGGCCGCCGCGGACTTGGCGCGGATGCTCAGCGAGGGCGGTCGTGTCGCCGAGATCGCCGTCACCGTCCCCGAAGGGTTCAATATCTGGGCGATCGCGGCGAGGCTCGACGAGGCCGGCCTCGTCAACCGCACGCAGTTCCTCGCTGCGGTGCGCGACCCCAGCGCCCTGGCCAAAGCGGGCATCACCGGGGAGAGCTTCGAGGGCTACTTGTTCCCCGACACCTACCGCTTCGCGACCGGCTCCACCGCGCCACAGATCGTGGACCGAATGTATCAACGCTTTGTTGAGGTCTACACCGAGCTCGGCAACCCGCCCGAACTCCACGGACTCAACCTCCACGAGCTCGTCACCCTCGCCAGTATCGTGGAGAAGGAGACGGCCGCCGCGGCCGAACGGCCCCTGATTGCGCGCGTCTTCTACAATCGCCTCGCGATCAACATGAAGCTGCAGACCGACCCCACCTGTGTGTATTCCGAAGAGCGCTGGAGTCACCCGCCGACACCCGCCGACTGCAAGGATCCCCTCAACCGATACTCGACGTATGTCGTCGCACGCCTGCCGCCGGGACCGATCGCCGCGCCGGGGAAGGCCGCACTGCAGGCGGTCCTGCACCCCGACGCGTCGCCCGACAACGAGGGCGTGCTCTACTTTGTCGCCATCGGCGACGGCAGCGGGCGCCACACGTTTTCGCGCACTCTCGAGGAGCACAACGCCGCGATCAAACAGCTGATCGTCAATCGTGCGGGCCCGTGAAGTCCAGCGCCCCGCATCATGTTCGAGGTTTCCTCGGCGAAGCCTCAAATGGTATCCCAATGGTCTTGCAATAGCGGAGAACTCATGTCGGAACAGAAGGGCTGTAGCGTCATCGCGGTCGTCCTCGTCGCAGCACTCATGCTCGTCGTCGGCTTCGCCGTGGGTGGCGGAGTCGTGTGGTTCACCTATGTCGGCGACGCGGCGACCAGCACCGCGCCGACCGTCGTCACCCCCCCCGTGGATAAGCCGACCGTACGCCCGCAGAACGACCGCTACGCCGCGCTGCTCCCCCTCGAGGAGACGCTGCGGATCGAGGGACCGCTCTCCCCGGAAGCGGTCCGAGAAACATTGCTGGGCGGCAAACGGTTCAAACTGCGCGAATGCTACCAGAAGGGCGTGGTTCGAAATCCAGACCTCAAGGGTGAGATGAGCCTTCAGTTCACGGTCGCCGGCTCCAACGGCAAGGTGATTGCCGCCATCGAGCGCCACACGAACTTCTCCGACGCCAAGGTCCGCGACTGCATCCTCGACGAGGTCCGGTCCTGGACGTTCCCCAAAGGCAAGACGCAGTCGGTCGTGAAGTTTGATGTCCTCATGATGTCGATGAGTGGAGGCGAGGTTCCGTGAAGTGCCCGAAGTGCGAGGCCCCGTTTGAGCAGGTCGAGTTCGAGGGCATCGAGGTCGATCGCTGCACCGGTTGCCACGGCCTGTGGTTCGACGTCGGTAAAGAGGAGATGCTCCGACGCCTCGATGGCGCGGAGGCCATTGACGACGGGGACCCGTGGACGGGGCGCCTGCATGACTCGCTCACACGAATCCATTGCCCACGCGACGGCACCGCGATGGTGGTGCTCGGCGACATCGACCAACCACACATTCGTTTTGAGGTCTGCCCACAGTGCATGGGGGCCTACTTCGACGCGGGCGAGTTTCGGGACTTCAAGGCCGAGGGGGTCAACCTCGCGAAGCTCCTCGAGAACATCTGGCGCTAACTCATGATCGATTGGTACGAGCTGGCCATTGAGCCCACGGTCCGCAGCCTCGCTGCGGTAGTTCGTGACACGTTCGGCGTCTGGATCGGATTCTGCGACGCCGAGGGGAACATGGTCCCGCTCGGCGGCGCCACCGGCAGGCCCAAGGCCGTCTGTCAGCGCTTCATCGCAAATTCGGTCGAGGGCGAGGAAGGCGTGATGTCCTGCCGCGGATCGCTGGAGCGGTGGGTGGCCAAGGACGCCGACGGCGAGCGCTCGGACCCCTTCAAGTCGTGTCATGCCGGGCTGCGCGCGCTCACGCTGCCGATCAGCGTCGACGGCGAAGTCGTCGGCAATGTCTACGCCTCGGGATTCCTCGGCGCCGAGCGCGCCGAGGCGTTGATCGAGAAGCTGCGCCGAACGATCACCGATCGGGAACTCATCATCGAGGCCCAGATCGAGAGCGCGCTGAGTACGATTCCGCTCCTGGACCGCTCGGAGCGCGGCTGTGCACTGGCACTGCTCCGAGCGATCGTCGAGCACGTCGAGTCGCGGCTCGACACCGTGCGTCACCGATTCGAGTCCCTCGGCGATCGATACGGCGACATGATCGGCACGTCCCCCGAGATGAAGCGACTGTTTGGCACGCTGCGCAAGATCTCACGCGGCGACTCCACGGTCCTCATCCAGGGCGAAAACGGGACGGGCAAGGAGCTGGTCGCCCGCGCGATTCACAACCATAGCCGCCGCTCCCAGGGTCCGTTCATCGGCCAGAACTGTGCGGCGATTCCCGCCGATCTGATCGAAAGCGAGCTCTTCGGACACAAGCGCGGGGCCTTCTCGGGTGCGCATCGCGACCGCGTCGGTCTGTTCGAGGCCGCCAACCACGGCACGTTCTTTCTCGATGAGATCGGAGAAATGGACGTCAGCCTTCAGGTGAAGCTGCTTCGAGTGCTCCAGGAGGGCACCTTCCTCCCCGTCGGCGACAGCGTGTTCCGGAAGGTCGACGTGCGCATCATCTGCGCCACCAATCGCGATCTGATGCAGCTCGTCGAGGCTCGGCAGTTCCGAGAAGACCTCTTCTACCGCCTCAATGTCATCGCCGTGGAGCCGCCACCGCTACGCCATCGGCGCGACGACATTCCGCTGCTCGCGAGTTTCTTCCTCAACAAGGCGTGTCATCGCCACGAGCGCGCGCGCAAGCGACTGACGGACGAGGCGATCTCGCGGCTCCTCGAGCACGAGTGGCCCGGCAACGTACGAGAGCTCGAGAACGAGATGGAGCGTGTGGTGATCATGTCCGGCGAGGAGCGCCGCATCGACGAGGCGCAACTCACGCTGAGTCCCCGCGTATCCACGCGGGGACGGCTCGACGTCGCGACCAGCCGGATGGAGCTCCCCGCGGCCGTCGAGGAACTCGAGCGCCAGATGATCCTCGAGGGGCTCCGGCGCACCGGGTGGAACAAGACACAGACCGCCAAAGAACTCGGCGTGAGCCGTCGCAATCTGATCCGCAAAGTCGCCCAGCTCGATCTCGACAAGCTGCGCGATCACTAATCACCACGGACCGACCGCCGCGGTTGCCACCGGGCTCCGCGCCCGCAACAATCGCGGTGTCGAGCCCCATCGTGTAGGTTGCTTTCGACTTCATTGGAATGAGCGGATATGGCTGAAGATTCGGATCGTCTAGGCATCGTGTCGTGGATCGTGCTCGCGGCGCTCGTCGTTGTACCGAGCGCCTTCGGCAGCGGTTTTACGCAGTACGAGTTCATCAAATCGACACTGTTCTTCGCGTTGTCCGGGGTCGCGCTGGCCTGGTGGGGCGCGACGGTGTTGCGCGGTCGCAAGATCACGATGACCGGCGGGCGCCTCGCGGCCGTGATCAGTGCATTCGCCGCCTTCGCGTTGTTCGCGATCGCGTGGGCGCCGTCGACCTCGCTGGGTGTCGTTTCGACCGCCCACTGGGTCGCCGCGACGACCTGTTTCCTCGTCGTGGTCGCGCCAGCCGGACGCCCGCTGCGCTTCCGGCACGTCGCATTGGCGGTCAGCGTCGGTACGATCGTCTCGGCGGGCCTGGGGTTGTTGGACCTCGCCGGGCTCTCACTCACCACCGAAATCTGGGACCCGCCCGGAGCCGCCGGCGCGTTCGACGCGCGTGAGTTTGGCGTCGGCTACTACGCCATGGCGTTGCCAGTCTTGGCCGCGGGCGCGTTTCGCGGTGCGACCAAGCCCAAAAAGGCCGTCGCGGCCGTCGCCCTGTTGCTCGGGAGCATGCACTTCGGCCTCTGCGCGGGGCCGATCATGGTCGCTGTCATCGCGGGGGTCATCGCCGCTACGATCCTCATCGTCGGACTGATGCAAGGCTTTGGTCGCCTCGCCTTCACGTTCCCCACACTCGGCGCCCTCGCCGGAGGCCTCGCGATCGCGGCTGCGCTGTCGTTTGGCGGACCCAAGCCGGGACCCGCAAACGACGCCACGGCGTTGCCGTGGGTCGCGGAGCTGGACCCGCGCCCTCTGTTGGATCGCACCGATGTCCGCGATGCGCGCTTCTCTGTGCCGCGAATTGAAGAAGCGCCCAACTGGCAGGCGCGGACGTATGTCATGGGCATCGCGTTCGACCTCTTCCGCGACGAACCGATCATCGGCCATGGCGCCGGCGGCTGGTGGGCGCGGCAGACCAAGTTTCCTCGACCCGAAGAACCCTTCGTCGCGGCCCTGCACCAACGTTATCCCGCGTTTCGCTCGCCCCATAACGGGCTGGCACTGGTGATGACGGAGCTTGGCGGCGTGGGACTGATTCTGCTGCTCACCTGGCTCTCGGCGATTGCCGGGATCACGGTCACCGCGCTGGCCGGAAAATCCGAGCCCGAGGGATGGCTGATCGAGCACCTCGGTTTGAGCGCTGCAGTGCTGGCTGGCTTCACGGCCGCGTTGTTTACGCCGTCATTGGAGATGGCGGGGCCCACACTGCTGCTGTTCGTGCTCGCGGGGCTTCTCGTTCGGGAGTCCGCGGCGCTCAACGAGTTCAAAGGCTTGTCCGCGGTCTGGACGATCAACCAGACCGGTCGTCGCTGGGATACGAGCCTCTTCTGCGGCGTGGTTCCCGTGGCGCTCGGCGTCGGCCTCATCTTGACCGCCGTCGTCTGGTGCACCGCCTCGTACTACCGCAGCTGGGGCGACCTCGCGATGCTTCGGACCCAACACGAGGTGGCCGTCTCGAAGTACTCGCTGGCCGATGACATCCTCGGCGGGGATGGCGACCTCCTGTACAACCTGGCGCTCGCGAAGAAGCGACTCGGCCGTTTCAAAGAGGCGCGGGACGACGTCAATCGCGCGGCGCTACTGCGCGAATACGATGTCCGCGTCATCAATCTGATCGCGGCGATTCACCTGCACGATCGGCAGTATGCCGATGCGGTGAAAGCATCTCGCCGTGCCGTCGCGCTGTTCCCCAACTACATGGAAGGACGCCGCACGGTCGCTGCGGCGCTCAATCTGCAGGGCCGGATGTCCGACGCGGCCAACGAGCTGATGGAGCTGCTCAAGCTAAATCCCGACGACCGCCTCAAAGGCCAGATTCACCGGGAGCTCGGCGAGTTTTACGAGGGGCCCCTGGATAACCCCGCCAAGGCGATCGAGCACTTCGAGATTGCGCTCGGTCTGATGGACAGGAACTTCATGTTCGACCGCACTCAGGAGAGCCTCGCCGAGATGAAGCGAGAGGTCGAACGACGGCGTCTGCGCCGCGAAGGCAAGCCGCTCCCCCCCGAGCTCATGAATCAGAAGGTCCCCGACGGCCACGGTCCTGGCGACGGTCACAACCACTAACGGTGGCGGCCGTCACTCCTTCCAGACGATCTTCCACGGGCGCTG
Organism: Bradymonadaceae bacterium; assembly: GCA_041601915.1. Classification (GTDB taxonomy): domain Bacteria; phylum Myxococcota_A; class Bradymonadia; order Bradymonadales; family Bradymonadaceae; genus JBFIHF01. Next base: position 9,413 of record JBFIHF010000228.1, read on the forward strand.
CTTGATGATCTTCAACATCTCCTTGAGGTCATCGTAGATCTCGCGGTCCGAGATGAGTGCGCCCACCGTGCCTTTGCCCTGGCTCACGTTCGCCATCACGACCTGCGCGTCTGCCGAGAGCCGGTCGAGCTTCGCGGTGCTCGACTGGAGGTTGGAGATGGTGTCCGTGATCTTCGCTTCGTTGCCGGTCACGATGCGGTCCGCACTCGCGGCGACGTGACGGAGATTTCCAGCGGATGCGAGCACGTCATCCATCAGCGGGTCGATGTCCTTGTCGAGCCGACTGGTGATGCCGTTGGCTTTCTGCGCCACGACTCGTGTGTCCGCAAAAATCGATTTCAGCGTCGCGCCGTCGCCCACCGCGCTGTCGAGTCCCGCGAGCACGTTCTTCGCGCTCGCCGAGCCGTCGCGAACGTTGCCTAGCGTCTCGTCGAGCACGCCACGATTGTCGACGAGCAGTGAGTCGAGGTTTTTCATCAGCGACGCCGTGTTCGCCAACAGGTCCTTGGCATGGATGTCGGGGTCGTCGAGCAGGTCGGTGAGGACCGTCAGAAGCTGCGAGGCCTTCGCCACGATCAGGTCCATACGGGGCGGGTCGACACCACGCAGCACCGCATCCTTCTGGATCGGGCCGGCGTCGAAGTCGCGCGTCACGATCTCGATGTACGGCTCCCCCAGCACCCCGCGGGTCGTGATGAAAAAATCGCTGTTGGTCCGGATCGCGTCCGCATACTTCTCATCAATTCGGATCTTCGCGCGCACGGCGACGGCCGCCGCATCGGGTCCCTTGGAGTCCTCGTTCGTGAGGAACCGGAGCTCCTGCACCGTGCCGACATTCAGGCCCGCGATGGCGACATCGGCGCCGGGCTTCAGGCCACCGGCATTGTCGAACTCGACGCTGAAGTTGAAACCGTCGCTGAACGAGAAGTCGCCCAGGACCAGCACGAACGCC
>JBFIHF010000229.1:0-10354 GCA_041601915.1 Bradymonadaceae bacterium
CCCGACCCAGGACAAGTACTCCCCCGTCGCCGGCGGCGCCGGCTGCGGTGGTGGCCACCTCGCCATCTCACTCGCCGACAAAGAGAAGATGTGGCGCACGCGCAATCACTGCCAGGGACCGCGCCGCACGTTCCACGAGTCGACCGAGGCCACCTGTTACGCCTGGTCCTGCGGCGACACCCCCTTCGGCAGCTGCCACGTCGATGCCGGGCGCCGCTGGCCCGGCACCAAGCGCCGCGTCGTCGACTTCAGAAACTGCGACGGCCCGCTATCCACGTTCGCCTACGCCGACACGATTTGGCGATTCTTCTCGCACGGGCCTGGCTGAGGCCAGACGATTGCATCCGCGAACTGGTTCTCGCACGGTCGGATCATCGTGTGAACTTTGGGCAACAGATCCCAGGGAGTTGTTGTTGATGCTGGGGGCAAATTCTCCAACTGCGTTCTAGGGTCGCGCGCCCAAGCGATGAAGCAGCTGGAGCCCGACGCTCGGCGAAACAAAGCCGTCTGCTGTTGTCCGCCGCGCACGCGGGGCTGAACCGCTCACACACTGACGAGGGTAAGCTCAGTGATCGTTCGAGACCGGCGGTACGACTCGTGCCACGCGCGATTTTCTCGTGATCCGGGGCTTGTCCACTGGGTGGTGGTCGGCTACCAAGTTATCACTTTAGCTTCTCCGTGGGGGGTACATTGACGATCGCAACGATCGGGACAGGGCGCGACGTACTCGACCTTACTCAGCCCCTGGCTGCGCTTCCGCTCGTGTTCCTCGACATGGAGACTACTGGCCTCGATCCACGGAAGGGTGCCTGGATTACCGAGATCGCCGTGCTCGATTGGAAGACGGTCCGCATCGACGCGACCATGTCGCGCCGCGAGGAGTTCGCCGCGCACATCCCAGCACTCCGTCACATTCTCCACTCCTGTATCGTCGTCGGCCACAACGTCACGTTCGACCTGCGCCATCTCAGCGTCGCCTTTGAGCGAGCTGGCGAGCATTTCCCAGACCGAATTCTTGTGGTCGACACGCTGGCGATTGCACGCGCTGCCAGTTCGTCAACCGCATCACTAACGCTCGGCGCCGTGGCGGCGCGGCTCGGGATCGACACGACTGGACTTCATACCGCGCGCCGGGACGCGGAGATCTGCCGTGCGGTTCTTCGCGAGGGACCCGCGTCGAGCGCAGTGACCGCTGGTGCGCGATACGTATCAGTGCACGGTCGAGCCTCTCTTCGTGCGGCGCAAGAATGAGGGCGAAAGGTCGGTGGAGTAGCAGCGCAATTTGTGCAAGCAATCTGGCCTGTTTCTCGGCAGTGATGCGATCAATGCGAACTGCAGAGGACTCGCCGTGATCGGGCTCCCGACAGTCGACGACACGTGGGCGAAGCTCGAGCAGGACGACGACGTTCGCGTGACTGCCTGGCATCCGTTGGAGTGCCACCTCGCGGACGTCGCAGCGTGTACCTGGGCGCTCCTAACGCACACGATCCTGCACGATCGATTCAGCGTGCTCCTGGATCGGCCGATCTCAGCTGCCGATATCGCGCGTTTCACGTATCTCGCGGCGATTCACGACATCGGGAAAGTGAATCGGGGCTTCCAGCTTAAGGCGCAGCCCGGGGCGACCGATACTGCGGGGCACGTTTCACCCCTCATCGACGTCCTCGACACGAGCACTCCTTCGACGGCGCGCAACGAAATCATCGGGGCGTTGGGTCTGGCGGACATGCTCCCCTGGTTCGCTTCGGAAGACGAGCTGTGCGACTGGTTCCTCACGACGATCGCGCACCACGGAAAGCCCGTAGAGCCCATGCCGCGGTTTCGCGCAGCATGGTGGTCCGCCGGACCCGACCGAGCGCCGGTCGAAACGATAGCTCGCACCGTGTCAGCAGTGCGCCAGTGGGTCCCCGAGGCCTTCAATGCCGCGCCCCCGTTTCCGTCCAGCAGCACGCTGCAGCACGCGTTCAACGGGCTGCTGAATCTCGCCGACTGGCTGGGTTCGGATGAGCGGTTTTTCCCGTTCGCGAGCGAGATACACGGCCGCTTTGCCTGGGCGAAGACTCAGGCGATCCGCGCGCTCGAACAGTCGGGCCTGCGCGTGACGGCTGCGAGGGCGTCGCTCGGGACCGAGCGACCGCAGTTCGGGCGCTTCGTGGATTTTGCGGACGCGAACCACCTTCAACAGCAGTGCTACGACTTGCGCGCGGAAAGCGGACCGAGCCTCGTCATCGTGGAGTCGGACACAGGTTCGGGCAAGACCGAAGCGGCCTTCGCGCGATTCGTCACGCTCTTTCAAGCGGGTCTGGTCGACGGGCTCTACTTCGCGTTGCCGACGAGGGCCGCGGCAACGCAGATGTTCCGACGCGTCACTCGGATGACGGAGAAGTTGTTCCCGGACGCTGCCCGGCCCCCCGTCGTGATGGCGGTACCCGGCTACATCGCCATGGACGGCGTCGAGGCGGTTCGACTGCCCCACTTTCGCGTGCAGTGGCCTGACGACCCCTCCGACCAGTTGCGCCATCGGGGCTGGGCTGCGGAGAACCCCAAGCGGTACATGGCTGGCACCATCGTCATCGGGACCATCGACCAAGCGCTCCTGTCCATTCTGCGGGTGAAGCATGCGCACCTTCGCTCGACTGCGCTGCTTCGGCACCTGCTCGTCGTCGACGAAGTACATGCGTCAGACGCATACATGACCCAGCTCACGCACCAGCTCCTTCGCACCCACCTAGCGCCGAATGGGCATGCGCTCCTGATGTCAGCGACACTCGGGAACGCGGCGTCCAGCCGCTACCTCGACCTGGCGCCGTTGCCGCCCCAAGATGCCTCCACAGCGCCCTATCCCAGCATTGCCTATCGATTCGGCTCCGCGACGGGTCAAGTCGAATGCGAGTCCAGCGGCTACGAGAAGTCCGTCGATGTCGCCACCCGCCCAATTGCCGGCGAGCCTGAGGCCATTCTCAGTGAGGTCGAAGCCGCTGTCAGCCAGGGCGCCCGAGTCCTCATCATCCGGAACACGATCGCGGACTGTGTTGGAACATTCACCGCACTCGAGCGGTCGCTGGGCCGTGAACAGCTTCTCTGCGTCGGCGATGTCGCAGTTCCCCATCACGCTCGATTCGCGAAGACGGATCGTGAGGCCATGGACCGTGCCGTCGAAGACGCGCTCGGAAAGAACTCGAGCCGGGCCGGTGTGGTGGTCGTAGCAACCCAGACGGTGGAACAGAGCCTCGACATCGACGCCGACCTCCTCTTCACCGACCTGTGCCCCATCGACGTCCTGTTGCAGCGTATCGGTAGGCTGCATCGCAACCCCAAGCGTGAGCGACCTTTCGCGTACAAACGCGCGCGAGCCGTGATCATGACGCCCGCGTCCGATTTGAACGACGTCATTCGCCCGGGCGAGGTGCTGTCCCAGCATGGGATCGGAACTGTCTACGAGGATCTCGTGGTCCTCGAAGGCACGCGCCGTGCGATCGACGGAACCTGGGTGATTCCCAGAATGAACCGCGCTCTCGTCGAACAGGTCACTCACCCGGACCGGCGGCGTGAGTTGGCGCAAGAGCTGGGGCCGACATGGACCTCGCACTGGAACTACATCCAGGGGCGCTACGCGGCGGACTGCGTGATGGCCAATTTGAACGTCATCGATCGCAGCAAGCCGTACCCGAAGGCACATGTGCCGAACATGGCCGACGAGCGCATTCAAACCCGCCTCGGCGAGGGTGACCGGCGAGTGACGTTCCCCCCGACCGCCGGTCCGTTCGGTCAGAGTCTGAATGAACTTCGTATCCCGTACTCTCTGGCGCGGCGCGCAACCGCCGAGGCAGACGACGAGGTTGTCCCCGCCCCACGGGCTGGCGGGTTCTCGTTCGAGTGGGGCGGCCTGCACTTCACCTACGACCGACTCGGTTTGCGACTGACGGATGACGCACGGAGACTCGATGGATAATCTGAACGATCTGCTGACAGACCCGATCTTCACAGCGACGACAACCGATGGACCACGAGAATTGTCTCTGTGCGAGGCTCTCGAACGGCTCGGCAACGACACGCTCGTCGACTTCACGTTTCTGCAGCCGCATCAGCAGCAGCCGTTGCACAGCTTCCTGTGCCAGCTCGCCGCGATGTGCATCCAGCGCAATCTCGTGCCCCACGCATCGGCAGGGTCCGGGCACTGGCGCGAGGCGCTGACGCAACTCTCGCGCGGCATCACTGAGGCGTGGCAGTTTGTGGTCGCGGATCTCGCGCGGCCCGCCTTCTTGCAGCCGCCCGTTCCCGCGGGCTCGGTTGCGGGATGGACACACGTCGACACACCCGATCAGCTCGACATGCTGGTCACCGCGAAGAACCACGACTTGAAGATGGCGCGCATCGCCGACCCTCGCGTCGAACACTGGTTGTTCGCCCTGCTCACCCTCCAGACGCAGCAGGGATTCCTCGGTGCAGGGAACTACGGGATCGCACGGATGAACGGAGGGTTTGGCAGCCGGCCCTTGTTCGCCATCGATCCGTCCCCATCGCTGTCGTCACGGTTCATGCACGATGTCGGCCGCTTGTGTGCCGTTCGCTCAGAGATCATTGGCAAGTTCGCGTACGATGCCCAGCCCGAGCACGCGCTGCTCTGGCTGGAACCATGGTCTGGCACGAAGTCGGAGGCGTACCCGCTGCGACAATGTGACCCGTACGCAGTCGAGATCTGTCGCCGCGTTCGATTCGCAGCGGGGCCAACGTGTCTGCGCAGCACGACGGCGGCAGCCCGCGTCGATGCAGACAAGTCCCTGAAGGGGGTGACGGGCGACCCGTGGACGCCGATCAATCGCGGGAAGGAGACCAAGGCGCTCAACATCGGTGCCAGCGGTTTTCGCTACGACCTCGTTCGCGACATCCTCTTCGGACTGGAATACGACAATTCGCTGGTCGCCGATCCGGCGGCACTGCCGTTGGGGACGTCCGGCTGGATTGTCGCGCAGTGCCTCGCCCGCGGGCAGGGCGGGACCGAAGGCTACCATGAGCGCCTCATCCCCTTTCCGTCGCAAGCACGACGGCTGTTCGCCAGCAGTGATGGGCGTGTCGCGCTCGCCGAACGATCACGGGCGTGGGTTGACGACGCGGGCACCGCACGCATCAAGGTGCTCTACCCCGCGCTGCGCGCACTGATCACTGCGGGGGACCGCGGAAAGGTCGAGACCGACAAACTCCGGCCGTGGGGTCGGCGGCTCGAGACCGCCGTCGACGAGAAGTTCTTTCAAGAACTCTGGGACTCCGTCGACGTGGATGCTGAGCAGAGCCGAACGCGCTGGCGCGAGGGCCTGTTTGAGCTCGTGAAGAGCTTGTTTCGCGAAGCCACGCACGCCACGCCCTTCCCGAGCCTGCGACGCTACAAGGCTGTCTGCGCGGGCGAACGCGTGCTCTACGGCGCCGCAAAGCGAGAACTCGAGATCAACTTCAACAAAGTCGAGGTAACCGATGAGCGATGACACCCCCACCCTGAGCTCCGTCGTCGGATCGATGGCGTTCCAGATCGAGCACCGTTTCGGCGCTGGTGACGTAGCTAACCTGCGCCGTGCGTCTGGCGCCTGGTCGCCCGCTTTTTGGCGACTTCTGTTCGAGTGCGTGCCCGAGAAGTGGCGAACCACGAGCTCTCAGGAGAGTCGCTGGGCAACCGTTGCCGCGATGCTCGCGACGTGCGTGGGCCTTCACGTGCCACAGTCGCGCGCGGGGCAAGCGCTGGCCGAGGCCGGCTGGAGTGAGCTGCGGCTCGTTCGCCTCCTCGAGGCACGCGGTGACCAACTCGAACCCATGATCCGTCAAGTTGCACAGTATCTCGCAAGCAAGCAGCAGCGATGCAACTTCACGGACATCGCGGCGCTGGTCATCTATCAGGACGACGCCAAGCCCGCCGCAGAGGACGCGCGCATGGCCGTTGCACGCAACTACTACCGAGCCCTACTCAAAAAACCAACCAATCAAGGGGAGAACCAATGAGCCGTTTCATTCAGATCCACGCGTTGACGTCCTACCCGGGCGTCCTCCTCAACCGCGACGACGCCGGGTTCGCCAAGCGCCTTCCATTCGGCGGCGTCACTCGTACCCGCGTTTCGTCGCAGTGCCTGAAGCGGCACTGGCGCCGCCACGACGGGGAGCACTCGCTCGTCGAGCTCGGCGAACCGCGTTCGGTCCGCTCGCGTCGGACGTTCGATCTCAAGATCCTGCAACCGTTGATCGCGGAGGGCTATCCCACGGCGCTGACGACACGCGTCGTGGAAGAGCTGATCGCCGAGGTCGTCGGCAAAGCGGACGCGAAGTCAGAAGAGGAAGGCGCCGTGCGGACGAGCCAGGTCACGGTTCTGGGCCAACCAGAGGTCGACTATCTGTACAAGCAAACGCGCACCTTTCTCGACACCCTGCGCGCCGACGTTTCCCACCTTTGGTCGGCGGATGCAACGCTTTCGAAAGACGACGACAAATCCCTCAAAGAGCAGTTCAAGAAGCAGTTCGACAAGGATCTCAAAGCGAATCTGAAGGGTCTGCGCCTCGCAGCCGGACTCGATGCGGCGATGTTCGGCCGCATGGTGACGAGCGACGTCTTGGCGCGCGGTGACGCCGCCATCCACGTGGCGCACGCCTTTACAGTGCACGCGGAGGAGTCGGAGAGCGATTACTTCTCGGCCATCGACGATCTGGTCGCTGAGACCGGCGAATTGGGCAGCGGTCACATCAACAGCTCAGAGCTCACGAGCGGGCTCTTCTACTCCTACGTCGTCGTCGATGTGCCACTTCTCGTCTCCAACATCGGGGGCGTCGAGCACGACGCTGGAGCGAACCAGGATCTCGCCGGGCGCGTGGTTGAGAACCTCGTCCAGATCATCGCGACCGTGTCACCCGGTGCGAAACTCGGTGCTACCGCGCCGTACGCCTACGCCCAGACGATGCTGATCGAGAGCGGCAGCGCACAGCCTCGAACGCTGGCGAACGCCTTTCAACGTCCAGTGCAGGGCCGCGATGTCCTTCGAGCCTCATACGACGCACTCTCTGCGCACATCGGGGACCTCGATCGAACCTACGGCCGCTCGACGAACCGCAAGATTGCGGCGATGGGGCCCAAGGAACAGCTGTGCAGCACGCTGGATCTGGCAGCCGAACCCGTTGCCACGCTCGCCGCATGGGCGCGACAGCAGGTGGGAGAAGGAGCATGATGGAATTCGTCATCCTCACCTTCGAGGCCCCACTGATGAGCTTTGGCGGAGTCACCGTCGATGCCGTCGGCGTCATACGCAGGTTCCCAGCATTGTCGATGGTATGCGGTCTGATCGGCAACGCGCTGGGCTGGCATCATCGCGAGTTCGAACGGCTCCAAACCCTCCAGGCACACCTCGAGATTGCATCACGGCTCGACGTGCCGGGCACGCGAATCCTGGACTATCAGACGGTTGATCTCGGCCAGGATCATTTACTCGACGATCGGTCGTGGACGACGAGAGGCACCCTCGAAAAGCGCGCTGGCGCAAGTAGCCGCCAAACCCACATCCGCTCACGCGATTTCTGGGCGGATGCCGTGGTGACGACCGCTGTGGGCCTCGCCCCCGATGCCAGCGTCTCGCTCGCCGACATTCAGCGTGCTCTGGCCGAGCCGGCCCGCCCGCTGTTCATCGGTCGCAAGCCTTGCTTGCCTGCCACGCCCATCTTTCGGCACTCCATCGTCGCCGCGGACATCGTTGATGCTTTGCGCCAGACCAGCCTCCATCGCCGCGCCCGCGCGACCGAAGTGGTTGCTCAGGTTCCAGCGACGCGTGACGACCCTGAGGCGACACCGATTTCGGACATGCGGGACTGGGCAAACCAGATTCACACTGGGCAGCGCTGGGTGCGTGAAACCGTTGTCGACTACGGAGGTGACCAGTGACCCTGCATATGGTCGAGCTGTGGCTGAATGGCCGAGAACTGATCGAACTCGCGCGAGCCCTCAAACTGCCTCTCCACGCCGTCGACGATGGGTACCTCGTGCACTGCGCCATCGCGGAAGCGTTGGGCGACACGTCCCCGTCCGTGTTTTCGGTCGAGTCGGCGCGTGAGAAGCAAACGCGGGTGCTCGGCTACTCCGAGGCGCCCATCGAGTCTCTGGCCGAGATTGCGCGGGGCTTTGCGAGTCCACTCGCGTACCGAATCGTCGACTGGGAACGATCGCGGTCAAAACCGATGCCCGAGATCTTCCCCAGCGGGATCCGATTCGATTTCGACATGCGCGTCTGCCCCGTCGTGAGGCTCGGGTCCGCGAAGGCAGGCCACAAAAAGGGAGCGGAAGTCGATGCATTTCTGTCCCGATGTTGGGACGTGCCGCCCGATGAGCCGATCGAGCGCGCCGATGTCTATCGTGAGTGGTTGCGCAAGCGTTTCGGCAACGAACAGGGAGTCGAGCTCAGGTCGTTGCGGATGGACGGGTTCAAGCTCCTGAGGATGATCCGTCGAGACCACGGCACGTCACGTACGTCGAAGGCGATTCATCGACCGTCAGTGACCTTGACCGGCGACCTCGAAGTGGTCGACGGCGGTCGATTCCTGTCGACACTCGCGCATGGAATTGGACGACATCGCGCGTTCGGCTTCGGAATGATCAAGATCAGGCGGAGCGGCTGATGTTGAAAGGACGCCTGGGACTCTCGACCGCGAGAGTGCCTCACTCCGATCGCCATGGCCTCCTGTGGCTGTCCCGCGGAAACCTCACCGTAGAAGATGGTTCGCTCATCTTCACGACGGCAGGGACCGCCGCTCTCCAGGCGGGCGTCTACCAAATCCCGTTTCAGGGTGTCTCGAATCTGCTCATGGGTCCTGGAAGCACGATCTCGCACGACTCGTTTCGCTTGCTGTCTCGACACGGCACCGGCGTGGTGTTTGTCGGCGACGGGGCAGTGCGCTGCTACGCGAGCATGCCCTTCGGCCCCGATGATTCGAAGCTTGCGCGCAAGCAGGCTGCGTTGTGGGTCTCGCAGTCACAACGGATCGACGTCGCGAGAAGGATGTACGCGATGCGGATGGGCGAGCTGCCACCTCAGACGGATCTCAACGCGCTACGCGGGATTGAGGGGCATCGCATGAAGGCCATCTACAAGGGGCTCGCCAAGAAGTATGGCGTCTCCTGGTCGGGTCGCAGCTACGATCGCGCCGAACCCGACGCGGACAATCTCACCAACAAGGCGATCAACCACACGTCGTCTGCTGTTCGAGCTGCCGGAATGGTCGCGGTCGCACTTACGGGAACGATACCGCAGCTCGGCTTCATACATGAGGCCAGTGGCAACGCGTTCGCACTCGATATCGCGGACCTCTTCCGGGCATCAGTTACGCTACCGGCCGCGTTTCAAGCGGTCAAACGATGCGAGGCGGATCCTCACCTGGACGTGGAGCGCACGGCGCGCAAGCTCACGGCCGAGGTGATGTGGAAGGAAGACCTCGTGCCGAAGATGATTGATGCCATCAAGGAGCTCATCGATGTCGATGACGCTGATCACGACCCGCAACGTCCCTGATCGTCACCGCGGCTTCCTCGCCTCTTGCATGCTCGAGGTGGTGCCCGGCACTTATATTGCGCCGCGCCTCAACCAGGGAGTCCGTGAGCGCATCTGGAACGTCATGCTCGAGTGGGCACCGCTGTTGCCCACCGACGCTGGGATCCTGATGATCTGGCGCCAGATAAACGTGGCCTCAGGCATTGGGATCAACACGATCGGATGGCCGCGAATCGACCTCGTCGAGGTCGATTCGCTCTGGCTCGCTCGCCACGATCTGACGCAGTCCGACCTTGGTCGATTGGCGACTGACTTAGTTGATGGTGATGAACTGCCGTTATTGCCTGAGAACGACTCGCACTGAGGTCGTGCTTCCGATCACTGGCCGCTGTGTGCCACAGTGTCGCAGAGGTTCCCCCGCACGCGCGGGGATAGTCCCTCCATCATGTCCTTCGCACCCGGTATGTATTCGGTTCCCCCGCACGCGCGGGGATAGTCCCGCGCATGCACGGCACTCGCAACTCTTGGAGTGGGTTCCCCCGCACGCGCGGGGATAGTCCCCTGCGCACGCGATAGTTGAATCGGCTGAGGTCGGTTCCCCCGCACGCGCGGGGATAGTCCCATGTTCTGCGCGTCGACGAGCTCGTGCGTGATGGTTCCCCCGCACGCGCGGGGATAGTCCCTGGCTGGTCACCTCACCGGAAGTTGCGGCGCTGGTTCCCCCGCACGCGCGGGGATAGTCCCAGCTCCGAAGGTAGGCGACCGAAGCAGCCTTGGGTTCCCCCGCACGCGCGGGGATAGTCCGTCGCTTGGTGACATCCGGTCCGCGCTGGCAGAGGTTCCCCCGC
>JBFIHF010000230.1:0-10322 GCA_041601915.1 Bradymonadaceae bacterium
AGCCGCGACGATCGCTGCGTCGTCGCTCGTCGACGATGCCCCGCATCGTCTCACTCGCACCTCCTTGCCATCCTCACGGCTGTTTCCTCAGGTTCTCTAGCCACATAGGCGGTGCGAGATCGAAGTCGGTCGAGTCGAGGCAATGCTGTAGTATCGTCGAACGAGAGCGACAAAGAGCTCGTGCCGCCTATGTGGCTAGACGCATCATGCAAAAAACACCAGTCACCTAGACCCACAAGGATTCCCCATGTCAGAAGCCGTGCGCACGATGTTCGCTGGCATCGCCGAGCGATACGACACCACGAACACCGTCCTGTCGATGGGCGTTCATCACGTCTGGCGACGACGCGCCGTCCGCGAATCCGCCGTGGCACCCGGCGACTCCGTGCTCGATTGCGCGACGGGGACCGGAGACCTCGCGCTGACGTTCAAACGCGCCGTAGGCGCCGAGGGTGTGGTCGTCGGGACCGACTTTTGTGCCGAGATGCTGGCACAGGCTCCCGAGAAAGCGGACCGCGCGGGGCTCGACATCACCTGGGACGTCCAGGACGCGATGAACCTGAACTTCGCCGCGCAGCGCTTCGACGTCGTCTCGATCGCATTCGGCATTCGAAACGTGGACGACCCGGCCCGCGCGATCGCTAGCATGGCGCGCGTGACGCGTCCCGGCGGCCGCATCGTCGTGCTCGAGTTCGGCCAACCGGACGGCGCGTTCGGGCACGTCTATCGATGGTACTCCGATCGCGTGATTCCGGTCGTCGGCGGCATGATCACCGGCGAGCGTGAAGCGTACGCGTACCTGAATCGCACGTCGGCGGCGTTCCCGTGCGGCAAAGACTTCGTCCGCCTGATGCGCGACGCCGCGAAGTTCCGCGACGTCCGCGCGATCCCGATGACGGGTGGCGTCGCCTGGCTGTACATCGCGACCGTCGACTGACGTCGTCGCTGCGACGGGGTATAGTCGCGCGATGAGCGATGACGACGAGTTCACCAGCGAGCTGCTCACCGGTGACAACAAGTGGTGGGAGTTTCTCGACCCCCAGACCTACGAGGTCCGCGCAGACCTCCCGGCGCCCACGCGTTCGACATCCGTTCAGCTCGATTGGAGCCGCGCGAAGACCGCGACGCGCGGACAGCCGGTCGGCTTTTCGTACTTCAACCACTGCGAAGACTGCGCGCAGGGCATGCCCCCCGATTTCACGTTCTGCGTGCACTGCGGCGGCGCACCGCGCAGCTCATCGCCGCTGCGGACCTACACGATCGTCATTGCAAAACTCAGCGACGACCGCGCACTCGAAGCGGGGACGGAGCTGCTCACGGCGGCCGGAAACGGACTCGAACCCACTGAGATCGAGCGGCTGTTCGCCGACCTCCCCGTCGTGTTCAATGTAACGGCGCGGCGAGACCAGACGGCGGCGCTGACCGCAAAGATGGCCGAGATCGGCATCGCCGCGCGTGGATTCTCCGTCGACGACCCGTCGGTGCCGTGGATCCGCGAAACCGCGGAGTCGTTGCTCCGCGACACGAGGAAGTTCGGTCTCACCGTCGCCGTGGTGCTCGCCGGGATGGGGCTTGCGTGGTTCGTGTCGCCGTTCTGGCTTCTCGCCGCAGTCGGCGCGATGACGGCGCTCTTCGTGCGCGAGCTGAACTGGTACCGCGAGCGCTACCATCTACAGTTGGACGTGCTGCTGCAGAACCTGACGGGGTTTGATCCGGACACCGCGGCCGTGGCTCGCGAGACGCTGCGGCTGATGAGTGATCGGGAGGCCCGGGGCTCGGTGACGGTCTGTCTGATGGAGTACTACTCGCTCACGCAACAGTTTCGGGCGCAGGGAGCCATCTACGGCCCGGTCCTCCAGCGCACCGCCGAGGCCCTCGAGGAGCTCATGGCGAGCGTGTTGGTGCTCGCCCATCGCTACGCGAAGCTGGACGATTTCCTCCGCGCGAACCCACCGGCGGCGTTGCGCCAGCGGCTCGATGAGCTGGAGGCCCGCGCGACGACGGACCGCGACGCACAGGCGATGAATGACGCGGAGGCGAAGTCGCTGACCGACCAGCTCGCGTCGATGCAGAAGATGGAGGCCACGCGCGGAGCGTTTCGCGAGCGCCTCGCCGCGCTGGCGCGGTCGATGGAATCGATGCGAACCCGCTTCGCGGCCGTCCGTGCACAGCCGTCCGACGATGCCTTGCGCAGCCTCGACTTTGATGCGGCGCTCAAGGAGCTCGACGAGGAGTTCGAGGTCTTCGAGGAGACCCTGGCGGTCGTGGGATGAGAACCGAGCTCGACGAACGCCTCCGCGAACGGTGGATCTCAGCAGACGACGGTGCCGCCGACCTCGAGGCAGCGCGCGTCGAGCTGCAGCGCCGCCAAGCCGAGGACGACGGGTCGGCCGTCGCGGCCTCTCACGTCGGGCGCGCCCACCAGCGCCTGTCCGAGGCCTGCCGCTTCAGCGGGCTGCTCGACGATGCCCTGACGCACAAAGACGCGGCCCTCGAGATCTGGCGCGCGTCGAACAAGCAGCGCGCGACGTTCCTCGTTCGCCTGCAACGCGCGCTCGTGCTGGCAGAGCTCGGTGATGCGCGCGCGGCGGACGAAATGGCGGAGCTGCAGGACCAGATGGTCGGCGATCCGGATCTGGAGCCGTATTACACCGATTTCTGGCTCGAGTACGAAGCATGCCGACTGCTCTGGGAGGGCGACGGCGCGGGCGCCGAGCAGCGCCTCCTCGAAGCGCTACGCTTCCGCGTCGATCACCGAGCCGCGCGAGCCGTCGAGTGGACCGAAGAGGCGCTTCGCAAGCTGCGAGGCGGCCGTGAAAGTGTTTGAGCAGGACCCCGCATCTGGTACAGTTCGCGTTCCTGCAGAACTTGATCGCCGGCGAACATGACTTCTTTCCGTTTGTTTCTCGTGACGTTGTTTGTCATCCCGATCTGCGGCTGCCCGGAATTGGGCAGCCAGGAACGTACGATCACCGCGGAGATCCCCGAGGAACCGACGTGGGCCGATCACGTGAAGCCCGTCCTCGATCTCTACTGCAACGAATGCCACTCGGCGCCGCCGCAGCAACTTGCGCCGGCGAACTTTCGGCTCGATGTGTGTGAGTCCATTGGGATGGTTCCCGGCGCGAAACTCTTTGCCGGTCGAATCATCTTCCGCACCGTCGACCAGCTCCCGAGCCCGATGCCGCCCGCGTCGTATTCCGAGATCCCGACCGCCGCGGACCGCGAACTGCTGCAACGCTGGGTCGATCAAGGGGCGGCGTGTGACGGCGTGATTACGCCGACCAACGTGACGCCCAACAACGTCCAGCCCGACATGATGCTGCCTCCGGGCGCCGACATGGGGACGCCCGGGATGGACATGGCCGTGACGCCCGACGAAGACATGGGCATGGATGTCGGCGCCGACCTCGGGCCCCCGCCGGCCACGTGGAATATGGTCGCCGCGATGCTCGAATCGAAGTGCTCAGGCTGCCATGACGCGGGCCGGGGCAATCTGACGATCCCGATGGGCGCCACGCCCGCCGAACTCCAAGTCCTTATTGAAGACCAGTCCGCCGCGCTCGTGCCGGCGGGGCTGTTCATCACGCCGAATCTACCCGAAAACAGCGCGATCTATCTGCGCGTCTCCTCGGCGGATGGGATGATCCGCATGCCGAGGGGCTCCGCCGCCGTCGACGAAGCCCTGCGCGCGGCGCTGGAAAGTTGGATTCTCAACGGCGCGATCTACTAAATTCTGATACTGCTCAGCCCCCCGTACCGTGAATTGCTCGATGTATGTAACGCAGCGCGGCGCGCCAACGCTGATCAGCGGCGCCCTGACCCTCTTGCTGGTCTTGGTTTGTTCGAGCGCTTCGGCGCTCCCGATCTACTCGATCACGGGCGCGAGCTCGTGCGACACCTGTCACATCGAACCGCTCGGTTGGGCAAACCCCGATGTCTCGTCGCGGCGCTGCACGGTCGACTGCATCGGCTGTCACATCTCGCCGGGCGGCGGCGGTCTGCGCCTCGCGGACGGCAAGTTCTACGGCAAGGAAGTGCTGCCGATGTTTGGCACCCGCCCGTCGAGTTTCGCCGACGCCGAGAAGTACCGGCCCAAGGGGTACCCGAAGAAGGGCTACTACAAGCTCGGGGAAGGCTTTTCGGGTTGGTGGCCTGGTAAGGTCAAGCACACCGACATCGAGGAGCGGTACGGCAACATCAAACCGCATCCGAAGTGGCGGTTCGGCGGCGATTTCCGAGCCGCGATTCTCAACCAGTCCTACTCCGACCCCGCCTCCGCGGGCGAGACGTCCGTCTTTCCGATGCAGGCGGACCTCTACGCGCTCAATGAGGCCGTCACAGACCTCTATCTGTATGTGAACGCTGGCATTCAGGGGTACAAGAACACCGACACCTACGGGGGCGAGGGCGTCGAGGCCAAAGACTACTTCACGATCCGCGAGCTGTTCCTGCAGTACCGGCTGCCCTGGTACGGCATGTGGTTCCGGACCGGCCGCATCATCCCGCGTTTTGGGTGGCGCACCGCCGACCACACCGCGTTCACGCGGCAAGACCTCGGCTTCAATCAGTACTTTCAGGCCTGGGGCGCCGACGTCGGGATCAATCCGAACTACTTCTACGCCGATGCCTCCTTCTACTATCAAGGCCTCGATGCGTGGCCCGGCGAGCGCCTGCCGCGCGGCGTGGGCACAACGATGAACATCGGCTGGCGCGACCTCGGTTGGCAGATCGGTGGGAGTTTCCACTACGCCGATCTCAAGGGTCAGCCGGTGGAAGACGAGAGTTTCGACGACGGGCCACGTCAGCTGACCGGCGGGCTCAACTGGGCGATCAACTATAACCCATTGGCCTACTACGGCGAGATCGACCTGCGACGCACGACGATCCCGGGATCGGAGGAGGAGCCGACCACGGGCTGGGTCGCGCACCACGAGATCAACTACCGATTCACACGCGGCGTGTACGGTAAGTTCAAGTACGACTACGCCGATGCGACCCAATTCGCCGACGACTTCAAACATCGCATCACGCTGGGCACCAACGTCCATCCGTACACGTACGTGGACCTCGAGTTGCTGTATCGGCTGAACTACAGCAACCAGAGCCCGTTCACCTCGATCGTACCCTCGGACGTCGGCGAGCTGTTGCTGATCACGCACGTCTGGTTCTGAAAGTCACGGACGCGTCCCGCGAGGGGGATCGTACATGCGCGCGGACCAGGCGAGCCCGGCACGCCATGTGACCCCTGCGGGGTAATCACGACCATTCAGGGCGTAGGACGTGCTCGCGTCGAGCGCGAGTCCCGACAGCTGGCCCGGCAACCAGTAGCCCCAATTCAGGTAGATGCCCGCGAGGGCATTCTGGACCTGGCGGCGTTCCCGCAGCGTCGCCGCGCCGGTGCCGCTGAGATCGAGCGACCCCGTACTCCACAGGCCGTCGAGCCCGATCTTGAACCACAGCCACGGCGTCGCCCCGATATCGGCGCGCAGGCCAAGTTCCACCTCGTCCCCCGGTACGAGCCGTCGGTCGCCGTCGACGAACGGAAATCGGCGACGGAACATGGTGCTCAGTGACAGGCCCAACTGCGGTACCGCCCACCAGGTTGTCTCGTGGCCGATCGCGAGATCGAGCTGGCCTTCGCTGAGCGGAATCGTCTCCAGCTCCGCGGGCAGCGCGGTCAGGGGGATCTTCGCGTGGACCGAAATCGACGTGCCGACGTTCCACTCGGGCGGTGTGAGTTGCAGCGCGACCCACGGTCGCAGGTCTCCGGTACCTGCGCTGACCGATCGGCGTGCGGCGTCCGAAAACTCCACGCGCTGGTAGAACGGAAAGTAGATTCCGGTCTCAAGACCGCGGATCGGCACGAAGACGGCGGTCAGCGCGAGGCTCTGCGTCTGGAGCCTGCCGCCGGTCGAGCGGTCGAAGTCGATTCGGTCGCCGGGGTCGATCCCGCTCGATGCGGAACGGTCGAACACGCCCGCGAACTTCTTGTCGGCCCCCCACGCGCTGTACTCCACCTTGGCCCAGAGTTGTCCGGGAGGCCCCACGAACCCGTCCGCTGCCGCCGTGGCGGGCAGCAGCACGAACGCGGCAACCAAGACGGCTCGAATCATGGCGCTCTCGAGCCCCGGAACGTCAGGCGATGTCCGTCGACCTCGGCCCAGAACGGGATCGCCATCCGGTGTTGGTGTTCGTACAGGACCACGATGCTGCGATCGTCGTAGGTGTCGTTGATGACGACGCGGTCGCCAAGCTCGTGCATCTCGGCCATCGCATAGGCGCGGGGAGACGCGGTCGGCAGCCCGAGGACCCGTGACTTGTTGGGGTAGCGCGGGTCCGGGCTCGGGTTCGTATCGCGAAACGTGTTGCTGTGATCGGTGCGGTAGCTGCCATACGGGTACGAGTCGTAGCTGCGCGAGTAGCCCGTGTCGTTCGAGGCGACCAGCGTGTCGGGGTACATCTGCGTCCAGCGCGCCCAAGTCGTCTCGACCACCGGCAGCAATGTGAGGCGCTCGCCGATCCGATCGCCCGAGATCGCGGTGTAGATCATCTGGCTCCACAGCGTGTCGCTCTGCCGGTCGAACATCACGAGATTCGAGTTATAGAGGTTCCCAGACACTCCGAAGTCGACGGCCCCCCCATCGTGGCGTCCCGCGAACACCATGCCGGATCCGGTCAGCGGGCAAAACGTCACGCTGAACTCGGTCTCGCCGATGCGGTCGTTGTAGATCTCATGCCACCAGAAGATGTTGTGGGGGTAGGCGCGTGCCTCGCCGTCGATCGCGACGCCGAATACGAACGCACTGGGGTCGAGGTACCCTGCCTCGTCGGCCGCGACCATCTTCGCGACGGGGCGGCCGTCGCGTCCGTCGAAATCCAGGGCGGGGATGCAGTCTTTACCGCCGCCACACGCGAGTCGGATCTCATCACACGGCACCAGACACTGCCTGTCGGGCTGCAGGGGTGCGGTCTGGTTGGGCTGCTCTTCGGACCACAGCTCGGAGCCGTGGTAGAACACCGACCATGCGAACCAGAACGAGTTGAACGCGGGGATCTGTGCGAGCTGATGGCCGGCCAGTGGACCGGCGAAGGCCTCGCCCCGCACGTTCCAGAGCGATCCCGTTTGGTGGTCGACGAGCACGAAGTCGCCCGGCGTCGGGACCCAGGTCGCTTCATTGACCCCGGGTCCGCGCAGATCGAGTCCAGCGCCCGCATCCTCACCGCCGACCGTCGTGGGATCGGGGTTGATGTCGGCGTCGAGCTGAAAGCCGGAGTTCTCGCCATTGCGGAACTCGGTGCTCGACATACGACACGCGGTGGATGCGAGTGCGGCAGCCATGAACACGATGAGTGGAAACGATGTGCGACAGGTGTGATGGGCAGACATGGTCTCCTCCCGCTTCCGCCCGCGCACCTCGCGCGCGAGCCTCCACGTCGACTCCACGATGCCGAGCACCACATCGAGTTTCGAAAAACGGGGAAACATTCAGGCTTCGGGCATGGAACTTCATCGTCGCAGTGTTGGGAGGTTGACACTGGGGGTCGCCGAATTTATAAACCCCGACTCTCGACGGGTAGGTAGCTCAGTCGGTAGAGCACGGCCCTGAAAAGGCCGGTGTCGGCGGTTCAATTCCGCCCCTACCCATCAGAAAGGCGCTCGCATTTGCGGGCGCCTTTTTGATTTTTGCCCCGACGGCCCCCGGGTCGAGCCGGATTGAGGTTTGGGCGCGCTCGGGATACACACATTCTTCGAATGTCCGACTCCATCACCATCGCGATCGACGCCTCGGGCGGCTACGGCGCTCCCGCGGCCGTCGTCGAAGCCGTCGGCGAGCTCTCTCGGGCTCGGGCGGACCACGTCTACTACGCGCTGGTGGGGCACGAAGAGCGGATCGCCGAACAACTGGTCAAGACCCGCCACAACCCGGAGCGCATCGCGGTGGTCCCGGCCGACGACGCGGTGACGCGCGCGTGCGAGCTCGTGGGCGCCGGCGAGGCGGACGCGCTGGTGTCGGCGGGCCAGCCCGGCGACGTCGTCAAGAAAGCCCGGGCGGCGTTTCAGATGCTGCCCGGCGTGCGCCGCGCTGCACTCGCGGCCGTCTATCCCACCTGGAACGCCACGGGGCGCGAGCGCATCAGCCTGTTGCTCGATGCCGGCGCATCGTTGCGAGCCACCGCCGAAGATCTCGTGCAGTTCACGATGATGGGGGTGGCCTACGCGAAGGTCGTGACGGGCAGTGAGCGACCGTCGATCGCACTGTTGTCGGTCTCCACCGATCGGACCGTTGGCCCGCCCGAGGTCGTCGAAGCGGCCAAACTTCTAGGGGAGCTGGACTTGGATTTCCGCGGGACGGTGGAAGGCGATCAGATCCCGCGCGGCGGGATCGACGTGATCGTTTGCGATGGCTTCGCCGGCGATCTGGCGATCAAGTTGATCGAGGGTTTCGCGGACGCCGCCTTCGAGATGGCCGAGAACGCCTACAACCGCAAGCTGGCCTACCGCATGGGTTTGCGACTGCTGTCGCCCGGCCTGCGCAAGATTCGACGCGCCGTCGATTTCGAAGAGTATGGCGGCGCCCCGCTTTTGGGGTTCGACAAGGTCGTGATCCTCGCGGATCCTCGATCGAGTCCGCGCGCGATCTCCAACGCGATCAAGCTCGCGGCAAAGAGCGTGCGGGGTGAACTTCCGGCCCGCATCGCAGCCACGGCGTCATGAACACACGGTCCACCGACGAGCGCGAGGTCGTCCACATCTACCGATGGGACCTCGACAAGACCTACATCAAGACCGAGTTCGAGACGTGGCGAGGGCTGATCCGCACGGCGTTTCAGAAGCCCGAGGACAAGGCGAACGTGCCCGGCGCCGTCGCCTTGCTGCGCGAACTCTGCCGGGATCGTGACAACGAACGAGTCGTCGTCACGTTCGTGTCCGGCTCGCCGACCCAGATGCGCGATCGGCTGCTGAGAAAGTTCGACCTCGATGGGATCACCCCGGACCTACTGGTCCTCAAACCGATCGTGCAAAACATCCTCAAGGGGCGATTCCGCGCGGTGAAGGGCCAGGTCGGCTACAAGCTGTCCGCGCTGCTCGACGCTCGCCAGCTCACGTCGCTGGCCCCGGAGACGCTGTTCGGCGACGACGCCGAGATGGACGCCTTCATCTACTCGCTCTACGCCGACATCGCGTCGGGCCGCATCGATGCCGAGCTGCTGCGCGCGATCCTGGTGGAAGCCGAAGTCTATGCCTCGCCGATGCAGCGGATCTTGGCCCTCGCCGCGAGCGTCGAACAGAGCGCGACCGTGGGGCGCGTCTTCATCAATCTCGAAGGGCACACCGCCCCCGGCCGCTTCCTTCCTTTCGGGGCGCGGGTCGTCCCGATCGTCAATTACTTCCAGGCCGCGATCGTGCTGTGGAGTGACGGGATCCTGCCTCTGAGCGGGGTCGTAGGCGTGGCGGCGGGGATGATCGAGCGCGACGACTACGGGCTGGTCGAGTTCGCGAACAGCTTCCAGGACCTGCTGCGCCGCCGTGTGATCGGTTCGGACGCCGTCGATCGCCTCGAAGCAGCCGCGGACGGCGTCGACTTCGCGCCCCTTCCTCCGCAGTTCGCCGATCGCTTCGTGACCCGGGTCCGCGCCTTGGCCCCTCGAACGGAGGTCGTGGCGCGCAGCGTGGACGCGACGATGCCGGACTATCTCGAAATTCTGCGCACCGATCAGGCACTCAAGGAGCGCGTCGCGGAGCAGCCCAAACCACTGTTCGGGTGATCGTGTTCGATGTGCATGGCGCTGCTGTGGGTTCTGATTTCGCAGCGCAGGCCGGGCGACGTTGCAAACCCGCGCTCGTTCGGGTAGAAAGTTCCGCCCGCGGCACGTCCTCAAAATGCCTTTCACTGGCTTGATTAGCCGCGGTCATGGAGTCTTTAGCACAGTGCAATTGAGGTACGATTCATGACTGCAGTTCGACCCGTGCGATCGTGGGGGCTTGCCGCGTTCGCCTGCCTGTTGACAGTGGGCGCGACGTCTTGTGATACGGTCGCGCTCATTAGTTTCTCCCAACGCGAATTCCAGGGCATCGAGACGCCCGGCTTCACCGCCGCGGCCGGATCGTGCTCCACCGGGATCGAAGACGGTCGCGCGACGCTACGATTCGTGCTGATGGCCGATGACGGAAGCCCGATTCGGCCGAACCAGACGATCGCCAAGGGCACCGTGAACGTGACCGCCGAGTCGATCGCGTTCCGCAACACCGCGATCATGGAGGTCCCGATCGTCGAAGACGATCCCGACCTCACGATGGCGCCCCGCGCCGAGGCAGC
>JBFIHF010000231.1:0-10320 GCA_041601915.1 Bradymonadaceae bacterium
GGATAGCTGAACACGAGATCGATGTCGCCGACCAGCGGGCGCTGATCCGGTTTGTCGGACACCTTTGAGATCGGAGCGAACACCGCCGCCGTCCACAGCTTGCCGAGCTTTCCGCCCACGAAGGGCATCGGAGCGAGCAGTAACGCGAGGCACCCACCGATCGCGAGCAGCGTCGGCGTCAGCGACCGTGGCTCGACCAGCCCACCGAGCGTTCCGCCACCGTCGACGCGGCCCAGAACCGCGCGCGTCGTACGGCGCAGATGCGCGTAGGCGAGCTCGGGACTCCATCCCTGGGTTTGACCGTCGACGCCATCACGCAGTGCTCGCCCGAACTGCAGCGCCGCGACCAGATCACTGCGAAACTCCGCAACTTGCCGCTGAAGGTGGCGCGCCACCGCATCGATCGACGGGGCGCTCCGCACGTAACCAATCAGCGCAAGCACTCCGCCCAGCGCCGTTGCGCCAAGGCCCACCGCGAGCGCGATCCTCATCACGGACGGACCCCGCGGTCCCAACGCCAAACCTAGAAACTGCGCGGTGCCGAGCACGGCACCGGCGGTCGCGATCAGCCACGCAAACCCCTCCACCAGCAGCGGCGCGCGCATCCGGCGACGCGTCTTGCGCAGCACCGCTTCGAGCGCCGTCAGTTCACGGCCGGCACGCACCGCGATCGGCTCCGTCGCCACGGACTCGTCCGGCTCGGCGTGGGGGCCGTCGTCGTCGCGGTCGGCATCCGGCAGATCGTCGGATGCCTCAGATGTGGAATCGAGGTCTTCGGTCATCGAGTGCTTTTGTACAACGGGGCGCCGCATTGGCCAAGTACGGGGCTGTAACGCCCCGGGTGTACCCAGATCTTCCCGCGCCATCGATCATCGATTGCTCACCGGCAATGCGCTCGATACGATGGTCTTCTACTGCGCAGGAGTCGTGACGTTTGAACCACTTCACTCGCTTCGCCCTCCTCTCCCTGCTGCTCACGCTCACCGCATGCATCGGTGCGAACGCCTCGATCGAGTCCGACCCCGCGCAGAACGCGGGCACCCCGGAGGGGGAGAACGTCCGCATCGACGACGTGACGTGCCCCGGAACCGGGCAACAGACGGCCGCGTTCTTTTCGCGACGGCCCCCCGACGGTGGCGATGATTTTATCCACGAGCGCACACTCGTCGGACTGCTCGACTGCGCGGTGCCGGGGTCCACGGTCCGCGTCAGCATCTTTCGGATCAGTCGACCGACGGTCGCGGAAGCGTTCGCTCGAACCCTGAAGCGAGGCGTCGACGTCCAGCTGATCCTCGACATCGACAAAGGCGCCGCCAACGAGAACCTCGAACCGGTCATCCGCTCGCTCAAGGACAGCCTCGGCAGCGCGTTGACGATCTGTGGCGACGAGCGCCGGGGCGGCTGCGTCGGCTCCAACATCAATCACAACAAGTTCGCGGTGTTCGAGGCCCTCGCCGACGGATCGACCCAGGTGGTGATGCAGTCGTCATCCAACATGGTGCGCGAGCGCTCCCTCCACAACAACACCATCGTGCTGCGCGGAGACTTCGCTCTGTACGAGCACTACATGGCGTACTGGTCGGACCAGCACGCACAGGTGCGCGATCCCGACTATTACCAGCGGCTCGACGGCGACACCTCGACGCGCATCTACCTGTCACCGCGAAAAACCGGCGACACCGTGCTCGAGGAGCTCGGCAACATGGAGTGCCCCGGCGGGGAGCTTCGCGTGGCGATGAGCTTGTTCGGCGGCAACCGCACGGGGCTGCCCGAACGCCTCGTCGAAATGAAGCAGGCGGGCTGCTCCGTCGAGCTGGTGTTGCGCGGCGACGAAGACGCCCCGCCGGCGGTCGTCATCGACAAACTGCGCACGGGCGGCGTCCCGTTTCTGCAGTACGTCGCGACCGAAGACGGCTGGAACGTGCATTCCAAGTACTGGATCTGGAACGGCATCTATGAAGGCTCCGCGGCCCCCAGAAAAGTGGTCTTCACGGGATCGCACAACTGGACGACCAACGCGCTGCGCAACAACGACGAGACGATCCTTCGCATCGAAGACGACGCGATCTACGACGCGTTTGTCGACGACTTCGTCCTGCTGCAGGTCGAAGCGGCGCGCTAGGCGACGGGGCTCCGGGGCTCCGGCGGAGTAGCGCTTAGCCGATCGGCGGTTGATGCCTCATCCACCCCGTGTTGATTTGCGGCGTCGAATCCCCGAAACTGCACGCAGAATCTACGTTACAGGATGTTGCGACGCGCTGGCATCGCTTGTGCAATGGCCCATTGTTCAAGCATGAGTCCGCACCGTCGCACCGATCGAGACCGAGAAAAATGGCGAACTGGATATCCCAAATTTGGCAGGACCCGCGGCCCGTCGCGACCGCCCGAGCGGTGACACACCCGGCCTGGATCCTCGCCGTGTTCGTGCTGCTCGTGAACGACCACGTGATCAAGCCGGCCGCACTGCTAGAGCCGTTGGCCGGCAAGCTCAGCGATGTCGCGGGACTGTTTCTGTTCCCCGTGTTGCTCGCCACCCTCATCGGTGTGCGTACGCGGCGCGGCCTCTGGCTCACCGGCGGCGCCGTCGCCGCGGTGTTCGCGACGATCAACGTGTCCCCAACGATCGCGGCCGGGTTTGACCGACTCATCTCGCTCGTCGTCCCGTTCGCCACCACCGTCGATCCCACCGACCTTGTGGCGCTGCTCGCGATCCCGATCGGACTCGCGTTCTTCGAACCACTCATGATGACCACCCACGTGCAGCGCAGGCGTCGGGCGCTCGAGGCGGCGGCCGTCACCGTCGGTGCTCTGGCGAGCATGGCCACCAGCAGCCCTTGCGAGGAGTGCGGGCAAGTCACCCAATGGTCTCAGGTCTCGATCCTGAACAAGACTAACGAGCTGCAGATCCTGCGCATTCGCTCCCTGCGAGACGGCATCCGCCTCAATTGCGAGCTCGTGCAGGCCGATCCGAACGCCTACCTCGCCGATGGCGCCTTCAATCCACCGGAGAGCTGGTTCGTGCAGTCCGGCCAGGAGATCCCGATCAACGGCGGCGGAGGCAATACGTGCGCGGTCGCGCTAGTGGAGTCCGACACCACACCGGACGTACTCGTGATGTGGCAGAGCGACCTCCCCACCAAGAGCTATGCGTTTGACGCCGACGTCCCGCGGGAGATCCCAGCCGACGGACAGACGCTGGTCCTCGACGCGGACTACTCCCGGTCTCCCGAAGCGGAGATGCACGAATGGCGACAGCGCGGAGATTGCGGTGATCGCGCCGACCTGTGCGGCGACGAGTTTCTCGCGCCCCTGGCGACGATCCCGACCGACGCCCGTTACTTCTGGCGGTCGCAGCACACCGAGCCGCTGCACTTCCCGCGCTCCAACGCGATCCAAGGCACGATTCGAAACGAGCCGGAGCAATGCGTGGCCCCGACCGCGGCCGACGGCCTCGCATGGGAGCCCCCGCCTGGCGGCGAACTCTACGCGGTCGATGTGCGCGAAGGCCGCGACGGATGCCACGAAATCTTGCTGAGCACGACCCCCGAATTCGACGACGAATCCCAGCCCGATGCGTGGTGGCTCTGCGCCCCCATCGCGTCGATTCGCAGCATCGTGCCCGAGGCCGACCGCCCCAAGCGCGTCGTCATCGCGGTCCGCAATGACCGCACCCGCGCAGCCGGCGGTTTTCAATCCCTCGAGATCTCGGTCTTCACTCTTGGCGAAACGACCTCGCTGGACACGATCTACATCGTGCGCGGCTACGGACTGCCGGCGGAAGCGGACTTCGACTATCGGTTCGTGACCGTCGACGGATGTGAGCCGCGCGAAGGCGATTGCGGCCAGATGGCGCTGCCCGTGCAGGTCGACCTGACCTCGTACGATGAGACCCTTCGAGCCGGCGAGAGCATTTCCGTCGGTGACGTGCAGCCGCGCGAGATTCATATCGTGCGCGCAGAAGCTCGACCCGTCGTGGACACCACGTGCGCTGTGGGACCGGAGAGCAGTTTTGCCACCCCGGTGGCCGATCAACTTGGATATTTGGAAGCCGTGATTGTGCGGCCTAGTGGAGGACGATGATGCTGACTCGACTTTTGACCCTTACTCTGGCGCTGAGCGTTTCCGCGATGCCCCTCGTTGGCTGCGCCGACAGCGGCGAATCGTCGGCCGATGGCTACGGCGCCGAACCGCGGGGCAACACGGGCGTCGGCCAGTCCGGGGCCCAGGACTTTGGGCGCTTTCGCGGCATCATCGAAGGCGGGGAGCTCCCCGCACCGAACACGCTGGATGCGGTCGGCTTCTTCAACGAACACAAGATCGAGCTGCCCGCGCCAGACTGCGGCGACGACGTCTGTGTGCATGGCCTGCTCGGCGTGCGTGGCAACATGCTGAACGGCAACAACTGCACCGTCGCGGTCGTCGGCTTCAACACGCCCCGCACCCCCGACGAGTTCGAGCGGCCGCCCCTCAACATGGGGCTCGCCGTCGACGTCTCCGGCTCGATGATGGGGGCGCCGATGGAAGCCGTGCGTGACGGGCTACGCGCGTTGGCCGGTGCGGCCGATGTCAAAGACACCATCACCCTGGTCACGTACTCCGACCACGCCGAACTCGTCGTCGACTCCACTCCGGAGACCGACCCGGATCGGGCGCTTCTGCTCGGCGCGATCGAGGAGCTCCGCGCCAGCGGCGGCACCAACATCTACGCCGGTCTCGAGCGCGCACTGGATATCGTGGAAGCTCGCCGTGACGGCAGCCGCCAGAATCGCGTCATCATGCTCTCCGACGGTGCCGCGACCGCTGGCATCACGGACACCGCGCGCATCGTGAACCTCGGCAAGAGCTACGCCGAAGATGGCATTGGCATCACGACGATCGGCGTCGGCACCGAGTTCGACATCGAGCTGATGCGCAGCCTGTCTGAAGCCGGCTCTGGCAACTTCTACTTCCTCGAGGATGTCGCGGCGGTCGAAGAAGTCTTCTCCGAAGAGATCAAGACGTTCCTCGTGCCGTTGGCCGAGAATGTGAAGATCGAGTTCGACGTCGCGCCAGGCTACTCGTTCCGCGCCCTGTACGGGACGCGCCTGTGGACCGGAGACGTCGAGGGGGCCACGGTCGAGATCCCGAGCCTCTTCATGGCGAGCCGCGAGTCGATCGACGACATCGATCCCGGCGGCGCGCGACGCGGTGGCGGCGGCGTGATGCTCATCGAGCTCATCCCAACGTCCAGCACGTCGATGGCCGACGAAATCGGCCCCAACGCGCCGGCCGGCGAGCTGTCGATGACCTACGACATCCCGCAGTCCGCGGTGTCCGTTGACCAACGCGTGACCGTGACCAACTCCCTCAAACCGGGCGAAACCCCCGTGGATGGCAACTTCGAGAACGCCGCCGTGGAGAAGTCGTTCGTCGCACTGAACATCTTCGTCGGGTTTGAGATGGCGATCGAGCGCGCGAACAGCGGAGCATCGAACGCGGCACTCAACATTTTGTTGCCGCTCGCCGAGCGCGTGGAAGGATGGCTCGTGACGAACCCGGACCCCGACATTGAAGACGACCTCACCACGATGCGTCAGCTGATCACGATCATCGAGCGCACCGGCGCTCGAGAGTCGGTCGGCGCACCGCCGGATCCGTGGCCGCAAGACTAGAGTTTGGCCCCGAGTAGATTGCACACGAGGAGACCGAGATGATGACGAAATCGAGCGGATTTTTTGGCAGCAGCTTCGCCCTCGCCGGCTTGTACCTGGCGATCGGTTGCACCTCGACGACGACCGGCAACGAGGGGAACCTCGACTTCAGCTACACCGCCGATGACGACGTGCGAAACTTCAACAAGCCGATCGCGGTCGGCGCGAAGCTGGAGCTGAGGGTCCTCGAGACGGGCACCCGGCTCGAGGTCGACGTCCAAGACGCGTCGACCGATGACAACTCCGTGATCAGCGTCGAGACGTTCTCCTCGAACCGCGTGATCCTCGAGGCCAAAGGCGAGGGCGCGGTCCTCGTCGAAGTCTCCGCCAAGGTGCCCAGCGGCGAAGTCCTCCGCGACTCCATCAACATGCTCGCCGCGATACCGGAGGTCCTCGAGCTTCGGCACTCGTGCACGGGCAACGCGGAGCCGGCGAAGTACCTGATCGGCACGGACGGCGCGCTGGTCAGCTTCGACATGAAGAAGAAGAACGGCCAGAACGTGATCGGCTACGGCTACTTCCCGATCGAACTGTCCGGTGACGCCGAACTCGTGCTGAACCGCACCACCACCGACCAGGCCAACTTTCACTTCAATATCGGGACGACGCCGGGGCGCGCCACGATCACGTCGACGATCGACGATGCTTCGATCGACCTCGACATCGTCTCGCCCGGCGACATCGACGGCATCAACACCGACCCCGCGGCCTTGAAGCTGCACGTCGGCGAGACCAAGTACTTCCACTTCTGGCCCACTGTGGGCGGCGATCGGGTGTGCCAGTCCGAAGAAGAGACCCAGGCGCGAACGTCGACCGAGAACATCTGCACGGTGAGTGCGACGCCACCGTTGGACGGTGATTCCAGTGAAGCGCTCGATCTCACCGGTTGGGTGTCGGTGACGGGGAATGAATTCGGCAACTGCCGGTTCAGCGTGACCTACCCCAACGCCGCCGGTGGTGCCGGCCACACCGAAGAGTTCGTCGCCGAAGTCGGCGCGTTCCCCGGCACGGACGCCAACAACGGCAGCATGTGACTTTCGCTTCGCCGTAAATGCAGGTAACACGCACGGATGCTGCGTATTCTCTGCTTTGCCTTGCTCGTGTTGCTGCCCGCCTCCGCGTCCGCGGAGGCGCTCAAGCTCTGGCACACCTATCGCGGCACCGAAGAAGCGGCGCTGAAGCTGCTGGTCGAGCAGTGGAACGCCGAGCACAGCGAGACCCGCGTCGACTTGTTGGCGCTGCCGTACGATGCCTACACCTCGAAGCTGACCAGCGCGATCCCGCGCGGCCATGGGCCCGATGTGTTCATCGCCGCCCACGAGCGCGCCGGTGATTGGGTGCGTTCGGGCATGCTCGCCGCGCCACAGGCCGACTGGAGCGCGTTCCACCCCACCACCGTCGAAGCGCTCACGATCGACGGGACCACCTACGGCATCCCGCTCGCCTACAAGAGCGTCGTGCTGTTCTACGACGCCGACCGCGTCCAGGCGGTGCCGACGACGACCGATGAGCTCATCGCCGCGGCCAAGTCGTTCACGCATGTCGAGCGCCAGGAGTACGGGCTCGCCTACGAGGCGACCAACTTCTACATGCACGGCGCCTGGCTCTACGGATTCGGCGGCCACATCTTCGACGCCGACGGCAAGCTCGCGCTCGACGACCCCGCGAACGTCGCGTCCGTCGAGTTTGTCCAGCGACTGCTGCTCGAAGACCGCGTGGTACCTGAGGAAGCAACGGCCGTCCTCGTCTCGCAGCTCTTCAACACGCACAAGGCGGCGTTCGTCATCTCGGGCCCCTGGTTCATCGGCGAGATCGCCGAGGGTGTGAACTGGAAAATGGCGCCGCTCCCCGTGGTGAGCGAGACGGGCAAACCGGCGCGGCCGTTTCTGACCGTCGACGCGGCGTTCATCTCCAGCGCCACCAAGCAGCCGGCAGCGGCCGCCGAGCTCGCAGCGTTTCTTGCGAATCCGAAATCAGCGGCGCTGCGCGCGACCGTCGGCTCGCAGCCGGTCGCGACGCTCGCCGCCTACGACGATCCCGCCGTGGCGGCGCTGGAGTCGCTACAGATCTTCCGCCGCCAACTCGACGCCGCGGTGCCGATGTCGAACGACCCGCGCATGCGCTCGGTGTGGGAGCCCGCGAACACCGCGATGCGCCAGGTGCTGCGGGGCTCGCTCACCGCGCCTGTCGCCCTCGCGGCGGCCAAGAAACGCATCGAGATCTTTACGCGACCTGCACCTCCGGAGGCCTCGCCGACCGCAACAATACTGGTGGTGGGGCTGTTCCTGTTCGTGCTGTGTGTGATCGTGTTTCGGAGCAATCGCGGCACGAACCTGCTGCCGCGGATGCGCAAGAACTATCCGGCCTACGTCTACCTCGCCCCGGCGATGCTCTCGATGCTGGTGCTCGTGGTGACACCGTTCGTCGTCGGCTCCGCGATCAGTTTGTTCGCGCACCGCGAAGGCGAGTTCACGTTCGTCGGGCTGCAGAACTTCGTCTCGATCCTGCTCAGCCAGGACTTCGGGCTCACAGACCCGCTGAGCTTCTGGTCGACGCTGGCCGTGACGGTGTTGTGGACCGCGTCGAACGTGGCGCTGCACCTCGGGTTGGGGCTCGGCCTCGCGTTGCTGTTGCGCGACGAGTTCCTGAAACTGCGCGGCATCTATCGCGTGCTGCTCATCATCCCGTGGGCGGTGCCGAACTACATCACCGCGCTGATCTGGAAGGGGATGTTCCACAAGCAGTTCGGCGCGATCAACGGCATCCTGTCGTGGTTCGGCATCGAGCCGGTCTCGTGGTTCAGCCAGTGGTCCACGGCGTTCGCCGCGAACCTCGCGACGAACGTGTGGCTCGGATTTCCGTTCATGATGGTCGTGACGCTGGGCGCGCTTCAGGCCATTCCGCGCGACCTCGAAGAGGCCGCCGAGGTCGACGGCGCAAGCAAATGGCAACGCTTCCGCCACGTGACGTTTCCGCTGCTGCGCCCCGCGCTGGTGCCCGCGATCGTGCTGGGCACCGTGTGGACGTTCAACATGTTCAACATCATCTACCTCGTGTCCGCCGGCGAACCGGACGGGTCGACCGAGATCCTGATCTCCGAGGCGTACAAGTGGGCGTTCATGCGGCAGGAGCAGTACGGATACGCCGCAGCGTACGCCGTGCTCATCTTCTTCGTGCTGCTGGGCTACTCCGCGCTGACGGGCCAGCTCAAGACCGACGACTGAGCTTACTTTCCGAAGACGCCATCCAACTGCTGGCGCAGCGCGGCGTCGGACGGCACCGGTGACCAACCTCCGATCCGGCTGGGCGTGCTCGTGGCAAACGCCGCGGGCGGGGCTGGCGTCTCCTTGAGCCACGCCGCGACCACCGTCGGCAACGCGTCCACCGTGCGGCGCGACGAGATGGTGTACGAGTCCCACAGCCCGTCCGAGCAGGCGTAGCAAGCCGGGCCCGTGTACTGCTCCTCCATGCGCGGCGTGAGCTGCTTCTCGTAGCGCGGCGCCACCCAAGTGTAGGCGACGTCCTCCTCGGCCAGCTCCGCGGCTTCGTGTTCGTCCTCGTACGCCTCGCGTACGAACTGCAGCATCTCGGGCCCGCGCAATGGCGCAACAGCCATATCGTAGGGGTCGAGCTCGCCGCCAGTGCGCAGGTCGTGGATGTACTGCACGCACAGCGAGTCGCCATGCGCGGCGCCGCACGCGTACTGCTCCATGCAGACCGTCGCAAAGATGTACGGCCCCACGCTGCCGTCCAAGACGGGGAAGATCTCCCGAGTCTCGGTATCGAACGTGCCGTTCGGCGGCAGTTTCAGGGTCTTGCCCTTGGGAAACCCCCGCAGCGTCGCGACGTCGAACTCGGCCGCCACGGCACAGTCCGCGGGCTCTTTGGCGTTCATCGCCGCCATCTCGCAGTCGCAGTCGGTCTGCTTCGTCTGAACGGTCTCCCGCTCATAGCTCCAGATCTTGGCACCTTCGCCTTCG
The DNA here is from genome assembly GCA_041601915.1 of Bradymonadaceae bacterium. Taxonomy (GTDB): domain Bacteria; phylum Myxococcota_A; class Bradymonadia; order Bradymonadales; family Bradymonadaceae; genus JBFIHF01. Next base: position 9,671 of record JBFIHF010000231.1, read on the forward strand.
GGGACGCCGAACCACGCCCCGGCGGCCTCGCCGAGCACGCGAAACCCACCGGCTCCGTCGCTCTCGATCCTGGTCGTCGTGGGAGCACCGGTGTCGTCGCTCGTCCACACCAGCCATTGCGCTGGAAGGTCGATCGGGTCGATTGGCCGGGTGGGCGGGCCGCTCGATGTCGTGCGACACGCCGCCAGAAGACAGCTCATCAGAATGACTTTCTTCATCTGACTGGTGTACCGCAGCCGGCTGAGGTAGTCGAACTACATGAAGCAGAAGCTGACCGTCGCCGCAACCCACGCCGTGCTGGTGCTCGCCTGTATGGCCGCACTCTATCCGGTGCTGTGGGTCGTCAAGATGGCGCTGACCCCCGGTCAAGCGTTCTCGATGAGCGGCAACCCACTGCCGACCGAAGTCTCGTTCGAGAACTTCGAGACGATCTTCACGATGAGCGACGGGATCTTCTGGCGACAGCTCTTCAACTCGCTGGTCATCGCCGGCATCACCACCGTCGTGGGCGTCGTGCTCGCCTGCACGGCGGCCTACTCGTTCAGCCGCTTCCGGTTCCCGGGGCGCAAGGTCGGCCTGGCGAGCTTCCTCATCACGCAGATGTTTCCCGGGGTCGTGATGGCGATCCCGCTGTACATCCTGCTCGACGA
>JBFIHF010000232.1:0-10271 GCA_041601915.1 Bradymonadaceae bacterium
ATGCACCGTCCGCATCACCGGGACGTACCCGGGTTTCTCGACCCGCACCACCACGTCGGCGCCGCCGTTCAGCGCGATGTCGAACGCCCCGTTGTCGCGTGTATAGGTCCGCCCCAGGTTAGCTCGGCCAACCACGGTCACCGCGGCCGCGTCGATCAGCGCGCCGCCCGGTTCCCGCGCCCGCCCACTGACCACGGTCACGTTGCGCTCTTCGATCGCGCCCTCGTCCACGCCGCGCTGGATGGCGTCCGGCCCCTCGAACAGGAACCGCACCCGCTCATGGAACCCCATGATGCCCGTCACCGGCACCGCACTCGCCACATCGACCGGGTCAGCAGGCACGAAGACACACGCCGCAAACAACCGGCAGTCGTCATCCGCGCACGACACCCGACCGTCCTCATCCTCGTCGACATCGGTGCCACACACTTCGAGCGGCGTCACCGGCTCGGTGTCCTCCGGCGCGGGGTCGTCACACCCGCCACAGGAAAGCGCCGCGGCCAAGAACAATACGGCTATGCGTTTCATAATCCCCCCAGAGGAATCTGATGCGTAACGCCATGATAGCCAACATGTTCGGCACCGTAAAACCGTTTTCCGAGCGGCATGGTCCATGCCGGATCGAGCGCCGAGTTTGACCTCCTACGAAGCCGGAGCGCGCTCCCGATCCCGGAAGTTCTGGGCCGTTCAGACGTCCGTGCGGGCCCTGAACTGCTCCCGCAGGACCGACTGCAGTTGCCGCGCGCTAGCCAGCAGCGACGACGCGAGCGACGCCGGGACCTCGGCGTTCGCTCCGGACAGCGCGAAGAGCTGGGTGGCGGTCGCGATCTCGGCGTGGGCCGCGAGCCTGGGCGCAACGTCGGTGTGAAGCCACACCACCGATTCCGAGGGCGCAATCCCACGCAGCGGCACGTCGGCACACACGCAGAGCTCGCTCTGGATCGCCTCTGCGGCGAGGCGCACGGCATCGCGGTGCATGCCCGAATTCATCAGCGTCTCTGCGGCATCGAGCCGCCTCATCACCCAGTCGTCTTCGACCACGTTCCGACTCGACACCACCGTGGCCATTGCCAACGGCGACGACGGGCCGAGCCGCGCCAGCTGCCGCGCGCTGCGCATGTCGAGGGCAATGAATGGTGTGATCTTCGAGGCCTCAGCCACGAGGTCCTCGACGATGTCGTCCACGTGGTCCACCACGAGGACCAGACCCGCCGCCGTCGCGAGCACACGCTGGATGCGCCCCGGCAGCGCGCGCTCGAGCTCGCTCAGCGTCTCGTCGATCCGACGGTCCAGCTCGACTTGATGCGTCTCCTCGCGAGCCGCCGGCATCGGCGGGTCTGCCGACTCGACGGGCTCGGGTTCCGCCCGGTCACCCACGGCGCCACGGATCGGGTCGCTGGCGTCGAGCGCCTCGGCGAGCATCTCGAGCGTGCGCTTCGAGACCCCGACGACGTCCTCTTCGGCGTCCGGCGAGATGACATTCTCGAAGAGCAGCTGCTTCGAGGCGACCACCTCGAGCACGCGCTCCTCGTAGGACCCCGCGCTCACGAGCTTCACGATCTGAACCGACTCCGTCTGGCCCAGGCGATGAACGCGCCCAATCCGCTGTTCGAGGACCGCCGGATTCCACGGGATATCGAGGTTGATCAGCACCGAAGCGCTCTGGAGGTTGAGTCCCACGCCGCCTGCGTCGGTGCTCACGAACACCCGTGCCGCGGGGTCCTCCTCGAAGCGCAGCAGCAGGTCGCCACGCTTCGACGTCGGCACACCACCGTGGAGGTACACCGGTTCGAGGCCGAGCTCCGTGGCGACATCGACGGCCTGCTGCGTCATCCGCCGCCACTCGGAGAACACCACCACCTTGCGCCCGCTCTCCACGGCGAGGTCCTCCAGAAGTCGTCGCAGCTCCGCGATCTTGGGCGGGACCCCGGTCTCCGCCTCGTCGACGAGGTTCGCACCATCCGCCGCCATCCGGGCCGACTGCAGCGACGCCATCAACTGCTTCTCCTCGGCCGGCGTGAGGGGGCGTTTCTTCATGATGCGCGCGATCGACCCCGCGTTGTCCACGGCTGCGTCGTGCAGCGCCCTCTGCCGGGGCGTCATCTCGACATCGAGCCGTGCGTCGATTCGCGCCGGCAGCTGGGAGCGCACCTCACGGCGGTCGCGCCGCAACATGACCGACGCCAGTCGGCGTCGCAGCTCGGTGAGGTTTCGGTAGCCAACGACCTTCCCGCGGTCGTCCGTGATGTGGAACTCCGCCATGTACCGCCACAACGGCCCCAGGACGCGCGGGTCGACAACCTGCATCACGCTGTAGAGGTCCTCCAGCCGATTCTCGAGCGGCGTGCCCGTGAGCACGAACGCATATCGCGACTGCAGAGCCTTGACCGCGTCGGCCGTCTTCGTGCGCCAGTTCTTGATGCGCTGCGCTTCATCGAGCACGATCAAGTCCGCGGCGAGGTCCGTGTTGATGACCTCCCAGTCCCGAATCACCAACTCGTAGTTCACGATCGTGAACGCCGCATGGCGTTGGTACTGGGCTCGCCTTCCGCTCGCGGAGCCCTGGACGACCTCGACATCGAAGTCCGTGAACTTGCGGATCTCCCGCGCCCACTGGTGCTTCAGCGAAGCGGGGCACACCACGAGCGTGCGCCGGACGTCGGAGCGCCTCGTGAGCAGGCTCGCGGCGGCGATCGCTTGCAGCGTCTTCCCCAACCCCATGTCGTCGGCGAGGACCGCCCGGCCGGCGGCCGCCAGAAACGCCACGCCGTCCACCTGGTACGGGTATAGCTGTGCCCGCACGCCCGCAACTCGCCCTGAGGCGCGGTCGATATCGGCGTGGATCTCGGCCGCTCGTTCCCGGCACCGCGCGTCCTCGGCGAGCCGGTCCACGTGCCGGACGGCATCCTCGCCCACCACCAATGCCGGGCGCTGTCGGCTGAACCGACGGAGCCGGTGGAACGTCTCCACGACCGGCTCCCGGAGGTATCCATCGGCGTCGAAGAACGGGTCCAGCTCTGGATCACGAGCGCCATCGGGTGCCCAGAGGCGAACCCGCCCGGCACCCGGGCCGTCCCAGGCTTCGAACACGTGGCTGTGTTGCGGGCCAGCCACATCGCCGCCGTTGAGCTTGCGCGCCTTGTGGCGCACCGCCTCGACGTGTTTGCACGTCCCCAGCATGTTCGTGGCGAAGTCCGGGCAATCGCAGAAGTTGATCTTCTCGTCGAGCGAGCGGAGCTCGACGAACCACATCTGTGCCGTGGGCCGCGCCGACGCCACACTGCGTGCGGACCAGGTGCCGAACACATCCGTGCCCAGCTGCACGACTTCGACCTCGCGTCGACCGCGCTTGATCCTCTCCGAGACTGCCTCGTCCGCCGCTGAGCCCACATCGGCTGGGTGTCGGCGGCCACCCCACGCGAGCAGCGCCGCCACAGCATGCTTGCAGACCGGCTCCCACTCGAACGGGCACTCACAGTCGATCCACAACTCGCCGTCGGCATGGTCGATCTCCACGCAGTACGGCGCCCCCGGATCGGAACCCACGACCTGGGCCCAGAGTCGGTCCTCCGAGGCTTCCACCTCGATGACGCGGTTCTCCTCGAAGTAGGCCAGGCCGCGCTTGATGATCGGGTCCGACGCGATGAGGCGAAGCCCGTCCAGATCAATGAAAAATGGGGAAGCGATGGCGGCCATTCTCACTCCTGAGTCACGTGAGCGCCGAAGCTAGCAATGCCAACGCCCGTCGTCATCTGCATTTTGGATTCTGGCGTTGTGCATGAATCTTGATCTTGCACAACATCGCGATCTCGGCTATCTCACCGGTGTAATCCAAAAGAGGAGGCACGATGCCGTTCGTGAGGAGACGAGGAAACCAGATCGCGATCCTGCAGGGCTTTCGGGACGCGGAGACGCAGAAGGTGAAGCAACACCTGCTCCACTCCATCCGAACCCGCGCCGAGGCGGATGCCATCGTGGCGCGTGATCCGGAGGCCGAGGGCCTCTTCGGAGAGTTTCGGCGTTTGATGGAGTGCAGCTATCCGAGCCTGCAGTTCGACTGGGAGAGGATCCGAGCCGAGATCGGCGAACTCCGTGCGGAGCTCCCCGAGTCAACGGCTACGCCAGCGCCGGGCGACCGGCTTTCACGCGCGACGGTCGAGTTCGTTCGAGCGCTCGTCGAAGAGGTCCCGGACGAAGGGTGCCTCGCGCGGCTCGAGGTCGTGAGCGATCTCCTCCGCTGGGCGGTCGACGAACGCGAACCGGACCCGTTTGGGTGGCGGGCCGCATTCGGGGCGGTGACCGCGCCTGGCGTGCTCGAGGTGTACAGCGTGGCGATGCGGCTACGCGGCGAAGATGCCGCGGCCGAGCAGGCGTTGAGGCTGATGAACGACTGCTATCCGGACGCGCCCCAGTCGTATCTGTCATTGGGCGAGCTGTGCATCCAACAGGGTCAGACAACCCGCGCGATGGAGTACCTCGAGCAGGCCCGGCGCGTCACACTTGGCCGCTTGCCCCCCGGGCTTCCACGCGGGCAATACCTGGCCACGCACCGCGCAAGGCCCTGGATCGAGGCGACGACTGCGCTCGCCGAGTGCCATGCGTCGCGCGGCGACTATGATGCGGCACTCGTATTGTGCGACGAAGCGCGCGGGCACGGGGAGGACCGCACTGCGGGGGTCCGTGCGGCCATCCACCTCTGCCGCGAGGAGTGGGACGAGGCGCGGTGCGCGGCGATCGACGCGCTACAGCTCGACGACCGCTGGTCGCTGGTCGTTGCCCTGGCGTGCGCGGAGGGCGATGAGCCGATCGAGGCGCTCGCCTGGTTTACCTACTCGCTTCTGCGCGAGCAGCGGTGCAACCGCCTTCGGCGGCTGATCGCCCCGTATCTGCACGAGCACGCCGAGACGCTCGAAAGACTCGAGGCCTACGAGATGCGGCCCGAAATCGCCGAAGCGCGTCAACGCGCCGCGCGCCTCGTGGAGCAGGCGCCGTCGACGGGCGAGGAACTCCGTGGGCTGCGCAGCCTCGAGAGCGCCCGTGCGATCGCCACTCGGATCCTGGAGCCCACGCGCCGGCTCGCTCAACCGATCACACCCATTCCGCGCGCGTCGATCGGGTTCACGCCGGACGGCTGGCCCACCGAACACGCGTGGTCGACCCCGACGAGCGAGTTCGTTCAGCACACCGCAGGTGTGGAGTTCGTGGCGATGTGGGCCACGTTCGACGAGTCGTTCCAGCATGCTTGGGCGCATGCGGTCGGCCAACCGTCGCGCGCCTACGTCGCGAGGTGGCCGCGCCAGATGGCCACCTTGGTCCTCAAAGGACGGCAGGCTGACGCGCGGCGGCTCGCATCTCGGATCGGTCCCTGGCCCCGGTTCACCCTGCGCGGAGACGGTGAGCTGGAGCTCGAGTGCGGCGACGGTCCCTCGATCCGAGTTACGGTTCCCGACGACCTCCGCGGCGATCCGCGCATCCTCGTCGCTGTTCAGGGCGGCGGAACAAAGCAGAAGCAGGGCCGTGCGTCCCTCTCCGACGCCGTCTTTTTGACGCCCGCGCTTCGCCGCACGCCGCGCGACGAGCTCGGCTTCACGCACTACGAGATCGAGGTGCGGCTCGCCGATGTTGCGCCTCCCGTCTGGCGAACGCTCCTCATCCAGGCGGACTCGACGTTCCTCGACCTCCACGATGCGATCCAGAAAGCTTGTGGATGGGACGACGCACACCTGTTTCTGTTCCACGGAAGCGCGGGATGGTCGGAGACGATCGCCGACTGCCCCTACGAGCCCGAGGGCGAGGCCCCGCTGGCGCCGGACGTCGAGCTCGCGGCTCACTTCGAGCACCACGACAGCTGTACGTACATCTACGACCTTGGGGACGAATGGGAACACCAGATTCGTGTGCTCGCTCGACGCACCCTCGCGGAGGACGACCAGCGCCGCATCCTCGGCGGCGCCCGCGCCTTTCCCCCGGAGGACGCCGGCGGGTTGCCTGGCTACGACGAGTGCTGTCGCGTCGCGTATGGCGCGATGCTCCTCGACAGCGACGACCGCGAGCACCTCGCCGATCGCCGCGAGTGGCTTGGCGACTGGCGCCCCGACAGCTTCAATCTGTTCGAAGCAGCCGAGCGCCTCCTCGATCGGCAACACAGCTGGCGGCTGCCATAGCAGCTCGTCATTCTCCCATCTCTGGCTCAGGCGCAGACGGTCGTGAGCCGAGGTGGTCCGCGATCGGTGCGTCGACGCCGGGCATGCTGAGCCGCCGAACCAGCTCCGCAGCTAGAAACTCCGCGTCTGCTGGAGAGATTTCGACGAAGCGGTTCACGGTCGCCGGCGTCAGCTCGAAGTGCCGGACGATATCGCCTGATCTCTCGAGTTCCTCAACCAGGGCTTCGATGCGCCACTCAGAGTATGGGTCCGACAACCCCAGATTGCCCCAACGGCCGGCTCCGATCAGCGGCTCGACGCAACACTGCATCGCGATGCGGCGACGGATGTCGGGCGAAACAGTGTCCATCGGATCATCGATCCCGGGCGGCACGGAGAGACCGCGGCCAAACGTTGCCACCGCCTCGCAGAGCTCGTCCCATTCCTCGACCTCGAAGCTCTCCATCTCGCTCGGTTGCCTCACGAACTTCGCCGCGATGAACTGGAGTGTCTCGTACCAGGGGTGAGCGGGTCGCGCGAGACCGTCGAGGTACAGGATCGGCCCCTCATCGTCCTCGGAGAACGAGAGCAGCCCACGGATCAGAGCCTGTTGCCCGGTGGTCAAGCTGAGGCCCTGTTCCTTGCGAATGATGGCCTCCCAGGTGTGGTAGGTCTTGCTCGACAACAGGTGGACGAAGATATCGACCATCTCGCCCGCAGCCACGTCGCGGCGTTCGGCGAGCTCCTTGAATTCATCGAGCGGATCGTCGGTGGGGAACCCCTCGACGGCGGCTGACCAGTCGATCTCATCGGTGTTGCGCTCCAGCCATTGCAGGCGGTCTAAGACCCCGGCGTCGCGGCATTCGACGTCGTCGACTTCGCTCAACGCGCGGCGGAGGACCTCAATCGCGCCATCGGCATCGCCCAATTCCGAAAGCAGGTCGGCCAGCGCCGTGTATCCGGCGCCTCGCTGCGGAAACTGCTCGATGATGGCCGCGGCGGCGGCCTCAGCGACTTCGTCGAGCCCAGCTTGCAGTAGAATGTACACGCGGTCCTGAGAGACGGCGGCCACGAGGCTGTCGTCGTCAGCAAACTGCGCAAGCACGGCGTCGCAAAACGCGACACCCTGGATGGCTGTTTCGCGGGACCGTGTATTCACGAATTCCAGCACCACGTCCTGGAGCCAGTCGTGAAGAAGCGCTGGTGACCCGAAACGCTGCGCTACGGACTCCAGGGGAACGCATCTCGGGGTCGAGGCGCTCCTGTATCGCGGACCATGTCTGGACGGCGCGGCCGACATCGAGCTCATCCAAGGCGATCATGTCCGCGAGCATGTCCTGGATGAGCATTTCGTTCGAGGGCCGCTCCGGCATCCAGCGGCGCCACAACTCACACGCCGCGAGCCGAACGAATGTCCGCGCGGACGAAGGCGCGCCTCGCGCCCACTCATCGCCAAGTTCCCACGCCGACCATCGGCCTGCCGCGCTCGTGCGCAGCTCGTCGATGCCGACCGCGGCACCACGATCGGCGAGCCGCGTGATGATCTCCTCGGTCGCGAGGGCGCGAACGCTGCAGACGCTCGGACCTTCAAGCACCTCGCGAACGTTCAGAAACGGATGGTAGAGTTCCGGGTCCGACGCGATCGCGGCATCGAATGGGCTCAGGCCGGCCTTCGCCGCGTGCACGACGTTCTTCTCGATCGTAGCCGGACGTAGCGGCTTCACCTTGCGTTGCTGCGGTCGCTTCTTGCCTCGCTTGATCTTCCTCACTCTCACCTCACTCAACGCGATGCCTGCGTTGGGCTTGTTCACGTCCCACAGGGCCTGTCGTCACTCGTCAGCCGATTTCAGCGCGCGTACCAGCCGCTCTGGTAGCGGCATCTGCCCCGGATAGGCGGGCGCATCGTACCAGCCTCGTTTGTGGGAGCGCAGCAGCGCCTCGCCGTGCCGCTGCCAGGTGAATCGCTCGTGACCGGTCACTCGCTTCAGGGCGAGCTCGAGGCGATCCGACGCGCGACGCGCGAAGTAGATGAACCATGCCGGGCTGACGCTGTCCTCGGTGAGCAGGTACCCAAGCAGCTCCGCACCCTCGCTGGCGTCGTCTCCGTCGAGGTAGTCGATCACGCGACCCGCATTTCGCAACAAAAGTAGGTCTTCGTCACGATCGAACAGAAGTCCCACGCTCTCGGCGGCGAGGAGGTCTTCAGGAAAGTCGACGGTCGCGGGATCGAGACCGACGTCCGCGGCGCCGCTGCTGGCCGCGCGTTGGCAGTGCCCAAGGTGTTCGCGGTAGCGCTCCTGCATCAGCGCCGGCGGACCGACGAGGAAGTCTGTGCCGTACTGCTCGAGAAAGAGCTCGCGATGGTCCTCGACCATTTCTCGTGCCTGCTTCAGGATGTCGGGGTTGCGAAACGCGAGCGCTGGCAGCGTGGTACGAAGATCGACGGCGATGCTGAGGGCCGCCGCCTCGTCGAGGATTCGTTGCGCGTCCCCGCTGACGAGCCAGACGTCCATGAAGCGCACGACCCGCATCAGCAGCCACGATCCGCGCGCGATCGTGTTAAACAGCGCGGGCTCGTTGGACACGATCCGGTAGGAAAGCTCGTCCACCTCGTTGAACGCTGCCGCGACCTCGCCGGTCGTCTCGATGCGAAACACGCCGAACACGTGATCTTTCCAGTCGAGGATCACCCGGCGCTCCTCTCGGGACAGCCGCGCCGTCGCGCTGACGAAGCGGTCATGGATGCGACGGCCGTCCTCGTCCCGAAACTCCGCCAGCAGCGCCTCGATTCGCTGGATCTCCTCGCTCGTGAACGGCAACCTCGCTGCGCCTCGTTCACCAAAGATGGCCGCTTCGTGGTGCTCGACGATGTAGGCCACGAGCGCTGTCTTCAGGGACGCGGTGCGCTCGAGCAACTGACGTCCGGCGCGTCCGCTTGGAAACCGGTCGCCAGGCGGCTTTTGTCTTCTCTGTCGCCGACTCATTGAGATCGCGCTCAGTCATCCGGAGGTACTGTCGACTCCTATCTTGGGGGAATGAGCAGGTCAATGTGCACCGATTACACTCGGCGCGACGGGGGCCGTTGACGCTGTCGCGACGGTGGAATGCGACGGCAAATCTGCGCGGAGGGCGACGATGACGACGTGGACTGAGAAGGTGAGTGCACTGCTGGACGAGGCGTTGACAGACGCTCACGGGGACGACGAGCAGCTTTGGGCGCTTCGGCAGGCGTTTTCGGATGGAGTCGAGTTCCCCGCCCAGGCCCAGTCGCTGGGCGACGCGGTCGAGGTGGTCGAAGTCGACTACGACGGCCACGAACGGCGCGGGCTTTTCGCGCGCTGCAGCCGTCGCGGGATGCTGTACGAGATGAGTGCATCCGATGTTGTGTTCGAGGCCGGAAGTGTCGGTGCGCTGCACGTGGATGCGTACCGGAAGTGGCTGGGGATGGAACCGATCGCGCGAGACGTGCCGGCGGCCAGCGACTTCGCTCTCGACGAGCCGCTCGAGGTCGTCGTGGTTCGGCCGCGCGATAAAGCCGTGCGAGTCCGCGTGCTACCGAGCGGCGAGTCGATGACGCTGCGCTGCGCTGGGGTCGGGGACCTCGTGCCCGGCGAGGTCGCCACGATCCAGCCGAACAAGCGCTGGAGTTTCAAAGGCCACCCGTACCTGAGCGGAGACGTGCTCGCCCATCGGGTTGATGCTGCGGCTCTCGGCCTCGCACCGCTCGAGCTCCTCGACGAGTGGCCGTGGGATCCGGACGAGGAGTATTGGGGCGAAGACGACGAACCGCCGGACTGGGCGGAGCCGATGATCGCGGCTGGAGTGCGGTCGTCGTTCGAGATGGAGACGGTCGCTCCGCATGCCGCGGACCCCTACGCCGACCCGCCGATCCTGATGGCGATCGGGATGTACCAGCGCGGCGAGATGAGCGCGGCCCGCGAGTTGCTCTACGACATGCTGGAGGACGATCTTCGCTGCCTGGACGCCCATGCGCATCTTGGGAGTTGGGAACTCGATTTCTCGCCGCGCCGGGCGCTCCGCCACTTCGAGGTCGGTCTTCGCATCGGCGAGTTCGCTCTGGGTGACGCGTTCGATGGTGTTCTGCAGTGGGGGCGGCTCGACAATCGC
>JBFIHF010000233.1:0-10271 GCA_041601915.1 Bradymonadaceae bacterium
TAGATGGCGGAGGCCACGGCTGACGCGGCGCCGCGCTGACCGACGGCGAGACTCCATGCGTCGCGGGTCCGACCCGGGGGCAGCTTCTTCGTCACCCCGGACAACACCCGTCGAACGAGGGCCCGGAGCAACGTCGCGAGCAGCCACCCCGCGACAAGCACCACGATTGTGACCGCCACGCGCGGAAGCACCGCCGCGACGTTGGCGCGAAGCTCTTCCAGGGTCGGCGCGAGGTCGGCAAACAGGTCCACGGGTCGTCACACGAGCGGCGCCGGCGCCATTGCCGGCCCGATCGATGGTACCGAAGGTTCGCGCCGTGTCCCGAAATCTGGGGTTCCGCGGTGATCGCCGGGCACGACGCCGAGTTCGAGCCGCTTCTGCGGGAGTCGCACCGGAGACTCTGATAACTTCGCCGTAACGCTCACGGAGATCGGCATGCGTGCACTTTCATGGCTCTGGATCATCGCCCTCATCAGCTGTGGCGCCGACGCGACGCCAGTCGAAGTTTGGGAACTGCACGAGGCGCCGGCCGCAGCGCCTGAAGCTCCGGGGCCGGACCGGGAAGTCGAACCGGACGAGCCGGCCCCAACCACCGCCGACCGGCGCGACCACCCCGCGGCGATCGCTGGAGTCTGGCTGATCGATCAGCCGTACCACGCGCTGTATGAGGCGACCTGGTATCGCTTCGGCGAGGACGGCACCCTCGATGAGCTCGAGTCCGAGACCTACGGCCACGAGGTGCCCACGGGGACCGTCGGTCGTTGCGATGAGTGGTCGCCACAAGACGACGACCATTGCGCCGAGTTTACCAATGGAGGGGAGTGCCTCGAGCACTACCCGCCCTACTGCACGGTCTGGAGCGACGTATCGTGCGCATTCGCAGACCAGTGGTGGTCGCGCGCGACCGGTGAACTCTCGGTGCGCGCGAGCTGCACGGACGGATCCGCGCGCACTGTCGTGTTTGACGTCACCGATCTCCTCGCCGGCGATGCCGAGGCGCCCCGCGTCTCGTCGGTCGATGGCGAGGATGGCTGGTATCACAACATGTGGGACTGGCGCTGGGTGAAGTGCCCAGCGGGCGCTGGCGCCGAAGAGTGCCGAACGTTCCGCTGAGCACTGACCTCAAGACGGAACCGTGAGCGGACACATGCCGCAATTCCTCCGGAACCCCAACGTCGTCATCGCGATCGCGGCGGTGCTTGGCATCGCGGCACATCTGATCCTGCGTGGGTTCGGAACCGACGCGATGCGCTGGCCGCTCGTCGCGGTCGTCGTGCTCGGCGGCGCCCCCTTGGTCCTCCAGCTTCTCCGCGGGTTTCTGAAAGCCGAGTTCGGCGCCGATCTGCTGGCGGGAATCTCGATCGTGACGGCCGCGCTGCTGGACGAATGGCTGGCCGGCTCGATCGTGGTGCTGATGCTGTCGGGCGGCGAGGCCCTCGAAGCGTACGCCGTGCGCCGCGCCGGATCGTTGCTCGACGCCCTGGCTCGCCGCATGCCGAGCAACGCGCATCGGCGCGAGAACGGCGAGCTGGTCGACATCGCGGTCGCCGACGTTCGGATCGGCGACGCCGTCGTGGTGTTGCCCCATGAGATCTGTCCCGTCGACGGCGTGGTGCTCGAGGGTCACGGCGGCATGGACGAGTCCTACATCACGGGGGAACCCTACGACGCCCGCAAGACCCCGGGCGTTCGCGTGCTGTCCGGGGCGATCAACGGCGAAGCCGCCCTCACGATCCGGGCGGAGAAGCTCGCTCGCGACAGCCGCTACGCGCGCATCATGGGCGTGATGCAGGACGCCCAACAGCGGCGTCCGCAGATGCGCAAGCTCGCCGACCGGCTCGGCGCCTGGTACACGCCGTTCGCCGTCGCCATTGGCGTCATCGCCGCCGTCGCCGCCGGCGATCCGGTGCGCTTCCTCGCCGTGATGGTCATCGCGACACCGTGTCCATTGCTCATCGCGATCCCAGTCGCGCTGCTCGGGGCGATTTCGCTCGCGGCGCGTCGCGGCATCGTGATTCGTGACCCTCGCGTGCTGGAGCAGGTCGGAAAGTGCCGCGTTCTGGTGTTGGACAAGACGGGAACGCTGACATTGGGGCGACCCTCGCTGACCGATGTCGACGCACCGGGCGACCCCGACGAGGTCCTGCGTCTCACGGCGGCCGCGGAAGCATACTCCAAACATCCACTCGCCCGCGCAATCATGGCCGGAGCCAGTGATCGGGGGCTCGATGTTCCAGAAGCGACCGCGGTGCACGAGCCGCCCGGCCAGGGATTACTCGCCGAGGTCGACGGTCGTGCCGTCCGCATCACGAGCCGGAATGCGCTAGCCAGCGCCGGTCACCCGGCCGCCGGGGCGCTGCCGCCGGTGCAGGAAGGGCTCGAGTGCATCGTACTCGTCGACGACGCCTACGGCGCCACGCTGCGCTTCCGAGACGAGCCGCGCAAGGACGGCCGGACCTTCGTGCAGCATCTCGGCCCGCAGCACCAGTTTGAACACATCTTGCTCGTGTCCGGCGATCGTCGCAGCGAAGTCGACTACCTCGCGCGACACGTGGGGATCACCGAGGTCTTCGCCGAGCAGTCTCCGGAGGACAAAGTGCGGATTGTGACGGAGCAGATGAAGGTCGGCCCGACGCTGTTTGTGGGGGACGGTGTCAACGACGCGCCAGCGCTGCTCACGGCCACCGTCGGCGTGGCGTTCGGCACCGCGCACGACATCACAGCGGAGTCCGCGGGCGCCGTGATCCTCAACCCGTCCCTCACCGGCCTCGACGAGCTCCTGCACATCTCGAAGCGCGTCCGCCGCATCGCGTTGCAAAGCGCGGGCGTCGGCATGGCCCTCTCCGTCGTGGGCATGGGTTTCGCGGCCCTCGGCTTCCTGACGCCGGTGGCGGGGGCGATTCTGCAGGAGGGCATCGACCTCGTGGCGGTGCTCAATGCTCTGCGCGTGCCGATTGGCGAGCCGGAGCTGACGGACATGTGACCGCGCGGACCATCACCCCCGCAGCGGATAGTTCACCACGTTGGCGAGGGCATCGAGCCGCCCCTGCATGTAGAGCCGCTCGAGGGCCCAGTCCTCCGGCGTTTCGAGCAGTCTTCGCACGTCCGCGACCGCGTCGGCGGCGTCCACGCGAACACCCATCAGACCGCTCCAGATCTCGGCGACGAAAAACGGCTGCGACAGGTAACGTTCAATGCGATCCCTGGCGTCGCCAGCACAGGTCAGCGCGGTGCGCGCGGCGTCCAGGACCTCCGTATGTTCGCCTGCCACGACGAGGTCGCTCGCGGACAGCACCGGATCCAGCGCCGGCCAGATGTCTCGGCGCGCCAGTTCGGGGGAGAACCGCAAGCGCGCCACCGATACCGCGGCCAGTTCGGGTCGCGGGGAGTCGTCGGCGCCAAGGACCTCGAGGACGAGGATCGTGCTGATCTTGGCGACGCGTCGCTGCATCTCGAGCAGCCACGTCGGGTCGTCATCGCCCGCGATCGCCGTGGCATCGAGTACCATCACGCCCGCGGACCCTTCGAGGCTCGCCAGCGCGCGCTCGATCGTCGCGCGCCGGGACTCGTCCGACGCTCCACGCTCCACCAGCGACGACGCCACGCGCTTGTCGAGGCCCACGTCGCGCCACATGTTCGCGAAATCCGCGACATCGTGCGTGTGTTCCTCCATGCCCACCGCCACGGTCGGCCGGTCGAGGTTGTGGATGATCTCGGAGATCATCACCAGACAACCCACGCCGGGGATGGCACTGAATGTCGCGATTCCGCCCTCGGGCAGTCGCGCGAAGAGGTCGACGCCTTTGATGCCGGTCTCGACGGATCTGACGCTCTCTTTCGTGGTGCTCATCGTGAACCTCCTTTGGTGTTCATCAGTGCGACTAACTCGGTGAATCCCTTGGCGTGTGCCCAGCTCGCAGGCGTTTGACCCCGGCGGTTCATCGCCTCGGGGTCCGCCCCGTGCTCGATCAGCAACTCAACCATCGCAGGGTCCCGGCGTACGACGGCGGCGTGCAAAGCGGTCATCTCGCCGTAACCGAACCCGCGATTCGGGTCGGCGCCCTCGGCGAGCAGCAGCGCCGCGATGTCATGACAGCCGAGGCTCACCGCCTCCCCTAGCGGCGTCACGCCTCGGGGGGCGGCGAGCAAGACGTCCGCCCCCCGCGCGATCAAAGAGCGAACCATCGCGATGTCGCGGCGTCCGATGCTCCAGAGCAACGGTGTCGAGTTCCCGAACGATGACAGATACCAGCGCGGTTCTTCGTCCGGCAGGCCGCGCGCATCCACGAGGTCGGGGTGCTCGGCGAGCATCTTCTCCACCGCGAGGCGGTTGCCACGTCGGATTTCGAGAAACAGCTCCACTCGGGCTTGCAGCCTCCCGGACGTCGATGGCTTGCGCCGTCTGAATTCTTCATCTGCTCCCATGGCCTCAATCTCCTTGGCGAGTTTCTTTCGCGCGTAGTGGAGGGTCTTCTTGATCAGGCCCTGCGACAGCCCTACCACCTCGGCCACCTCGGCGACGGAGTGGTCGGCGAGGTAGTACAGCGAGACGACGATACGCTCCCTGTCGTCCAGGCCATCGAGGGCGATGCGCACGAGGTCCGCGGCGTCGCCGCGCGCGTGCTCGCCGCCGACAGTGGCTTCGAGCAACGCGGGGTCCCGCACGACTTCGCGGCGGCTGCGCCGCACGCGGTTGGCCGCGGTGCGAACCACGGTGCGAAACCACGCCGGAAAGCTCGCCGGGTCGCGGAGGCTCTCGAGGCCCGTGAACGCAGCGAGGAATGCCTCCTGGGTCGCGTCTTCGGCGAGCGATGCATCGCCGAGAAGGGCGTACGCGAGGCTGAATGCGCGGTCTTGGAACTGGTGCACCAACTCGCTGAATGCCCGAACGTCCCGGTGCGTTCGGGCGAGCTCCACGAGCTCGACCACGTCATGTGTTGGCGCGTTCGTCATTTCCGAACCTCGGCTGGCGTCTTCCGACAACATAGAGCCAACACCGACGCCATCGGTTACGTTTTTTTTTTGGGATTCGGTCTGCGCGACCGCTTCAGAGCGACGACGGCCGCTGCGTCGCGCAGCGGCCGTAGGAGTCGTGCGGTCAGCAGCGTTCAGGTCTTGGATGCCGCGGCTTGAGCGGCGACGTCGGCTTGCTGCAGAATGCGTGACGCCGCTTCGGCGTCGGAGCGCTGCAGAACCTCCCACTCGAAGTCGACATCGCGACCGGTGGACACACCGTGTTCGTTCTTCCGCGCTCTCATGGCCTGCACGCGACAGGTGCCGTCGTCGCTCTCGACGCCCTGAATGAGGTAGCGCGTGCTGCCGGTGTCGCTGTACAGCCACTCGGTCTCCACCGTGAACGCGTCCTCGCCAGTGTCTTTGACGGAGTAGCCGTCCTCGAACAGCTTCGAGCGCGACTGCGGCAGCACCTTCTTACAGTCCTCCGCATACACGTGTCCCGCCGTCTCTTGCTGGATGATGCGTCGCCGTTCCGAGGCCGCTCGCAGTGAGGCACATCCACCCAAAACCGAAGTAATCAAAATCATCACCAGCAATCGTCCCATCATTAGTTCCTCCTCTGTTTCCGGCCACCAGCGGCTGGACAACGGGAACCTAACGAGTCGCATCCAGTGCGCCGAGTGAAACGGAGTGAAATGACGGTCGACACGCGGGGCATGGAGGGATCGGTCCCCCAATGGGTCCCGAGGCCCGCCGAACGATTGTGATTCGTCGACGTCTGGCAGCATCGGTCGGGCGATGCGCCCCAGCCTCAAGCGCGCTCAACTCCTGTCCGGGTGCTGGCAGTCTGCCGCTATGCCGCCACGACTTCGAGGACGATCTTGCCTTTGGCGCGACCGGTCTGACTCCTCGTGTGGGCGTCGCGAGCTTCGGACAGCGGAAACACCGAGTCGATGAGGACGCGGACCTTGCCGTCATCGATCAGCTGCGCGATGCGGCCCAGATTCTCGCTGCTCGGCTGCACCATGAACGTACCGCCCGTCGCGCCCACGGCGTCGAGTGCCGTCGCGTCCGGGGTTCCCACCACCGAGAACAACCGACCGCCAGAGTTCAGCAGACCAACGGACCGGGTCTGTGTATCGCCGCCGATCGTGTCCAGCACCACGTCGACCTTGGCGAGCACGTCCTCGAAGCGCTGGGAGCGGTAGTCGACGAACTCGTGGGCGCCCAAATCGCGAATCAACGCCTCACTGGGCGATGACCCGGTAGCGATGACGTGGGCTCCAGCCCATTTGGCGAACTGAATCGCGAAGCTGCCCACCCCGCCGGCGCCGGCGTGAATGAGCACTCGTTCGCCCTTCTGGAGCTTTGCATGCTGAAACAGGGCCTGCCAGGCCGTGAGAGCCGCGAGCGGCACCGCGGCGGCCTCGTTGTGGGACAGGGTCTTGGGCTTCGCCGCAACCTCGGAGGCTCGCATGACCATGTACTCGGCGTAGCTTCCGTCGCGCGCAATGTCGGGTCGGCTGTAGACCTCGTCGCCGACAGCCACATGCGTGACTTGAGCGCCGACCTGATCCACGACACCCGACACGTCCCAGCCCACCGTCAGCGGCATCTCGTACGGAATCATCTCCGCGAGGTAGCCCGCCCGGATCTTCCAGTCGACGGGGTTCACCGCCGCCGCGTGGACTCGAACGCGCACGTCTGCGGGGCCGGGCTCGGGCATCGGTGCGTCCTCGTAGGTGAGTGTGTCGACGTCGCCGTATTCGTGGATGCGTACTGCTTTCATGAAGTCTCCTTGATGTGGACCCGCAACGTACCCGCATTTCCGCGTGACCCTAGGACCACCGACGGGATAGATTGTCTCATAGGAGAGATCATGGATGAGGACCTCAATCAGATGCGGGTATTCGTCGAGGTGGCTCGGCAGGGGGGAGTCACCGCGGCGGCGCGCGTCTTGGACATGCCCAGATCCACGGTAAGCCGCTGGGTGCAGGAGCTGGAGAAGCGCCTGGGTGTGCGCTTGCTGCAGCGCACGACCCGGAGCATGCAGCTGACCGAGGTCGGCGAGGGGTACTACCAACGCGGGCTGCGCGTGGTGGAGTCGGTCGAGCAGGCCCAGGCGTGGGTTCGCAGTCAGGCCGAAGTGCCGCAGGGCACCCTGCGCATCACCACGTTTCAGCTGTTCGCGGAGACGCTGCTGGGGCCCGTCGTGGTGTCCTATCTTCAGCAGAATCCCGCCATGTCGGTGCAGGTGCTCATCAATGAGCGCGACGTCGACCTGGTCGACGAGCGGATCGATCTGGCGGTTCGGATCGGCAGCTTAGCCGATTCGTCGCTGGTGGTGCGCAAGCTGGCCGACATGGAGGGCTGGCTGTTGGCGAGTCCGGCGTACCTCGCCGAACACGGCACGCCGACTCATCCTCGCGAGCTGGCCCGGCACTCGAACCTCGTCTACCGACACGATCGCGAGACGGTCACGCTGCCGTTCAGCGATGGTGCCGAAGAGATCGAGGTGCCGCTGCCGAGCCGCTGTGTGGCGAACAGCATCGAGCTGGTGCGGCAGGTTACGCTCGGCGGTCTGGGTATCGGCTTCCTGCCGCCGATGCTCGCTCATGATGACGTTGCAGCAGGCCGCTTGGTGCGAGTGTTGTCGGGTTGGAGCACCGTGTCGCTGCCGATCTATGCGGTGTACCCAAGCCGAACGCATCTCGCGCAGAAAGTTCGGGCGTTCGTGGATCTGCTGGCCGAACAGATCACTTCGGAAGCTGTCGAGGGGGCGCCGATCGCAGACGAGAACTAGGGCGATGTCATGACCAGTCCGCTCGGCAACCGATCCGCGTCAGCCAGCTTCTTGAACATCGTCGCCGCGACTTCTTCCGACGCCACGCCCACGAACACTTTCTTGCGTCCGTCGCCGATGTCCGTGACCCAGACGAACTCGCCGTGCTCGGCGAACAGCTTCTGTAGCTCGGGCTGAGCGGCTGGCCCGAATGCGTACTTGTCGAATTCGGAGAGGCGGTCGGACGTCAGCACGAAGACGGGCACGCCGCTGACGCGGTCGTACATCGGTCGCGTGCGTTCGTGCGAGATTGGTTGGCCGCCGTAGACGCGCTCGGTGATCGACGACCCGAACCCCTTTGAGACGGAGGCGAAATCGAGGCCGCCGCTCACGAACAGCGCTGCGTCGCGGAACATCGTGGCCGGGCGGTCCATCACATCCGGGAACGTCCAGGCGAACAGCGCGACGGCGCGGTTCACGAAGTCGCGGTCGATCGTGCGGCCCGCCTCGAGGTACGTCACGACCATCGGATAGAGCGCGCGCGCGTTCGCGTCGACGATTTCATCGTTATACCACTGGCCGTCGAACACGATGTCCCCGCGGATCGCCTGGGCCAGCCAACCGTTGGCGATCGCCGTGGCGAGTCCTTCGTTGAGCTGGTCGTAGGCCACGCCGGAGAGCGCGGCCAACGGATGGCCCTTGAACTCGTCGGCCAACTGGTTCTGCGCGGTGAGCGTCTGCGCCCCATACAGGCTGTGGCAGAGCTCGTGGAAGATCACCGCGAAACGACGCTCGAGGTTGTCGTCTTCCGTCAGCTCCGCGACGCCGATCGCTCCAATCGAGTGACCGTTCGTCTGCCCCACGCCTTTCCCCGGGACCGGGACGAGGTAGATCGTGATCGGAAGGTCGGCGGGCCACTGGGTGCCGTAGAACTTCGCCACTTCAGCGAACCGCTGCTGAACACCGACCTTCTTGCCGACGGCGAGCAGGGTGCGCCGGGACTTCGCCATGAACGCCTGACTCGGCTTCCAGACATGCTGGTCGTGAAGCGGCTCCAGGGCGCGAAGCCCTCGGATGAACGCGGACTGTGCGCCCACCGGCATCAGACCCGTGATTCGGGAGGAGAACTCGGCGAGGTCCTTTGACGCGCCGGCCTGCGTCTCCAGCAATCCGGTGAGTCCCGGCCCATGATTGCGGCCCGACGGTCGATCTTGGTTGGGATAGTGTTGGATGCTCTGTGGCGCGGTAGCGATTGCGGCCGCGACCATCCGCGCGCCGGTCGTCGTCTCTTCGGTTCGATGCTCGGCCCAGATGTCCTTGAGCCGCGCCGATACCCGCGCTTCGCCCATCGCGGCGCGAGAGAAGTAATACAGGCTGAGAACCTTGCTCGTCTCGATGCGCACCTCGATCTCGGCGTCGGCCGCCGAGGCGCCCGAACTCCAGAACATCACCGTCATCGCCAGCACGGTCGTAACCATCAAACGCATACATCTCCCTGGGTTGTGGTCTCGCGGGTATCTGACGTTTTGCACGCCAGAGGGTGTGGAGCAAGGTCCGAGTCGAATCGCAGGGGGTGCACGAAAATGCACTGGAAGGCGTCCATCGCGGCCTTTACGGTACAGCTCGAACTCGGGAGAACTGTGAACGTCAACCTGCTCATCCATGCCGTCACGCGCCAGACGACGATCCTGATCGCGCAGCTCGCGACGTCAGCCGGACTGCGCGCACCGCTCGCTAACATCGCGAACGCGGTGTTCCTCGAGCTCACCGAAGAGCTCGAGTCCCAGGGCGTGAGTCGCAAGGTCGCCGCGGACATGTTCGGGATGGCGTTGCGGTCCTATCAGTCGAAAGTGCGCCGACTCACGGCGCAGCGCGACGACTCGCACCTGTCGGTGTGGGAAGCGATCTTCGAGTACCTGCAAGAGCATGAAGTCGTCTCGCGCGCCGAGGTGCTTCGCCGGTTCTCGCGCGAAGACGAAGACTTGGTGCGCGGCATCCTCTTCGACCTCGTGGAGTCGGGCCTCGTGTTCCAGAAAGGCAGCAAGGACGCGACGGTCTACCGGCTGGCGTCCACCGACGACTTCGAGCGCGCGACGCCCGGCGACACGAAGTCGAGCCTCATGGCCGTGGTGTGGCTGCAGGTCTACCTGCACGGACCCACAACGCCGGCCCAGATCGCCGAGCGCCTCGTCGTCGACGAGAAAGACGTGGCCGCCGCGCTGGCGCCGCTGGTCGACGAGGGTCGCGTGTCGTCGCAGGATGATCAGTACAGCTGTGACGTCTTCGTTCTGGCGCACGACGACCCCAGTGGGTGGGAAGCCGCGCTGTTCGACCACTACAACGCGGTTGTCACCGCGCTGTGCATCAAGCTGCGCAACGTGCGGCTGCGCTCGCTGCCCGACGATGTGCTCGGTGGCAGTACCTACTCCTTCGAAGTCTGGGACGGGCACCCGTTCGAGGCGCGCGTGCTCTCGCTGTTGGCGGACACTCGCCGCGAGCTGTCGAAGCTGCGCGAGGAAGTCGACACCTACAA
>JBFIHF010000234.1:0-10263 GCA_041601915.1 Bradymonadaceae bacterium
CACGTTCGCGCGCAGCGCACAGCCGATCGCCGACGCAGCAGCGCACGATGCGTCGAGCATCGCGACGCCCTTCGCAGGGTCCGAGGCCGTGTCGTCGGACCACAACAACCATCCGAAATAACCGCAGCCATTGGGGTCGGGCAACTTCGCGACGCACGCGGTCTCGAAGAGCACGCGCGCGACCGGCAGGTCCTTCATTCTCCACGCTTCGAGACCGAGGCGCGTGCACGACTCGCCGTCGCCCTGGTCGCAAGCGCTCTTGCGCAGCGTATGCGCGCGCTCGAGGTCGACCTCGGTGCCGCGGCCAGCCGCCACGAGATTGGCGAGTTCGCCGCAGCCCGACGGCAGGCCGAGGGTACATGCCTTTTCGTATGGCGCGACCGCCGACCCCCAGTCGGGTTCGCCGCCAAAGCCGCCCGCCGCGCTGAGGCCCTGCCCGTAACACGATGTTCCATCGTCGAGCGCGCAGCCCGCGGCGAACGCCGCGCGTCCCGCTTCGAGCTGACCCGCTGTGGAGAACACACCGCCGGCGAGCGCACAGCCCGCCGATTCGCCGAGCTCGCAGGCCTTCAGATACAACCGCCCCGCGGTGTCGAGATCCGCGGCCTGTTCGGCGTCGCTGGCCGCGATCAGGCAACTGTTCGCGGTGCCCGCTTCGCAGGCCGCGACGAGCGGAGAGGCCGAGGCGGTGGCCGGACGAGGGGGCGACGTCTGCTGGGGCGCCGAGCATCCGGCCAGCATGAGCGACACGATCACGACAATAGATTCTCGCATGGATCTCACTTATCACCCCGCGCCGCGCTTCTGAAACCCTACAGTTGTTCGGTGGCCCCGGTCCGGTAACACCTCGACGATCTTGGGCGTTCTTGCTGAGTGGAACCGACAAAGGTACACCGAGGTATACCCTCGCCCATCGGAACGACGATGTTCTGGACCGCCCTTCCCATTCGCGACGCCATCTGGTTGTGCTGCCGCGACGAGAGCGGGACGCGGCCGATCCGCGCGATCCCGTCGGGATCGTCGAACCCCAGCGCGCTGGATCTGCAACGGGTGGTCGTGAGCGCACGCGGGTACGCCGCGGTGTTCAATGGCGCGAAGCTCCACATTGTGCCCCCCAATGAGCTGCTCGCCAGCGTGATCACGCTGCCTGAGGACCTCGTGGCTGTGCACGCCGTACACTTTCGCGACGACATCCTCTACATCGGCGGTCGCAGCAGTTGGCAGGACACGTCACGGCTCGGGTGGATCGACGTCACCGAGCCCGATCCGACCTGGCATCCGTTGGAGCCGCCGAACGTCGTGGGCGATCCGGCGCTGCCCGTCTACGCGCTCGTCTCGCAGGGGCCGCGCCTCGTAGCGCTCGATGGGTCGTTCACGCCCAAGCTCGCGTTGCTCTACGATATCTCGAACCCGCGCAAACCGCGGTATACCCAGCACGCCTCGGTCGCCAGCGGCATCGATGACATTCCGATCGACGCCAGCATCGGCCGCAGCTATGCCGCGATCTTGTCGCAGTCGCACAAAAACAACGGGAAGGCGTGGAAGATCGGCCTATTCGATGGGCGGTCGCTGGACGAGATCGCGACGTTTTATGAGCACTCCGCGAACCCCGAGACGATCGAGACGCCCAAACGGGTGCTAATGCATCACGACCTGCTGCTGATCGCGCACGACATGAAGGGGGTGGGCGTCGTGCGGCTCGACGACCGCGATCCGACGCTCTACGAGGGTGTCCCGGCGATCCGACCATGGGCGCAGTCCTACGTGCCGACCCATCGGATCCAGTACGTCAAGCCGCTGGGACAGGGACATGTGGTCGATGTTCGGCCGACGCCGGACCCCCATCTGTTTTACGTCGTTCTGCAGCGCGGCGGGCGCACCTGGTGGGAGGAGATCGAACTGCGATGACGGACCGCTACGCCGCCTACTACTGCGAGGAGAACGTGTGGTTCCTGCTCCAGGACGCTCGCCTGACGGAAGGGCACGCGGTGTTCGTGATCAACGCCGAGCACTCCGTGGCGCTCTGGTCGCAGCGGGCGAGCCCGAGGCGAGACGGACTCGTACTGTGGGACTATCACGTCGTCGCGCTCGCTCGAGTCGATGACCGGTGGTGCGTCTTGGACCTCGACTCCACGGCCGGCTCCCCGATCGAGGTCGCGGCATGGCTCGAAGCGTCGTTTCCGTTCGCCGGTGCGGTCCCCGAAGATGTCGAGCCGATGTTTCGCGTGGTGCCCGCGGCGGAGCTGTTTTCCACGTTTCGAACCGACCGCTCACACATGCGCAGCGAGGACGGCTGGCTCGTCGAGCCGCCGCACTGGCCGCCTCTCAGCGACGACAGCAATCTGAGTGACTACCTCGACGTCGCCCAGCCGGCCCCCGGCGAAGTACTCGACCTGTCCGCGCTGCTTCGACGATTTGCGGAGGTCGACCATCGATAACAAGGACTACGCCCGCATCCTCAACGAAATCGCGACGCTGCAACGCATCGCGGGCGACAACTTTTTCAAGGTGCGCGCCTTCGAACGCGCCGCCCGGATCATCGAGGACCTGCCGGCCCCGGTCGACGATCTGCTCGATCGCCGTCAGATGGACCTCCTGCAAGGGATCGGCGAGAGCATCGAGACGGAGCTGCAGGCGTTGCGAACCACGGGGCACAGCCCGCGCCACGAGGAGCTGATCGCGCGAATTGGCCCCGGTGTAATGGACCTCATGGAGATCACCGGACTGGGGATGCGGCGGCTGCAGGTGCTGTTCCAGGAGGCTGGCATCGCGACCGTGCACGACCTCAAGCTCGCCGCGGAGCTCGGCCAGTTGCGCGACCTTCCGAGCTTCGGTGAAGCCGTCGAGGAGAAGCTGCTGCACGAGATCGAGCACTGGGAACACACCCGCGGAAAGCGCTACCCGCTGCCGGAAGCCAAGGGGCTCGCCGACTCGATCCAGTATCAGCTCCTGCAACTGCCCGAGGTCGATCGGGCCGAGGTCGGCGGCTCGATTCGCCGCGGGCGAGAGACGATTGGCGACATCGACATCCTCGTCACGACGTCGGATCCGGTGCTCGTCGCCGACTACTTCAAGACGCTTCCGGAGGTCGTCGAGATCGTGTTCGACGGCGACTCGCGCGCGTCGGTCCGCGTGATCGGTGGCATTCAAGTCGACCTGCGGATCCTGTCCACGGAGCTATTTGGCGCGGGCATGCACTACTTCACCGGCAGCAAAGAGCATCACATTCAGATGCGCATCCGCTCCAAGAAGATGGGCTTGAAGATCAGTGAACATGGCGTGTGCCGCTACGACGACCCCACCGAGACCCCCGTGGGGCCGATGGACACTGAGGAACAGGTCTTCGCGGCGGTCGGACTACCGTACATCCCGCCCGAGATTCGGATGGGCAAGGACGAGATCGAAGCCGCCGAGAACGGGACGTTGCCGACCCTCGTGCACAACGAACACCTGCGCGGCGATGTTCACGTGTGCTCGTCCCGATCCGGCGGGCGCGATGACGTCAGGCGGCTGCTCGACCGCGCCGCCGAGCTGGGCTACGAGTGGTTGGTCGTCACGGAGCGAAGTCGCGGCATCGACCCGCGCCGCGGGCTCGACAACGCCGGCGTGCAGGCCTGGTTGACCGAAGATCCCATCGACCACGCGGTCCGCCTGCTGCGCGGTGTCGAGGTCGAGATCACGCCCGACGGAACGCTCGACATCGACCATCGCCTACTCGCCCACGCCGACTGGGTGATCGGTGGCATTCATCACGACATCGAGGACGACGCGGACGCCAACACCCAGCGGCTCACTTGGGGGATCGAGAGTGGGGTGTTGTCGTGCCTGGCCGCGCCGACGGGCCGCAAGCTCGGGCACCATGATGGCTACGCCCTGTACTTCGAGGACCTAGTCGAGGCCTGTATCGACTTCGGCGTCGCGCTCGAAATCAATGGCCATCCCTCGAAGCTCGATCTCAACGCGCAGCTCGCGGGTCGTGCGCGCGCGCTCGGGGCGCTGTTGGCGGTCGGCTCTGAGGCGAACAGCGCTGCGACGATGGAGCACATCGGCTACGCGACTCAGCAGGCCCGACGCGCCTGGTTCGAACCCCAACACATCCTGAACTGTCTCGACGCCGACGCCTTGCTGGGCGCAGTTCGCAGCCTGGTTCGTTAGCCGCCAGTTACTCGTCCAGCCACGGCCAGGCGCCGAAGTTGGGTCGGCCGGCAGCGGCGCGCTCCGCCTCGGTGTACGGGCAGTGACGGCAGCCGCTGCCGCAACAGTAGTCGCGCTCGCGCAGATACACGGAGGTCATCACGAACAGACCGGTGTCGGGGTCGATGTAGCCGGACTCTCCGCGCCGACAGGCGGCGATGTGAATCTGGAGCGCGGCGTTGCTGGGGTCAGCCATGTCTCGACGCTACCATTCGAAGACGCTCACGACGTTCGTAAAGTCGTCCGTCCAGACGACGTCGGCGCGCCACGTGTCGCGCCACACCCGCTCGTCGGCGACGAGCGGCGCGAGGTCTTCGTCGGTCCGGGCCACCACTGTGTATTTCGACCGGTCGATGTGGTTGTCGATACGCTGACGTCGGGGCGGATTGTGCAGCTGCGTGCGCGTTGCCACACCGGCGTCCGCGGCGACAGCACCCACGACGCTCTCGATGTCGAGGTAGCGATTCGACACGTGGTACACCACCACGCCGTGTGGCGAGAGCCGCGCCAGGTACAGCTGCAGCGCCTCACGCGTCAGCAGATGTGTGGGCACGGCGTCCGAGTTATAGGCGTCGAGGAAGATGATGTCCCATTTCTTGGTCGAGTCCGCGATCAGCCGCCGCCCATCGCCGATCGTGACCGTGCATCGCTCGCCGCACACATCGAGGTAGGTGAAGTACTCCCGAGCGATGTCGTGGACCAGCGGGTCGATCTCGAAGATGTCGAAGTGCAGCCCCGCGTGCGCGTACGATGCCATCGCGCCCGCTCCGAGCCCCACCACCAGCACCTCCTTGTGCGGGATCGCCTCGAGGATCTGACCAACGGGGCCGTCCGGGTGGTGGTACGACACCGGGACCGATGCCTTGTCCGCATCCAGCGACTGCGCCCCATGCACCGTGGTGCCGTGGCTGAACTTGCGGAACGATCCGGACGTCCGGTAGGTCCGCTCGTAGACCTTGTACGCGGCAAAGAAACTGCGGTCGTAGGTGAGGAGCCCCTCGGTCGCCATCGCGGCGTGCGCGCCGAGCCCCAGAATGATCGCGAACCCGACGTTCTCCCAGCGCGGGCGAAACGCCGCGAGCCCCACGAACCCCGACAGCACGGCGACGACCGCGACCACCGACGGCCACTCGTCGAGGGCCCAGAAGTCCTGCGTGTACAAGTAGAACGCGCCCACGGCTGCCGCCATCAGCGGAACGACCCACCGATTGCCGTAGCTGTTGTGCAGCCGCCACTTCGCCGGCGCGACGCAGGCCAGCGCCCCGAACATCACGAGGTGATAGTCGACGGCGCGGTCGAACACCGTGGGCGCGATCAGGGCGTTGAACAGCCCGCCGATCGCGCCGCCGATGCTCATGAGCAGGAAGTACTCCGTGAGGCGTGCCGCATGCGGCCGTTCCGCGGCGAGCGTCCCGTGAAAGAACAGCGCGAGCAGCACGAAGTTCGTGAGGTGGAGCAGGATCATCATCCACATCTCGACGCGCAGCGACGTCGCGGCGAACACGCAGGCCGCGAGCAGCGGGAGCAGCGTGCGCCAGATGTCGGGGAGCCAGACCGGCCGCTTCGCAAACACGAGGATGAACGTCAGCAGGTACAGCGCCAGCGGCAGCACCCACAAGAGCGGCACCGCGGCGATGTCCGTCGTCAGATACTGCGTGAGCCCCAGCATCAGGCTCGATGGCACCGCGGCGAGCGCGATCCAGCGGCCGCGCTGCGCCCAGGAGAGCTTCGGGACATCCGCCGTCTCGACGGCCATCCGGGTGCGGTCGCGAACATGGGCGATCCGACTCGCCGACGCGACGACGAGGATCCCGAATCCGCCATAGACGACCGCCCACGCCACAGCCTGGGCTCGCACGCCGAGCCACGGCTCGATGACAAAGGGATACCCGAGCAGCGCCACCATGCTGCCCAGATTGCTGGCGCCGTACAGAAAGTACGGGTCCGCGGCATCCTTGTGGTTCGTCTGCGCAAACCAGTGCTGCAGCAGCGGCGCGCTCGCCGAGACGACGAAGAACGGCAGCCCCACCGAGAC
This sequence comes from Bradymonadaceae bacterium, assembly GCA_041601915.1. Taxonomy (GTDB): domain Bacteria; phylum Myxococcota_A; class Bradymonadia; order Bradymonadales; family Bradymonadaceae; genus JBFIHF01. The sequence goes on from JBFIHF010000234.1 coordinate 6,230, forward strand.
GATGAGAGCTGCGACGAGCCACAGGTTGGGATCCGCCGAGGCGTCGATCCCGAGCTCGGGCAGCGCGATCGGCAGCGTGACGCCGGCGACGAGTAGTACCGGCAGATGCAGCAGCGCCTGATGCCGCGGCGACAGCCAGCGGGCCCCCAGATGCGCGTACCCGTAGCCGAGCAGCAGCATCGCCTGGAAGAACAGCATGCAGGTCGTCCAGACCGCGGAGCTGCCGCCGAGACTGGGCAAGAGCAGCTTCGCCACCATCGGCTGCACGACGAAGAGCAGCGAGGCGCTCACGAACATCGTGATGGCGTACAGGGCGACGAGCATGGGCTGTTGTCTCCCTGCCGAACCGCTACGTCAACCGGCGGCCGCGGCGACGGTGGCGGGGTCGCGGTCGGGGGCCGAGCGCGCGCGCAAGGCCAATGCATCGGTGATGACCTCCGGCCGCGCGCCGTCCTTGACCATCTCGATCGTCATGTGGCGCCGCCACGTCTTCGCCCCATGCTCCCCGGCGAACAGATTCATCAGGTGCTGGCAGATCCGCGTCAACGGTGTGCGCTTGTCGTTCATAAATCGGCGCGCGTACTCCGTCATCGCTTCCGCGACGTCCTCGCGCGACGGCATTGGGAAATCATCGCCGTAGACTTCCCGGTCGACGTCGACGAACGAGTACGGGTCGTCGTAGGCCGCGCGCCCGACCATCACCGCATCGACGTGCTGAAGGTGTTGGAGCACCTCCGCGGAGCCGTGCACGTGGCCGTTCATCTCGATCAACAGGTCCGGGCGCGTCTTCTTGAGCCGGTAGACAAGGTCGGGGCGCAGGGGCGGAATGTTGCGGTTTTCCTTGGGACTGAGCCCCTTGAGCCATGCTTTGCGGGCGTGGACCGAAAAGCGCGCGCAGCCGGCTTCGGCGACGATCTCGACGAAGTTGAGCAGGTCGTCCCATTCGTCCTGATCGTCCACGCCGACCCGATGTTTCACGGTCACCGGGATCGAGGTCGCGGCGCGCATCGCCTCGACGCTGCGGGCCACCACGTCGGGAGTCTGCATGAGGCACGCGCCAAAGTTGCCCTTCTGGACGCGCGGGCTCGGGCATCCGATGTTCAGGTTCACCTCGTCGTAGCCGTAGTCCTCGGCGATGCGTGCGCACTCGGCGAGCATCGCGGGGTCGTCCCCGCCGAGCTGCAGCGCGACCGGGTGCTCAAAGGCGTCGAAGCCCAGAAACCGGTCCCGGTCGCCGTGCACGATCGTCAGCGCCGGGATCATCTCCGTGTACAACAGCGTCCGCCGCGTGATGAGCCGCATCATCCACCGGAAGTGGCGATCGGTGCGCTTCATCATCGGCGCGACGCTGACAAGATGTTGGGACGGCTCAAGCATGGCGGCCCTCGCAGGGGGCGCCATCATAGCGAGCCGCCGCGCAGGATCAACGACCTCAGAACGCAACGCGCACCGGGATCGAGGAATCCGTCATGGCGCCGTTCCCCAGTTGCCCTTCGGTCCCTTGCCCCCAGCACACGACGTCGCCCGTGGCGCGCAGCGCGCAGATGTGGTCCTCGCCGGCTTCGATCTGCTCGGCATCCGAGAGCGCGAACACATCCACGGGGGTCAGCGCGTCATTGAAACTGCCGTCGCCCAGCTGCCCGTCATTTCCGGCCCCCCAGCACCGCATCCCGCCACCGACGCGTACGGCGCAGGTGAACTCCTGGCCCCCCTTCACCAGCACGGCATCATTGAGGCCGGTGACGAGGGTCGGCGTCAGCGTCGGGGACAGGCTCATCGTGCCGTTACCCATCTGCCCGTCGGCGTTGTTCCCCCAGCACTTCACGGCCCCCGAACTCATCACGGCACAGGAGTGATCACTGCCGACTCCGGCGGTCGCAGGGCCGCCGAGCGCGACCACGGTGGGCATCGGCACATTGGTCGTGCCGCCGTTGCCGACTTGGGACAACGCATTCGCGCCCCAGCAACTGACCTGGAGCGCGGCGTCCGTGGCGCAGATGTGGTCGGCACCCAACGAGATGGCGGTGGGCACGGACATCGGCACGACCTGCGGGATCAGCTGGCGCGCGAGGCCCCCGGTTCCCAGTTGCCCCGAGCCACCTTCTCCCCAGCACCACAGCGTCGATCCGCGGCGAACGGCGCAGACAAAGTCGTTCCCGCCGTCGACGTCGTCGACGTTCGTGAGCCCGAGAACGGGCCCCGGCAGCGGACTATTGTTGCGCGTGCCATTGCCCATTTCGCCGTCGTTACCTTCACCCCAACATTCCAGCGTACCGCCAGAGAGCACGGCGCAGATCGAGTGATGCCCGGAGCCGATCGCCAGCGCAGGCCCCGAGAGAGCGACTTTCACGGGCACCGCGGACGCGCTCGTCACGCCGTCGCCCAGACCGACGGCATTCCCTCCCCAGCACCACGCCGATCGGTCGAGCAATAGCGCACACGCATGACGACGCCCGACGGCAATCTCGCTGGCGAAGCCACAATCCGCGGGACAAATCTCATACGTTTCGCCGTCCGCAACGTCGCAGGTGCCATTCATGCAGAGGTCGACGACGCAGGTGAACCCGTCCCCGGCGAAACCGGCATTGCAGGCGCAAGCGTAGCTCCCGGCCGTGTTTGAACACGTCGCGTTCGCATCGCACATCGCAAGCCCTGCACCGCACTCATCGATGTCCACGCACGCGGCGCCGCTGATCTGGTAGCCGGGGTTGCAGGCACACACGTTCGACTGGCAATTCGCGTTGGCGCCACACGCGCCGCAGGCCGCCGTCATCGAGATGCCGCAGTTGTCGGCCGTCAGTGCGCCGCACTCCGCGGCGTTGGCGGCGCAGAGTTCGGCGTTGCTCAGCGGAACACACGCATCGGGCATGTCCGCGGCGTCCGCAATGACCGATGCGTCCGAGGCATCCGAGGTGTTGGGCGGCGCATCGGGGATGTCCACGGCGGCGTCGCCGATGTCTCGCCCACCCAGATCCGGAATGTCGAACGCGTCGCCACCCGTGTCAGGGAGAGCAGCGTCGGGCCCCGACCCGTCCGCGGCCGCATCCAGATGCGCCCGCAGGCTGACGGACGACGTCTCGAAGCAGCTCCCACAGCTCGCGGTGCTCAGCAACAAGATTAGTGCAAATGCAGGCCTTACCACGTCAGCTTCACCGTCACGGAACCCGGTGCGATGGCCACCGTCGCCTCGCGTTCGCCGCCTCGAAGCGCGTCCCACACGATCAGCCCGGCACCGACGGCGACCAGCGCGGCCCCGCCGCCAAGCAGCGCCAGCGACAGCGGCTGGCCGCGGTCGATCTGAGACTTCAGCTCCGCGTACCGCGCCGCATCGCCGCGGGCGGCGGCGTCTTCGTACTCGCTAACCTTCTTCTGAAGTCCGAGCTCCGCCACCGTGAACCCCGTGAGCAACCCGGCGCCCACCACCGCCGTTCCGAGCCCGACCCACCGAAGGGTATGGCTCTGCGGCGCGGGCGTCGGATCCGCGCGCACGAGATCGGGCTCCGGAGACTCGTCGACGGCGATGGCCGGCGTCCAATTGGAGCTGTCGATGTGGCGAAGCTGGTGAAAAACGAGGGTCCGAGCCGCGATCTGGGCGTGCAGCCCCGCGTCCAGCTTCCCTTTCAGCGCGCGCTCGCCCGCTTCGATCGCCTTGTCGTAGTTGTTCAGCCGCCAGTGGCTCATGGCGATGTTGTACAAGAAGACCGGCTCCGGGAGCGCGTCGTAGGCGCGCATGAACTCCAGCACCGCCGCGCCGTAGTCGCCCTGGAAGTACATCCCCGCCCCGCGATCGTAGTGCTCTTTCGCGCGTGCCGCGTCGTCCTGGGCGGACGCGGTCGCGCCACACAGCAGAACCAGGGCGAAGAGTGCGGAGCCAACGACTCGACGCATCATTCGACCGGGAGGAAGGTGGGGGCCGGCTTTGGAGCGGGCGGCTTGTCACGTGGTTTGGGCTTGGGTTTCTTCGCGGCCACCGGCTTCACCTCGGGCTCTGCAGCCGGTGCAACCTCGGCGGGCTCCGGCGGTTCGGGTTCGGG
>JBFIHF010000235.1:0-10249 GCA_041601915.1 Bradymonadaceae bacterium
CTTGATCGGCGCGCCTTCGCCCGCAAGCATATCCAAACCTAGGAATTCGTCAGCGACAGGTGCAGACGTCGAACCCGGTCGATGCTGAGCTTGACCTCAACACCCGACGTTTCAGATCCGCGCCCTGCGACGATGCGACGAGCGAGCGCGTTGACAACGCTGCTCACGGCGCCTAACGTGCCGAACATAACGGCCGATCTGTGCAGCCTTAGGCCGACCCCCGAGTACATCGTTTTTGTAACACACCTGGGTGCGTCCCCCGCGCCCGTACCGCGACTCAACTCGCGCAAACGAGAGAAACACGCATGCATCTCAAGGAGCTCAAGCAGAAGAAGATGACGGACCTGATCCAGCTGGCCAAGGACGCCGATGTGCAGGGCGCCCCCAACATGCGGAAGCAGGAGCTCATCTTCGCCATCCTTCAGGGAATGTCGGACGCCGACGAAGCCGTGTACGGCGAGGGCGTTCTCGAAACGCTCCCCGACGGGTTCGGTTTCCTGCGCGCCCCCGACTACAATTACCTGCCCGGTCCCGACGACATCTACGTCTCCCCGAGTCAGATCCGGCGCTTCAACCTGCGCACCGGCGACACGGTGAGCGGCCAGATTCGACCGCCCAAAGACAGCGAGCGCTACTTTGCGCTGCTGAAGGTCGAAGAGGTCAACTTCGAGTCGCCGGACAAGCTGCGCGACAAGGTGTTGTTCGACAACCTCACGCCGTTGTATCCCGAGGAGCGGCTGGGTCTCGAGACCCAGAACGACCACTTCTCGACGCGGATTCTGGACCTGCTCGTCCCGATCGGCAAAGGACAGCGCGCGCTGATCGTCGCGCCGCCGCGGACCGGCAAGACCGTGTTCCTGCAGCAGATCGCGAACTCTATCGCGATCAACCACCCCGAAGCCGTGCTCATCGTGTTGCTGATCGACGAGCGGCCCGAGGAGGTCACGGACATGCAGCGCTCCGTGAACGGCGAAGTCGTCTCGTCGACGTTCGACGAGCCGGCTCAACGTCACGTCCAGGTCGCCGAGATGGTGATCGAGAAGGCGAAGCGCCTCGTCGAACACCAGAAAGACGTCGTGATCTTGCTCGACTCGATCACGCGCCTCGCGCGTGCCTACAACACGGTCGTGCCGCCGTCCGGCAAGATCCTGTCCGGTGGTGTCGACTCCAACGCGCTGCACAAGCCGAAGCGTTTCTTCGGCGCGGCGCGAAACATCGAAGAAGGCGGCAGCCTGACGATCATCGCCACGGCGCTCATCGACACCGGCAGCCGGATGGATGAGGTCATCTTCGAGGAGTTCAAAGGCACCGGTAACTCCGAGCTGCACCTCGACCGGAAGCTGATGGAGAAGCGCATCTTCCCGTGTCTGGACATCAACAAGTCCGGCACCCGGAAAGAGGAGCTGCTCATGGACGAAGGCCAGCTCAACCGCGTCTGGATCCTGCGTCAGCTGCTGCACCCGCTCAATGTCGTGGACTCGATGGAGTTCATGCTCGACAAGCTGGGTCGCACCGAGAACAACGCCGAGTTCCTCGCCTCCATGTCCGGCTAACGCCAACTCGCCACATCGTCACAGATCAACGAAAGCCCCACGGCATCACATGCCGCGGGGCTTTTCTGCGGTTAGCAGCGCAAGTCGCGCCACGGCTTGATGTCTAGTGCACCCGTGATTCGCGCGACTCGGCCTGATAGTGTGTTTGTTACACGAAAGGAGATGTGATGTCGGCAACACCCTCCCGCACCTGGTTTATCGCGCTGGTCGTGGTCCGCCACCATGATCACTTCGTTCTCGTTCATGAGAAAAAGAACCGTGGTTGGTACCTGCCCGCCGGACGAGTGGACCCCGGCGAGTCACTCGAACAGGGCGCCAAACGCGAGGTGCGTGAGGAGGCGGGACTCGAAGTCGAGCTCGATGGCGTGATTCGGTTCGAGTTTACGCCAGCGTTCGGGGAGCGCGACGCCCGGCTGCGCGTGGTGTTCGTCGGACATCCGGTCGGGGGTAGGCTCAAGGACACGGCGGACCACGAGTCCCTGGGTGCGGAGTGGGTGCGCCTCGCCGACCTGGACCACTACCGGCTGCGGTCTGACGAAGTTCGCCAACTCTTCGAGTACGTACACGACGGGCGCCCGGTCGCCCCGATGTCCGTGCTCGCGATGGAAGGCGCTCGGCTCTGAGACTCAGACGACGGAAGCGGGCGCGGCGTCCCAGGCCGCGCCGGGCTCTTCCGCGCCATCGAACCACGCCTTGAGGTCGTGGCGTCTCGCGCTGAGGACCGTCGCGTACGCCAACAGACAGTGCACGCCGACGATGATCGCCGACGCGACGTTGAGATTCGTCCAGATCGTATTGTTCGTCGCGAGCACCAGCGCCCCGATGAGCGCGCCGATCGCCGCTCCGTAGGTCATCGCGCTCATCAGCTGGTGGCCCAGGGGCGACCGGTTGATGCACAGCCCCAGCATCGCGACACAGCCCGCCGAGACGCCCAGAAACCAAAGCCCGATCGGCTCCATCCCCGGTTCGCCGCCCGTAAAACACGCCATCCCGAGCTTGGCGTTGATGAGCATCCCGGTCGCAAACATGGCGCAGACCGGGGCGAACGCGAGCCCCGAACTCCCGTCGGCGGAGGTCGGGGCGCCGACCCAACCGTCGACATCGGTCGTGCAGATGACGCCGAGTGACGCACACTGCAGGAACACGCTGACCGCGGTGAACGCGAACGTGACGACCTCAACGAGACTGGACGCCGCCGCGGGCATCACGGCGCCGCAGAACGCCGCGGTACCGAACAGTGCCGCGACGACGGCCGAGAGCGTGACGGCGACGAGCATCGACGCCGCGGCGCGGTGACGACGAATCCACAGCGCGAGCGCCGCGACGGCGCTCACGGCCAGAACTCCGGCTCCCGCGGACACGATGCCACCCAGACTGGACCACAGGAGCAGGGTCGCGAGCAGTACGGCGTTGAAGAGGCCGACGGTCACCAGCGTGTTCGTGATCGCGGTGACGGCGGGCTTGCAGAATTCGTCGTGGCTGTGGTTCTGAGCGTTCATTGGAGTTCCTCCGTGTCGAGTGCTCCTACGTAATCGGACGCTCGCCGTCAGCGTTGCAGAGTTTTTCTGACAACCGTGGAATCCCAGCAGGTTACGGGCCGATTTTCTTTTTTTTGTTTGAACACCGCTATTGATCACGCGCCCGCTTGTTGATAATAGGTTCTCGTTTTCGGTAAGTGTGCAGTCCATGTTCTTGCTCTTCGCCTCCATCTTGGGACTCTGCCTCGGTCCGCTGCTCTTCGTGCTGCTTCACCGCAGCCAGAAGCCGCAGCTCGCCCTGGACGGCTTCGTGCTGATCGCCGTGGTCGGATTGGTGGCGTTGCACGTGTTGCCAGAGGCGGTCGAGGTGGCGCACGGGTGGGCCTTGATGGCGGCAGCGATCGGCCTCGTGCTGCCGCTCGCCGCCGAGAAGCTGCGCGCGCTCTCGCACCAGACGTCCCACGGCGTCGTGCTGGGGATCGCGTTCATGGGACTACTGCTCCACGCGTCGCTGGACGGCGTGGGGTTGGGCGGATCAGACGGGCTGGGGCTCGCCGTCGTCCTACACCGCATCCCGGTCGGGCTCGGCGTGTGGTGGCTCGTGCGGCCGCAGTTCGGACGTGGCTGGGCGGTGGCTGTGCTCGCCGCGCTCGGGGTGGCGACGGTGGTCGGCTACTCGCTACAGACCACGATGGTCGCGCCAGGCGGCGTGGTCTGGGTTCAGGTGGTGCAGGCGCTCGTCGCGGGCTCCCTGCTCCACGTGGTGCTGCATCAATCCGTCGGTTTCCATGACCACGGCGACGCAACGACCACCTGGCATGTTCCGGGTGCCCTCGGCGCAATCGTCGGTGCGTTGCTGGTCGGCGGGATGCCCGACCCGCATGGACATTCGCTGGGCGTCGAGATCGTCGAGACCGCGGCGTTCGCTTCGCCGTATCTGCTCGGCGTGATCGGGTTGGCGCTGCTGATCCGTCGTAAGCACGCCCTGAGCACGTTGGACGTGCTCGCGCCGTGGGCGGCGGCGGCGCTGACGATCGGCGCGATGCTGGTCCACACCGACACGAGCCTCACGTTTGTGACCGCCAGCACCAGCGCCGCGTTGCTGGCGTTGGTGCTGGTGAGTCTCGCGCACCAGGGCCCGCGCGAGTTCGTGCTGCGCGTGCTGCCGCTCGACCTCATCCAGGGCGGCCATGACCATGCACCGCATCACGACCACCACCACGATCACGGCCCGGTCACCGAGGCGCACCCATGACCCGTCGCACGGATCAGAAGAGCGCCATTCGGGACGCGATCGACAACAGCGAACGGCCGCTCACGGCCCAGGAAATCTGCGATGTCGCGCAGATCGAAGTCCCCGCGCTGGGGATCGCGACGGTCTACCGCAACGTCAAGGCGCTGGTGGCGAGCGAGTGGCTCGTCGTCGTCGAGTTGCCGGGCGAGCCGACGCGCTATGAGCGAGCGAACCTCGGTCACCATCACCACTTTCGATGCGACGACTGCGGTCGAGTGTTCGACGTGCACGGCTGTCCCGGGGGTGTCCGGGCGATCATCCCGGAAGGCTTCAAGCTGCGTGCGCACGAGATCTTGATGTACGGGAGCTGTGACGCATGCGCGTGATGATTCGACATCGCGCCGTCTATGCGCTCACCGCCATCGCCTATCTGGTGGGCTACTTGCTGGTGTTCGCGCACTTCGTGGCCGAACGTCACGTCGAGTGCATTGAGCATCACACTGCGCACCACGCCGACGCGTCATCAGACGACCACGAGGCCGCGCCCGCCCAGGCTGGCCTCTCCGCCCTGCCCGTGACTGAGGATCACCACTGCGACCTCCTCAGCCTCGTGCGCCCAAAGCCGACGACGTCGGAGCGGGCGCGGCTGGTCGTCCGGCCACCGAACCTGACGATCACTTGCGGCGTACACGCGCCATCCACGCATACATTCATTGGTGGCGCCGTCTGGCGCTACGCCCCGAAGACATCCCCGCCCCATCTTTCCTGAACCGCTGACGCTTTGGCGCGCCTCGGTGCGTCGTCACGTTGCACCTTCAAAACTCAGGAAACGATCATGTATCGCCACAACCGCGGCCGCCATCTGGCGGCCGGTGTGGCCTGGTTCGGAGCGTTGTCGAGCACCGCAGGGTGGGCCATCGAGCCCACTGCAGTGCCGTCCGACGTCGCGCCGCACGAGGCCCACGAAGTATCCGCTGTATCGCCGGAAGACATGCAGGCTCTCGAAGCGTCGATGGAGGCAGAGCGGGCGCCGCATGCCACCGGAGCCGGAACGGTCTCGCTGGATATCTCCCTGATCCTCGATGTCGCGGGGGCATGGTTCTCCGATCTGGAGCCGCTACAGCTTGGCGCCCACGACCCGCTGACGTCGGGGTTCACCTTCCGCCTGCTCGAGATGAGTCTCGGAGCGAGCGTCGACCCGTACTTCCGGTTCGATGCCAACCTCGCGTTCACCCTCGAGGGGGTGGAAATCGAGGAGGCGTACGCCTCGACGCTCGCGCTGCCTGCGAACCTCAAGGTCCGCGCCGGTCAGTTCCTCACGAAGTTCGGTCGCCTCAACCCGCGGCATCCGCACGCCTGGAGCTTTGTGGACCAGGCGCTCGTGAACGGAAAGTTCTTCGGCGGGGATGGCAGTCGTGCGGTCGGCGCTGAGGTGTCCTGGCTGTCCCCGCTGCCCTGGTATCTGGACGTGACGGCGGCGGCCAACATGCCGAGCACACAGAGCTTCTATGCCGGCGAGGAGATCCCGCTGCGCAGCGCCGCCGACTTGTTGTACAGCGGGCGCATCGAGCAGTTCTTCGGCCTCACGGACTCGCTCTCGTTGTTGTGGGGACTGTCCGCGCAGTTCGGCCCCAATGCGCGTGGTCGGACGAATCGCACCCAGATCTATGGGTCGGACCTCTACCTGCGGCTGGCCGACGTCAATTCGGCGTCCCACCGGACGTTGGGGCTGCAACTGGAGGGGATGTTTCGCCGCCGGATGTTTGGCGGGGTGCTCTATGAGGACGGCGGTGGACGTGCCGAGCTGATCGGGACGCTCTCGCCGCGATGGGAGACCGGCGCGCGGTACGAGATGGTGACCGGCGTTCCGGGCGATCCGCTCGATCCCGAGTGGACGAGCGAACGGCAGCGCATCACCGCCCAGGTCACGTTCTATCCGACGCATTTCTCGCAACTTCGACTTCAGTCCAGCGTCGACTTGCCCGAGTGGCGAGACGAGCCGATCTACGGCGCGATGCTGAATCTCGAAGTCCTCGCCGGCGCACACACCGCGCATCAGTACTAGGAGACGATATGACTCGATTTGCTCTGATCCTCCTCGTCCTGTTGCTCCCCGCGGTGGCCCACGCCAAGGTCCGCGTGGTCGCGACGCTTGCCGATTACGGCGCCGTGGCGCGGGAAGTCGGTGGCAACCGCGTGGACGTCGACGTTCTCGCGCCGCACAACGCCGACCCCCACCACGTGGACCCACGTCCGAATCTGTTGATCACGCTCAACAAGGCCGACCTCTTGATCATCAATGGACTGGGCCTCGAAGCGTCTTGGTTGGACCCGCTGGTTCGGCAGGCGCGCAATCCCAAGATCAATCCCGGCGCCCCCGGGCACTTCGTGGCGTCCTCGGTCGCGAAGCTGATCGACGTGCCGTCGGGCCCGGTGGATCGTGCCCAGGGCGACGTTCATCCCGGCGGTAACCCCCACTTCTACCTCGATCCGGCGTCGATGATCGCGATCGCGTTGTCGCTGCAGGACCGTCTCACCAAGCTCGATCCAGCGGGCGCCGCGGATTACGCCGCCAACGCGACGCGCTTCACGACCGCGTTGAAAGCCTACGGGCAAGCCGCCGCAGCGAAGTTCGCGCAGTTGCCCGCGTCGAAGCGACAGATCGTGAGCTACCACAAGTCTTTGGGCTATCTGCTGCGATGGCTTGGATTGACCGAGATCGCGACCATCGAGCCCAAGCCGGGCATTCCGCCCAATCCTCGCCACGTCGCGACGGTGCTCGGCGCCATGAAGTCCGGCCAGGTGCGCGTGGTTCTGCAGGAGCAGTTCTACCCGACGAAGACCAGCGAGACCGTGGCAAAGCTCGCGTCGGGAGAGGTGGTGGTTCTCCCCGCCGCGACGAATTTCGAAGCCGGCGAGAGCTACATCGCACACCTCACGAAGATCACGGAGGCCGTTCATGTCGCACTCGCCCGGTAGTGGCGCGTTGCTGCAGCTCGACGAACTGTGCGTGGGGTATGGCGGTCGGGCGCTGCTGCCCGCGCTCAGCCTCCGCATCGATCGAGGGGACCAGTGGGCGTTGCTGGGGCCCAACGGTGCGGGGAAGACCACGCTGCTGAAGTGTCTGCTCGGTCTCTTGCCCCCGATTTCGGGGACGGCGCGACTCGAGCCGGGGTTGACGGTTGGCTACGTGCCGCAACAAGCCTCGCTCAACCCCGGCGTGCCTCGGCGAGTCGTCGATCTGGTGCGCGGTGGCGTCGATCGCGATTGGTCGTTCCTAAGCCCGTGGTTCGCCCGCCGCCAGCGGGCGGTGGTGGATCGGGCGATGCGCGACGCCAACGTGGCGACCCTGGCCGACCAGCAGATGGCCACCCTCAGCGAGGGTCAGAAGCAGCGCGCGCTGGTGGCTCGAGCGCTTGCGGTGAATCCCGACCTGCTGATCCTCGATGAACCGACGGCGGCGATGGATGTGGAGGCCGAGCGGGACCTGTTCGAACTGCTGACGCGGCTTCGGCAGGAGCGCGACCTCGCGGTGATGATCGTCAGCCATCAGCTGACCGTCGCGGCGCGCTTCGCGACCCACGGAATCCTCGTCGACAAGGAGCGGCAGCACGCGCTGGCCGGCGAGATGCGAGACGTCGCGTGCGCCCCGGCCACGGTGGCGCTGTACGGGCCCATGCTCGTCGACGCGATGACGGACGGCGTATGAGCACCTGGTCGACGTTTCTGGAATCGTGGCCCCTCTTCGCCGACTCCGTCCTGGCCGGAAGTATCGCCGGGGCGACGCTCGGCCTGCTGGGCGTGTACGTCGTCGTCCGGCGCATGGTGTTCTTGTCCGCCGCACTGTCACAGACGGCGGGTCTTGGCGTCACGCTGGCGTTCTGGGCCCCGATGGCCCTCGGGCTGCCGGCGAGCTTCGCGTCGCCGACGTTTGGTGCGGCCGCCGTCAGTCTGGTCGTGGTGCTCTGGCTGATGTCGGACGTCGAGACCGACGCCAGCCGACGCGACGCGCACCTCGGTGTCGTGTTTCTGGTCGGTGCGGCGGGAACCCTCGCGGTGGGCACGCGTATCGTGCAGGAGCTCCCCGATGTGCAGAGCCTGCTGTTCGGTACGGCGGTGGCCGTCGTCCCCGAGGATCTCTCGTCGTTGGCGGTGTGTTGCGCGGCGGTTCTTGCGTTGCACGTGTGGTGGCGGCGCGGTTTCGAGGCGATTGCGACGGACGCCGTTGACGCGCAGGTGCGAGGTTTGCCCGTGCGGGTGCTCGAGTTTGCGTCCCTGGCGTCGGTCGCTGTGGTGATCGCGGTCACGACGCGAATTCTCGGGGCGCTCCCGGCCTTCGCGTTCAGTGTGCTGCCCGCGATGGCCGCGCTACGCATCGCTCCCAACGTGACGATCGCGCTGATCGTTGCGGCGTCGATCGGGGCTGGCTGTGGATTTGGTGGGTACTACGTCGCCTTCGCGTACGACCTTCCCGTCGGCGCGGCGCAGACCGGGGTCGGCGTGCTGGCGTTCATGGTGATGGCGTTCGTCGGCCGATGGAAGCGCTGACGCTCAGGCTTCTTCGGCAGCCTTGTCCGCTTCACGTCGCGCGACGATCTCGTCGATGAGCTTCTTCGAGTCCGCGGTGAGGCGCGTGAACGCGACGCCCATCCCGGCGTTGCCGGCGTGGTTTTCCACGCGCACGACCTCGCCTTCGCCCTCGACGGTCTCAAAGTCGTCCAAGATCACGGAGAACTTCAACGTGACTTTGGTGCCCACTGGCAGCGGATTCTTCGAGCGAATGAACACACCGCCTTGTGAGATGTTCGTGACATACTCAGCGATGAATTCGTCGATCGTCTCGAATTCTTGGTTGATCTGCTGCCGCGAATGCTGGCGTTGTTCTTCGTCTTCTTCAGACATGGTCGACGGCCCGGAGAAATGTTGTCGCCCTGATAGACGTAGTCTATCCCGGTTCTTGGCGCGCGGTCTACCGTGGAACCCAAACGCTGTTAGGATACTTGAATGGCCCGACATTCGACCTTTGAAACGCTGCTTCGCGATCGCAGGGCCCACTTCGGAACGTGGCTCGGGGTGCCGGTCGTCGAGGATTTTGGCGACGTCGCCGCCGAGTACGCGATCGCGTCGGGCTCCGAGGCGGGTCGGTTCGGTCTGGCGGACCGGTCGAGTCGCGGCACCGTCGTGGCGACGGGCACCGAGGTGGTGCCGTTGCTGCAGGGGATCGTGACGAGCGACGTCTTCCAGCTCGCGGAGCCCGGCGCCGGACAGCTCAGCACGGCGGTGAACGCCAAGGGGCGTCTGGTCTGCGACCTTCGCATCCTGCATGGGCCGGACGTGCTGATCATGGATTTCGAGACGGGGCTCGTCGAAGACGGCGTGATCAGCCACTTCCGCGCCAATGTGATGAGCGAGGACGCGCAGTTCGTCGATCGGTCGAAGGTGACCTCGATCATCGGCGTCGCCGGGGCGAGCGCGCAGCAAATGGACGGGTGGGGTCAATTCGCGCGCCCGGTGTCGTCGCTCGACCTGTATGGCGGCACCTGGGGCAGCGTGAGCGACGTGGATGTCGTGGTTCGCCGGATGGAGTTTGGCTACGACCTGCTCGTCGATGCCGAGAGCGCCGCGGGTCTCTGGGAGGCCCTCGAGGGCCGCGGCGGCGTGGCGGTCGGCAACCGCGCGCTGGAGATGCTGCGCGTCGAAGCGGGTATCCCGCGTTGGGGCGCGGAGCTCGACGAGAAGGTGATCCCGCTGGAAGCGGGGCTCGAGTCCTCGATCTCGTTCAACAAGGGGTGCTACGTCGGCCAGGAGATCATCGCACGCCTCGATACGCTGGGTACGCCGGCGCGCGAGCTGCGGCAGTTGCGACTGGAGACGACCGCGTCCCCCGGCGATCCGATCTTCGACCATGACAAGAAAGTCGGGGATCTGCGTAGCGTTGTCGACTCCCCGCTGCTGGGTGTGCCGCTCGCGCTCGCCTATCTCAA
>JBFIHF010000236.1:0-10233 GCA_041601915.1 Bradymonadaceae bacterium
ACGACGACGGCCCCGAACGATGCGTAGGTGTGCGCCTCGATCGGCGGCCCGTCGGGCTGACGTGAGATCACGAAGTGCTTGGCGTCGATCACGTAAAACGGCTCGCCGGATTCGACGCGAAACGCGGGGACGTCTGCGATGTTCTCGGCCGTGATCGCGTTTTGGCCACCGGCCGCCACGACGCGTTGCTGCGGGGAGCGCAGCCGCGGCGTGTTGGGGTCCTCGTGGGCCAGGAATCCCTCCTTCACCATCTTCTTCGCGTAGAGCTGCGCCGCCTTGCGCAACGCGCGATGCGTCTCCAACGGGGCCACGCCCTGCTGCTCGCGGACCTGATTCGTCAGCATCTCGATCGCGGTGACGAGCGTGTCGGTGTCGGTCTTGTCGAAGTCGATCGTCTTCGACATCGCGCCGGAGGACGATTCGAGGGCCGTCGAGTCGACGGAACGCGACGCACCACAGCCGATGAGGAGCGCTGCAGACAGGATCACGACGACGATGCGCATTCAGTTCACGCTCTTGGGTTCCACGAGGCTCATCGCGCGCTCCGCGAGCGCCGTAATCGTGAGCGACGGGTTGACGCCGGGGTTTGCGGAGATCGCGGACCCGTCGATGACGAAGAGACCGGGATAGCCGTGTACGCGATGGTTGGCGTCGATCACGCCGTCGTCCGCCGTGGCGCCCATGCATGCCCCGCCCAGAATATGTGCGGTCGTCGGCGTCCCCGCCAGCGTCTCGGTGAGCAAGGTCATCGCCACGCCGTTGACCTTCTCGGCCCAGCGTTCCGCGAGGTCGGTGGCCTCCTGCATGAACGCCGATGGCGCGGTCCCGCCGGGGTCGACGGTCGAGACGAGCCCGCGGCGCATCCCGGTGTACACGCTGCGACCGAGCTCGAAGCTCAGCGTGCTCTCCAGCGTCCGCATGTAGAGCAAAATTTGCGTCTTATCGGACCAATCGCCCATCGCGAACGCCTTGGCCCAACGCAATGGTTGCTTCACGAGTTGGCCCGCGCTGCCCAGGAGGCGGCGCACGACGGAGCCGCCCGGGGCGTGGGGGAGCGTGAGCAATCGGAAGAAACTCGAGCCCTTGCCGTAGCGCACGGGCTCGATATGGCTGTGCTCGTCGGTATGCAGGATCGACGTGATCGCCACCCCGTGGGCGACGTCCTCACCGTCGGGCTGCAGGATCCCGATCAGCGCTTCGTTGTTGGTTCGCACCGAGCGACCGACCTGCGGGGACAACTCCGGCAGCGCCGTCTCATCTTCGCGCAGTTTCAGCAGCAGCGGGATCGTGCCCATCACCCCGCCCGCAAACACGACGTGGTCAGCCGTGAACGTGCGATCGCCGGGATGTCCAGCGGTGGTGGCCGTGATCGTGTAGCCGCCCCCGGTGCGAGGGCTGACTTTGGTCACCTCGGTCTCCGCTTCGATCTTCAACCCCGCACGCTCGGCCAACCACAGGTAGTTGAGGTCCAGCGTATTTTTTGCGCCGTATCGACAGCCCGTCATGCAGGCGCCGCACTCGATACAACCGGTCCGGCGCGGCCCTTCGCCGCCGAAGTAGGGGTCCTCGACCTCCACGCCAGGCTCCCCGAAGAACACCGCGACATCCGTGTTCTCGAAGTGCTTGGAGCGGCCGATGTCCGCCGCGATCTCCTCCAGCACGTCCTCGGCCTGGGTGCGCCCCGGATACCGCGTGGACCCCAACATCCGCCGCGCCGTCGCGTAATGCGGCTTCAGCTCCGCTCGCCAGTCCTCGGCGAGGTGCGACCACGATGGCGCGCGAAAAAACGCGTCGCTGGGATGAGGCAACGTATTGGCGTACACAAGCGAACCTCCGCCCACCCCAACGCCGTGCAGCACCGTGATATGCCGCATGAAGGTCATCTGGAAGATCCCACGCAGTCCCGCCTCGGGCTTCCACAACCAGCGCTTGACGTCCCAGTTCGTCTTGGGGAAGTCGTCGCGCGTGAACCGACGCCCCTTCTCCAAGGTGAGGACGTCGTAGCCCTTCTCCACCAGCCGTAGCGACGACACACTTCCGCCGAAGCCCGACCCGATGACGATCCAGTCCCAATGTGTTCGTTCAGTCATTCTAGTTGTCCAAAGGCGTTCGGTTGCAGTCGCCGGTGCTCCACGTGATGCGCGGCCCCGTGTCGACGAGCTCGAAATCGGTCCACTCCAGCCACTTCATGTCCTGGGCGTCGAACCCGACTTCGTCCCATGTGTGCTCGCTGAAACGGTCGCTGGCCATCGTGAAGGTCAGATTGCCGCCGTCGGCGAGGTACATGCCGTACTGCTGGAGCGCGCGCCCGACCGTCTGTTGCGCGGGTGTGAGCCCGCTGAGGTCGACGTCGGCGCGCAGACGCAGCAGCCCGGCGTACGGCGGCGCCGCGGCGGGCCCACTAGTTGCGCCGGTGGAGTGAGTACCCGGCCGCACGAAGACATCGTCACGGATCCGGCTGTTCGGCAGGATGTAGCGCAGGGCGTGCTCGATCTGGCCGGCGAACACTTCGTCGGAGGTCACGAGCAGTGGCGCAATCGGCAAGCCGGCCGCATCGGCGCTGGTGCAGTAGTCGCCGCGCAGCGTCTCGGTATAGGCGCGGTCCGTCTCCCAGACCGCCAGACACCCGCCGTCGAACTGGTTGCCGACGATGTTCGCGCGCCACATCTCGTACAGCCGGCATTCCGCCGGCGAGTAGACGATCAGATGGCAGTCGCCACCACCTTCGCAGGCGTAGCCATTCTCGCCTTCGAGCTCGCCGCCGCCCGGGATCGGGATCGGCGCGGTGTCGCAGTCCGGCGAGAAGTGGTCGCCGGTGGGGTCGAACGCCATCTTGGGCGTCGCCGCGTCGGCGGTGAGGACCTTGATCGAGAAGTCGATCTGAAACGTGGCCGCGGTCTGCTGGTTGGCCTGCAGATACGCGATCACGGCCGCCGAATCGGTGGCCGTCGCCATCTGGTCGACGCGGCTGTTCCACGGCGCCGCCGGCCACAACAGCTGCCCGGGGCTCTCACCGCAGGTGTTGGGCGTGCCGAGGTCCGCGGTTGCGAGGTCGGGCGCCGCAGCATCGGGCTGTGGCGCAGCGTCGGACGCTACATCCGGCGACGCGTCGCGCGCCCGAGCGTCGGGGTTCGTGTTCGAGGCGTCGTCGGCGCCATGCGTGTCGCGCAGCGAAACGTCCGCGCCCGCGTCGCTCGAGCTCTCGACCGGCTCGTCGGACTTGCACGCGCCGGCCGTGACGCCAAGTGCCACCACAATCGTCAGTAGTCTCATCAGGCCTCCAACGAGAACGTTACTCCGTTTGACCCGCTGTCGCACTCACCGCAGACTGGGACCATGACTCTAAAATACACGTTCTTACTTCTCGTTCTGGCGCTCAGCGCATGCAGCAAAGACCCTGCGGGCGGGCCGACAGATACGCCCGACGACGGCCGCGACGACGCGGCAGCTCAACGTGACGTGACGCCGACGCCCGATCTGGGCGGCACCGCGGACACGGCGAACGTTCGCCCCGGCCCGGACGCGGCGAGCGACATGTCCACAGTGGACGCCGCGGCGCCGGACATGACCGGACCGGTCGACCTCGGACCATCGCCCGACCCGGTCGCCACCGCGGGGAACGCCGAGCTCGTCCAGGACGGCTTCCAATTCACCGAAGGTCCGCGCTGGTACCCGGCCGAAGGCGTGCTTCGGTTCACGGACATCCCGGCGACCACGATCTACGAGCTCGCGGAGCCCAACACGATCACCGAGTTCACGACGATGAGCGAGGGCGCAAACGGCCTCGCCTTCGACGGCACGGGCGCCGTCCTCGCGGCGCAGCACGGCGGGCGACGGGTCGCGGTCTACAACGGCGGCGCGGCGAGTTCCGTCGTCGACCGCTACGAGGGCAACCGGTTCAACTCCCCGAACGACCTCGTGCTGCGGGCCGACGGCATCATGTACTTCACCGACCCGCCCTACGGCCTCACCGGCCAGCGCGAAATCGACTTCAACGGGCTGTTCCGCTTCGATCCGAGCGACGGCTCGGTGGTCGCCGAATGGGAGGGGAACCGGAACTCCACGCGCCCCAACGGAGTCACGCTGTCCCCCGATGAGAAGGTGCTGTATCTCGCCGACACGATGGCCTCGATGGTCTACGCGTTCGACGTCGCGGCGGACGGCTCACTGAGCGGCGAGCGCGACTTCGCGTCCGTCTCGGGCCCCGACGGCATGGCGATCGACGTGTACGGCAACCTCTACGTCACCACGAACGGCGGGGTGGAAGTGTTCGCTCCCGACGGCAGCTCGTGGGGGCTGATCGCGATCGGCCGACGCCCGGCGAACTGCGCATTCGGCGGCGCCGACGGGCAGACGCTCTACGTCACGGCGCGCGAAGGCCTGTATCGCGTACCGCTGAGCGTCAAGGGGATCTATTAGAGTCCCAAGAGCCGTGCCGTGTTGCAGGCCCGCGCCTCGTGCAGCTCGCACGCGCGTTTGACGAGCTGCGCGCCGCGGTCGTCGTCGCGCGGCACCCCGTCGCCGCCGAGCAACATCGCGCCCAGACCTGAGCATGCCGACGCGAAGTCCGCGCCGCAGGCGATTTCGAGCGCCGACACGGCGCCCGCCGCGTCCCGTTCGCCGCCCAGCCCTCGGGCCAGCGCGGTCCCGAGCCGCTCGCACCCCCACGGTGAGCCGGCCTCGCAGGCCGCAATGTAGGCAGCGCGCGCCCCGGCCTCGTCTTTGGGGACGAGGCGCCCGGACTCGAGATGCACGCCGTGCCCGGTGCACACGACCGGATCGCGTTTCTTCGTGCACGCGGCTGCGGTCGCCGCGGCGGCCGCCTTTTCATCGTCGGCGGGCACCGCACAGGTCGCGCCCTTGCAACCGCGACCCAGTGACCACGCCCAGCGAATGCACGAGGAGGCATGCCCGCCCGCGCAGCTCTGCTCGAACAGCGCGCGCGCCGCGTCTTGATCGGCGGTGACGCCGCGTCCGGCCTGATACACATCGGCGAGGTTGGCGCAGGCCGCCATGCTGCCGCCGTCGCAGGCCGACTTGTACAGCGCACGGGCGGCCTCGCCGTTGCCGGCTTGCGACTCCATGAAGCCGAGGTTCGCGCAGCCTTCGGCGTCCGCCCCGTCACACGCACGGCGGTAGAGGGCGTGCGCCTGGTCGAACACCTTCTTCTCAAAGTACATCGCGGCGAGGTGCGTGCACCCGGGCGCATACCCCGCCTCGCAGGCCGCGGCGTAGTGCCGAGCGGCGGCGTTCTTGCTCGCCGGGCGCCCCACCGCGTTTTCGAACTTCATGCCCTCGAGGTCGCAGACCTCGGGAACGCTGGCGTTGCAGCGCAACGGCTGCTCGACCGGTTTGGCATCCTCAACGGGCGCGGACCCCGAGCTGGTGCAGCTCATCGCGGCGGCGAACACGAACAACATGAGTCGGCTCATCGAAACCTCCATGTCGCGTTTTCGCACACCACGTTGATCTTTCCCACTCCGCTCCGTCTGCTATGGTGGCCTCCGCTCGACCGATGAGGATCTGATGAAGCCAACCGTCGCCTACTGCCACGTGATCGCCAGCTTGCTCGCCGCCGACGGCATGATGGACCAACCCGAGCGCGAATTTCTCGACGCCACGATGACGAAGCTCGGCCTCGACGAGACGGAGCGCGACGCGGTGATGCATTTCGAAGGCGGCGACGATGCCGAACGCGTCGTCGCCCAGATGCCGCTCGAAGAGCGGCAAGAGCTGCGCGACGACTTGCTCGCGGCGACGCTCGCCGACGGAAAGATCAGCCCGCTGGAATCGCAGATGATGCAGCGGCTCTCCGAACTCCTCGGCCTCTGATTTGACACGTTCGGCGCCGGCCTCTACACCATCTGCCGGTCTTGAAGTTGGTGTGAAATGATCTGGGTCCTGTACGAAAACGCGGATTGGTTGCCGGCACTCACGGGAGCGCTGGACGACCGGGGCCTGGCTTTCGAGCCGCTGTTTGTGGACGGCGGGTCCATCGACCTCTCCACCGCCCCGCCCGACGGCGTGTTCATCAATCGGATGTCGCCGTCGTCGCACACCCGCGGCCACCAGGGCGGCGTGCAGTTCCTGCGCGAGTATCTGGGGCATCTCGAGGCGCACGATCGGCCGGTCATCAACGGCAGCCGCGCGTTCGAGTTGGAAGTCTCCAAGGTGAAGCAAGACATCGCGCTGCGTCGACACGGTGTGCGCACCCCGCGCACGATGGGCGTCGTAGGGTCCGACCGACTCAAGGCGGCGGCGCGCACGTTTGACGGCCCGTTCATCACCAAGCACAACCAGGGCGGCAAAGGCCTCGGCATCCAGCTGTTCAAGACGCTGGACAGCTTCGATGCCTACGTCGACGGCGGGCTGATCGAGCCGGATCCGGGCGGTGTCTGGTTGCTTCAGCAGTACATCGAGTCCCCCGAACCGTTCATCACACGCGTCGAAATCGTGGATGGCCGCTTCCAGTACGCGATTGCGTCGAGCACCGTGAACGGCTTCCAACTGTGCCCGGCGGACGCCTGCGCGGTCCAAGAGGCGGAGTTCTGCCCCGTGGACGGCGGCGAGCGATTCCGACTGCGCGAAGATTTCGGAGCCGACGACCCGTTGGTGGCTCAGCTCTGCGAGATGATGGCCGC
Organism: Bradymonadaceae bacterium; assembly: GCA_041601915.1. Lineage (GTDB taxonomy): Bacteria > Myxococcota_A > Bradymonadia > Bradymonadales > Bradymonadaceae > JBFIHF01. The sequence continues at coordinate 6,642 of JBFIHF010000236.1, forward strand.
GCACGGGATCGACGTCGCCGGCATCGAGTTCGTCGAAGACCATGACGGCCACCGATACGTGTACGACATCAACGGAACGACCAACTACAACAGCGACGTGGAGGCCGCGCATGGCCTGAGCGGCATGGCCGCCATCGCCGCACTCGCCGAGCGCAAACTGCGCCGGCTCTAACTCGAGGTGCGCGCCGAAGACTTGACGCGACGCCCCTGCAACAGTACCCCTGCCCTAAGCCGCGAGCGCGGCATTCACTAAAGGATCCGGAATGAACCTCACCAAACCCCTTGCCTTGGCGCTGGTTATCGCGTGCTCGGCCGCGTGCGACGACTCGAAGACAGCCAAAGCGTCGGGCGCCTCCAATAGCGCCACGACCTCGGCGACCAACAATACGGCGGCCCAGGCGAAGCTGCTCACGCCGCCGCCGGCTGCGGGCTCCCTGCCGATCGAAGCGACGGGCCCCGTCGCGACCGTCGACGGCGTCGAGATCACCGCCGCCGAGTACAACGAAGAGGTGGGACGCCTCGTGCAGATGATGGGCAATCAGGCCCCTCCCGGGATGCTCGTCAACCTCAAGGGTCAGATCATCGACCAGCTCGTCGCCAAGAAGCTCGTCGACGGCGCCGTCAAGAGCGGAAACATCGCCGTCCCCGATGCCGAGGTCGACGCGGAGTTCGGCAAGTTCAAAGCGCAGCTCGATGAGGCCGCCCCCGGCGGTGCGACCGCGTACCTCGCCAAACTCGGCCGCACCGAAGCCGAGATGAAGGGCGACGTGCGCAAATCGCTGGAGCTCAAGGCGATCATGGCCAAAGAGCACGACATCAACGTGCCCGAGGCCGAGCTGAAGAAGTTCTACGACGAGAACAAGACCCAGTTCGACCAGCCCGGCCGCGTCAAAGCCAGCCACATCCTCCTCAAGCTCGAGAAGGATGCGCCGGCGGACAAGGTCAAAGAAGTCAAAGCGAAGGCCGACGGGATCGCCAAGCAGGCCAAAGCGCCCGGCGCCGATTTCGCGGCCCTCGCGACGGCGAACTCCGAAGGTCCGACCGCGCCTCGCGGCGGCGACCTCGGCTACTTCGTGAAAGGCCAGATGGTCCCGGAATTCGACGCCGCGGCGTGGAAGATGAAGCCCGGCGAGATCAGCGACCCCGTGCGCACCGACTTCGGGTTCCACATCATCAAGGTCGATGACCGCAAAGAAGCCAAGTCGATGACCTACGCCGAGGCGAAGGATCTCATCCTCGCCAAGCTGCAAGAGCCGAAGCTCAAAGAGGCGATGACCGCCACGATCGAGAGCCTCAAGGCCAAGGCGAAGATCGAGCGCATGGAGCAGAACATCAAGTCGAACGTCGCGGCACCGACGGCCCCTCCCGGGATGCCGGGCATGGGCGGACACCCGCCGATGACGCCGCCTCCGGGCCAAGGTGGTCCTCCGCCGAAGCTGAAACTCGACCAGATGAAGTAATCGAACGCGGCGTTCGGTGTCGGCGGATCCGCTACTCTAGCGTATCGATCGGTCGACACTGGACGCGCAGTTCCTTGCGCACCACGCACGCTTCGCCACCCTGCACGGCATTCGCCGACTGCGTGCACACGCAATCTTTGCCTTCGGGCACACAATGCATCTGCCACACGCTCATCTTCGAGGTGTCCGGCGCGTTCATGATGTAGTTGATGCGTAAGCCGATGCACGGGACCATCAGCGTCCCGATGATCCCGGCCCCAATGACCAAAATGATCGCGATCGGCCAGAGGGCGGCGCCGTCCCGCTCGGACGTGTTGTCGATATCGGTGAGGCGGCGAGTTTGTGGGTCGTCGGACATGGGCGCGAGCATAGCTTAGGGGTCCACGGCTGAAAACGGCCGATGTCACCACGGAGCGGATCATGTCACTACTATCACGACTCAGGCGCAGCGGGCCGAGCGGGTTCGGGTACGGCTCCACCAGCGAAGAGGTCGCCGCCGACGTCGACCTCACCGGCAAGACGTATCTCATCACGGGGTGCAACACAGGGTTGGGCACCGAAACCGCGCGCGTCCTCATGTCTCGGGGCGCCCAGGTGATCGGGTCCGCGCGCACGCTCGCCAAATCCGTGGCCGCGAGCGTCGACCATGGCATCGGCTGGACGCCGGTGGAATGCGACCTCAGCGAGGCCGCGTCAGTTCGCGCCTGCGTCGCGACGGTGAAGAGGGGCCGACCGCTGGACGGCATCATCTGCAACGCCGGGATCACCGCCCTGCCCCATCTGCGGACCAAAGACGGAATCGAGCTGCAGTTTCGGACCAACCACCTCGGCCACTTCATGTTGGTCACCGAGCTCCTCGGCCATCTGACGCACGACGCGCGCGTCGTCGTGCTCAGCAGCGAAGCGCATCGCAACGCCTATCGTGGTGGGATTCAGTTCGACAACCTCGACGGAGCGCTGGGCTACCGCGCGTGGGGCGCCTACGGACAGACGAAGCTCGCCAACATCCTCTTCGCGCGCGAGCTCGCCCGGCGGCTGCGGGACCGGCAGGTCGCCAACGCCGTGCATCCGGGAGTCATCCACGCGAACCTCGCCGGGAGCCGGAATCCGCTGGCGGAGTTCGGCCTGACGATGGGCAGCCCCCTACTGCTCAAGACGGTGGCACAGGGAGCTGCGACGCAAACCTGGGCGGCCGTGCATCCTGACGCCGGCAACATCACCGGCTCCTACCTCAAGGACTGCAATCTGGCGCGCACGAGTGCCCTGGGGCGCGACGATGTGCTGGCGCGGCGCCTCTGGTACGAGTCCGAGCGACTGGTCGCGAGGATCAGCGCGCAGGCTCCTTCGAGAGCCCCTGCATGACCAACCGCTCCACGAGCTGGCCCACCCGATCACGGCCGTCGAGGCCGTCCACGCGACGCCGAGCGTCGAGGTAGCCCGGAAAGTACCGCAGCTGGGGCGGGAGCAGCTGCACGCCGGTCCGCAGCGCCGGCAGTGTCGCGTGGAACACCGCGCGATCCCGGCGCGACCACGGCAGGCCGTACGCCTCGCGCAGATCGGCGGGCATGATGCCCGCGGTAAACGACGCGAGCCAGCGATACGCGGGGACCGACGCGCGGCGCGGTGCGGTCGTGATATGTTCGCATACGAGCCGCGCGGCCTGACCGACCCGAATGGTGTCCGACGCGAGCATCTGCTCCATCCAGCGCTGAAACGCTGGCCAATCCTCGGGCAGCGCGTCGTCGCGCAGGCCAAACAGCGCCGCGAACTTGCGCGACTCCGCGTAGTAGAGCGCCTTGTCGCGAGGCGCCAGCGGTCCGAACACGAGCTCGAACACGTAGATCGTGGTGTCCCACAGCGTCGCCGCGACCCACAGCGCCGCCTCCGCATCGAGGGCGTCAAAGCGATCGCCGCGGCGAAACCGACCGATGTCCTCGCCGATCACGCCGTGCACATGCTCGTGGATCGTGCGCACGCGTCGAGCTCGCCGCAGCGCCTTGTCGCGCGGCCCAAACGTCATCGCGAACACGTTGTCGAACGTGCGCCGAAAGCGGCCCGCGACGTCGGACATCACGGCGGAGGACTGGCTCGTGACCGCCCACGCGATGTGGGGATGCGCGGCCTGCAGCAAC
>JBFIHF010000237.1:0-10229 GCA_041601915.1 Bradymonadaceae bacterium
CGGAGCTCCTGCACCGTGCCGACATTCAGGCCCGCGATGGCGACATCGGCGCCGGGCTTCAGGCCACCGGCATTGTCGAACTCGACGCTGAAGTTGAAACCGTCGCTGAACGAGAAGTCGCCCAGGACCAGCACGAACGCCACGAGCAACGCGACGGAGAACAGAAAAAGTGCGCCGACTTTGACTTCAATCGCTGTCTCTTTCTTCTGCATGTGCTCCAGGGGGCGTCGGTCGGACGATTGTGCCCGCGCAAACAAGCCGGCGCAACAACGGCTACCGAAGCATCGATCCGGCAGAGCTCAGCAATCGGTGGCAGGCGAGCAGCGCTCGTGGCCGAGTCGTGGCGATGCCGTAGTGGGTGTGCAGATAGTCCGCGGGCGGGAACAGGAGTTCCCCCAGGTACGCGAGCGCCGCGTCGGCGTCCAACATATCGAGGTCGTCGAGCACCGCGCCCAGCGCCCCCTCGAACAGCTGCGACGCGTCGTCTGCCGCAGCGGCCGCCGCCGCGGTGAACCCGGGTGGCAGCGCGCCCGGACACCAGCTCGCCATCGCGGCGATAGCGGCGCGCAACGCTCCCAGCAGGCCGTGCGTGCGCGCGTGCTCCCACAGCGTTGCCCAGTCATCGTCGCCCAGTTCTGCCGCCAACCGGCGCAGGTCTTCGATGAGCACCAGGGGAGGGCGCTGCCCGCCGTGATGAGCGGTGAGGTGCATCGCGCCGAGCAGCCATCCGTCGCGCGCGCCGAGCGTCCACAGCGAGCGCTGTTCGACAACAAATGCGCGACGCTCACGCCAGGCCGCATCAAACGGGAGCGCGCGAGCAACACGAATGCGTCGGGCGCACGCGGCGTGCACGTCGATCTGTTCGGCCCCGGTCCGGCGCAGCGCGATCGCGTGGCGCGCGACATGTCCCGGCAGCTGGTGCGTCTCCCGAAAGCCCTGCGCGATGAGTCGATCGGCGAGTTCTCGCGCCGGGCCCCATCCATCGAGCCAGACATCGATGTCCTGTCGCGGTCTCAGCGTCCCGTCGCCGTACAACAGCGGGCCATTGGCGGCGCCTTTGATGACGAGCATCGGTAGATCGGCGGCGATGCGACCCACCTCCAGCAGCGCCGCGGTCTGGGCGAGGTCGGCCGCAGCGGCGCACACGACGTGGGGTCGCAGCGCCGCTTTTGTGTCCGCGTGCTGTCCCGAGCCGTCGAGTCGTGCGTACGCGAGCGGCGCCAGGCGCTCCGCAGCGATGTCGGACGCGGAGGGGAGCACTTGCGTCGTGTGCCCCGTCGTGATCAGTTCGGCGATTGCACTCATTGCAACGTCGTCTCGACGGCGTCACACAACGCCTCGAGTTGCGTGGGGTCCTCCGTGCGTGCGAGCGCAAACATGGGGACCGTCTCCGCCAGCGCGGCGAAAGCCGCGAGATCGTCGCGCCGTTGTTCAGCAGACAACGCGTACGCCACGTAGACGTTGTCCAGTAGCGACACGAGCGCCTCCCGCGGACTCAACCGCCGGACGGCGATCGCGGCCCCGAGCTCGAGGAACAAGACGGCGGACAGGGTCGCATCGGCGTTGCCGGTCGGTGCCACGAGGTAGTGCTTGTCCCAGTTCGGCGTCAGCAGCGGCAGTGAGCCGTGTGCGAGCGCGCTGTCCGGCCAGAGCTTGATGAACGGGACCCCGGCGAGCACCACCGGGCGGCGCCCGTCGACGTCGCGAATCGCGGAGACATCTTCGGCGACGAGGCGATGGCCGCGCCCAACCAACGCCGCGGCCAGGGTCGACTTACCCGCACCGGCCGGGCCCGCGATCGCGAGCGACCCCTCGCCGATCCGCACGGTGCTCGCGTGCAACGTCGGTACGGCGCGCTGACGCAACACGAACCCCAGCAACGGGCCCAGCAGGTACGTCGCGACGTCGGCCACGACGTAATGTGAGGGATAGCCGCACCGAATGCAGTCGAACGTCCCGGAAAGCCAAATGCGTGTGTCGTCGGGGTACTCCCACAGAGTCCCGCCATCCACGCGGTACACCGCGAGGCGACTGGTTCCGATTGTGGTGGTAAACGCGAGCGGCGCGTCGCCAGGTCGTTCAGGCACGGTGCCGCGCCATTCGATCCGCAGATCAGCGGCGCCGGGCGGAGCCACCGACATCGGCAGGTCGCCGAGCGGTTCGTCGGTGCACACCCGAAGGCCGCACACCGTGAAAAATTGTAGGCCGGACCGCGTCACGCAGTCCTCGGGTTGATCAGAGAATGATGGTTTGAACTGCGTGGCTGAGCGTGATCGCGCCACAAAAGAACGAACCAAAGAGCCACGGCTTCATCATGAGTGCTTGCATCGTGTTCACCTCAGAAAATCTAAATTCAACAATTACATTCACACAGTGCGCGTGGTGTATTGCCATCCCCACCACGAGTCAAGACAAACTCCCCAGAAAAACGCGGATTCGTTCGATTCGTCGTCGTGGAACGCGTATCCGCCCGGGACGACGAACCTCGGGACCGAAATTGACTGGAGATCGACTCCCATCAACAATGGTGGCTTATGACTGGAGGTCGCTGATGTTGATGCGTTGGGTGCTCGTAGCGTTTGTGGTGAGTCTTGGTTGCGGGGAATCTCAGAAGGGGCCGAGTGTCGGCAACCGACCGGTGGACGAGCCCGACGCGGATAGCGGCAACAACATCAGCATTTTCCCCGACGTGCGGATCGACAACAACGGGCGCCCCGACCTCGGGACCCCGCCGCAGGACACGGGGCCCGACCTGTCGAACCCCGACACCGGTCCCGATCTGGCCGTCGAGCCCGACCTCGGTACCGACATGGGCGTCGACATGGCGATGCAGATGAACTGCCCTCGCTCCGGTGTCGCGCTGGGCGCACCGTGTGGCTGTAATCAAGAGTGCACCAGCGGCGTGTGTGCCGACGCCAGCCTCACCGAAGACGGCTTCTGCACGACGTCGTGCACCAGTCGCAACGACTGCGCCGCCGCACAGGCATGCGTGACCGATCGCTTCGGCACGTCGGTCTGCCGCCCCGATGACACCGGCACGAACTGCACCGCCGGCGGTCAACCCACCCCCGACGTCTGCAGCAGTGGCCACTGCGTGCAGGCGGGGTCGAACTTCGCGCTCGACTACTTCTGCAGCGTGCCGTGCACCGTCTCGTCGGACTGCACCATGGGCCATGCCTGTACGCCGGTCCGTTGCCAGTTCAATCCGGCCGAAGGCTATCGCTGCCTGCCGACCATCATCGCGCAGCGCTCCGCGGATCCAACCCAGGTTCTGCTCACGTTCCCCGAGTCGTCCAAGCTGTGCGTGAAGGTCGGGGACCCCAATCCATGCCTCGCGCAGACCATGGCGTCCGACGAGCAGGCGTGCCCCGGATCGATGTGCGACGCGTCGCCGACGGGACGATGTACGTCGGCATGTGTCGCAACGGCCGATTGCCCCGCCGGTGGATGTGTCGACTATGATTTGAGCAATCCGAGCCTGCCGATTCGGGTGTGCGACCTCTGAGAAGCTCACCATGACCAAAATTGTGCCGTACCTCGCGATCTTCGCGGGGCTCATTCTCTGCGCGATCGTGGTCCCCGCCGCCATCGACACCCTCGACGTCGCCTCCGACTTCGACGATTTCGTCGCGGTCAGCGCGACGGTAACCAGCACGCGCACGCAGAAGCACTCGCGCGGCCATGATACCGGCGTCGTCGAGTACGAGTTCGCCACGACCGACGGTACCGTGGTGAAGGGAGACAACGCGCTGACTCGGATCTCGGACTCGCCCGAACTCATCGACGAGCTCGTGCAACAAGAGGGCGGGGTCGAGCGGATCACCGTCTATTACGACCCGAACGACCCGCATCGGTCCGTGATTCGCGAAGTCCACGTCTGGCAACCGCTCGGTTTTATCGGCTTGTCGGGCCTACTGCTCGTCGCGGGGACGTCGGCATGGGTTCAAGACCGCGGCCGACGCCGCCTTCAGGCCCGTGCGGACGCCGCACGACGCCGGTGAGCAACCATGATACCAGTCGCACCATGATCCCACGCGACCTCATCGGCGTCATTCACATCCCGGCGATGCCGGGTGATCCGTTCCATTCTGGCGCGTCGTTCGACGACGTGTTCGACGCGGCACTACAGGATGTCGACGCGCTCATCCAAGGCGGGATTCTGCAGATGATCGTCGAGAATTTCGGCTCCGCGCCGTTTCGCCGGGGCACCGCCGCCGACCCCTTAGATCCGCATACCCACGCATTCATGGCCCGCGTCGTGCGCGCTGCCGTGGAGCGAGGCGCGACGGTCGGGGTCAATTGCCTGCGCAACGATGGCTTCGGCGCGCTCGGCATCGCCGCCGCGACCGGCGCCGCGTTCATTCGCGTCAACGTGCTCAGCGGGTCGTATGTCACCGATCAGGGCCTGATCGAAGGCGATGCTGCGCGGCTACTACGCTACCGTCGCGCCCTCGGCGCCCAGGACATCGCGGTCATCGCGGACGTACTCGTGAAGCACGCCGCGCCGCTCGCGCCGCTCACACTGACCGATGCGATCCACGATGTCGTTCACCGAGGCGGCGCCGAGGCGGTCATTGTCTCCGGCGCAGGAACCGGGCAGCCGACATCGATCGACGACCTCGAACACGCGCGCGCCGCGACCGACAAGACGCTCCTCGTGGGCTCCGGTGCCACGCTGGCGTCCATTCATCGCCTGCGGAGTCTCGTCGACGGCGTGATCGTCGGCACCGCGCTCAAGCGCGACGGTGAGGTCCGCGCCCCTGTCGACCCGGCACGCGTCGCGAAGTTCGTCGAGGCGTGGGCGTGACGCTCGAGGAGCTCGGTTTCGACCCCGCGATCTGGGGCGCCGACGTGCAACGCGCCCGCGAGCAGTATGGCGACATCGAGATCGCCCGCGTCGCCGCGGACTACGGCGTGGAGCACCGCGTCGTGGGCGACTTCGGCGACGAGCGCGCCACCTTGACCGGAAAGCTGCGCTTTGAGCAGGGCATTCGACCGGCCGTTGGCGACTTCGTCGTCTTGGTCGGCGAGCACTCCTCGTACACCGTGATCGACGTCCTCCCTCGCAAGTCGTGGCTCGCCAGGCAGGCTGCGGGAAAGAAGGTCGGCGCGCAGTTGATCGCTGCGAATCTCGACCTCGTGTTTGTGGTGACGTCCTTCAACGAGGACTTCAACTTCAACCGGATCGAACGCTACCTCACCGCGGTGCGCGACGGCGGCGCCGAAGGCATCGTCGTCGTCAACAAGTTGGATCTGGTCGACCCCGCGGAGCGCGACGCGCAGATGGAGGCGCTCCGTGCTCGCGTGGGCGCCGCACACGTCATCGCGACCAGCTGCGTGGCGTCGGAGTCGCTCGATGGGCTACGCGCCGTGCTGCGCGCGCGTCAGACGTCGTCGTTCGTCGGCTCGTCGGGGGTCGGGAAGTCCACGATCGTCAACGCCTTGCTCGGTGAAGAACGCCAGGTGACCGCCGATGTGCGCGAGTTCGACGCGAAGGGACGCCACACCACGACGCACCGCGAGCTGTTCGTCCTCCCCGGTGGCGCGATCGTTGTCGATACGCCCGGGATGCGGGAGTTTCAGCTCTGGGATGAGGGTGCCGGCCTCGACGCCTTTGATGACATCGTCGAGATCTCCGAGCAGTGTCGCTTCCGCGACTGTGCCCACGAATCCGAACCCGGATGCGCCGTGCGCAGCGCGCTCGAAGATGGCGTGTTGTCCGAGGCGCGGCTACTCAGCTGGCGAAAGCTCGGCCTCGAAGGCGAGCAGCGCCGCGCGCGCGCCGACGAGGGTCGTCGCGAGCTGCCGCGCACCAAGCGAGAGGACTAGGACTTCTCTTCTTTGGGCTTGCTCAGGTCGATCGGCCCGTCTTTCTTGGGCTCCGTGGCCTCGTCCTTCTTCACGAGCGGGATCGCGTCGTAGTTCCGCTCGTACAGCTTGACGGTGCCCGACTCGATGCCCTTCGAGAGCATCGTCTCCAGGAACGTCCCGTAGTCGTCGAGCGGGTAGGCCAGCACCGCGGCGTATGCGCCGAGGATCTGCTGCACTTTGTCCGAGCGCAGCTCCGTGCTGAGGTTGATCTCATCCTTGGCCATCTGCTCCGCCGTCGGTTCGATCCGCTCCGCCAGCCGAACGAAGAAGTACTTGCCGCTGGACTTGTACGGGGCGTCGGTCGTCGGCTTCTCCTTCGTGAGCTTGTGGAACGCGTCGCGGGCGAGGTCCGGATTCTGGCCGACTTTCGGCACGCGGTCCCACGGGGTCCGCGTCGACATCCCGGGGAACTGTCCGCCGAACATCGCCGACATGTCCTGGCCTTCCAGTGAGAACGGTCCCGTCGTGTCGACCGTCACCGCTTCCCAACGCTTGGCGCCTTCGTCGGCAAGGACCTCGTCCTCGCCGTCCGCCGGCGCGGGCTTCAGCGTCGCCACGGCGTCCGCCAATGTGTCTTTGCCTTCCATCGCGGTCTTCAGCTCCGCGATCATCGTGCGGACGAGCTCTTCGGACTTCTGCTCCTGCAGCAGCTTGCGCGCGATGTCGGTCTGCACTTCCGCGAGCGTCGTCTTCGTCGCCTCTTGCTTGTCCTCCAGCTTGACGAGCATGAATGCGTACTCGGTCTCGATCTCGGCCGTCCCGCCTTTCTCCAACGTCGCGACCTTCGCGGCGATGTTCTGGTCGAGGTTCTCCAGTGTCGTCCACTCCATCAGGCCCTGCGTTTCCTTCTCCGATTCGGAGAACTCGCCAGCGACGTCTGCGAAGCTCTCCGGCTTCGCCGTGATCGCGCCCTTGGCCTTGTCCCACTTCTCGATCGCGGCCTTCACCAGCGCGGGGTCTTCGGACTCCTCGGGCTTGACGATGAAGAGGCGGCGGATCAGCACCTTGGCCGGGGTCTCGTAGGTCGAGATGTTGTCGTCGTAGTTCTTCTCCACGTCGGCCGCGTTGGACGCCAGATAGGCGGCGACATCCTCGTCCGTGATCGGCACGAACTCGGCCAGCCGTGCCGGGTCGAACTGCACGAACTCCAGGTCCACTTTCGTGTTGCGAAGCGCATTGAGGTCCGCAAGCTCCCAGTCGGTGGCTTGAAACTGCATCTCCACGAGGTGCAGGTATTTCGTCGCGAGCAGCTCGTTGCGTTTGAAGTCTTCGTATTTCGCGAGATTGATGCGCAGCTGGTTCTGGACGTACGCCTTGTACAGCGCGCCGTCGAATCCGCCGTCGCGCCCGTACACCTGACGGTACTCTGCGTTCTTCAGCGGGTCCTTCAGGTAGGCGACCAATTCCTCGTCCGATACGCGAAGTCCGTGCGCGCGCGCCTTGTCGGCCAGCAAGTGCAGCAAGATGATCGATCGCAAGGCCTGCGCGCGCTGTTGCCGAAGCTGTGCGTCGTCGATCCGACGCTGATTGCCAAATGCGCGGTTGAAGATCACGCCGACATCGTCGGTGTAGATGTCCGTACCAGCTACCTCGGCCACGAGCTTACGCCCCTGTGCCGAGCCGCCGCACGCGTCGCCCGGGACACCGAAAAAGACCGCGAACACCACGATCAGGAGCCCGACCAGCAGGTAAGTCCAGCCGCCTTTCGTCGAACGGCGAATATCTTCAAGCATCACTTCAACCAGGTTCAGGAGGCTGCGCGCCAATTTTCGGCCCGCGGACAGCGGCCGAATCTACCCAGTGGGTCTCGAAAAGACAAGCGTTGCGCGATCTAATCCGCCGGATCGTCGATCGGCGGGCCCCCGGATCAATCCCGGCTGCCGAGCTCTTCGCGCGCGGACTGGAAGAACTCCTCCACTTGCGCCTTGGGCACCGCACCGCTGATACGCCGCTGGACCTCACCGTTGTGGAACAGCAGCAGCGTCGGCAGCGTCTTGACCCCATACGTACTGGGCGTTCGGGGGTCATCGTCCACGTTCACGTACACGCACTTCACGTCGTCGGAGTACCGGTCGGCGAACTCGCGCACCGCCGACGAGATGATGCGTGCCGTGCCGCTCCACTGCGCCCAGAACCCCACGATCGTGGGGCGCGAACCGCGCAATACTTCCGTCTCGAACGTGGAGTCCGTGACCTGGCTCAAATTGGGGACGCTCATGATCGCTCCATAGTAACTCCGGCTTCGCGCAGCCTGCAGCCTACTGTAGCTTAGACCTATGACCGATGGCCCCACAAAAACGCGCACCAACCTGTTGTACTCGGGCCCTCGCTGGACGAGGGAGCAGGGGCCCGTCATCCGCGTCGAAGGGGTCTCGAAGGCGTTCGGCGACCTCGAAGTCCTCAAAGACCTGAGCCTCGAGATCTGGTCCGGCGAAATCACCGTGATCGTGGGCGCCTCCGCGTCGGGCAAGACCGTCTTGATGAAGCTGATCAACGGTCTGCTCAAGCCCGATTCCGGCAAAGTGTTCGCGTTTGGCGAGGAGGTCACGGCGATGCGCTCGTCGCAGCTCGACGTCCAGGTGCGCCGCCGCATCGGCACGATGTTCCAGAACTACGCACTCTTCGACTCCATGACGGTCGCTGACAACGTGTCGTTTCCCCTCGTTCAGAACAACGCGATGTCACCACGCGAGGCGCGGAAGCTCGCTGCCGGCCACCTCGAGGATCTCGGCCTCGGGGACGTGCTCGACGAGTATCCCTCCGCCCTGTCCGGCGGAATGAAGAAGCGAGTCGCGCTCGCCAGGACGATCGTCACGAATCCCGAGTTGGTCCTCTTCGATGACCCGACGACCGGTCTCGATCCGATCATGACGGAGTTCGTGGACAAGATGCTGCTCGGGATCTCGCGCGACTACGACCTCACCAGTCTCGTCGTCAGCCACAACATGGCGTCGACGTTTCGGCTCGCCGATCGGATCGCGATCCTTCACGACGGGGCGATTGTCGCGAGCGGCAGCCCCGACGAGATGAAGGCCAACGAGGACCCGAGGGTCGTGCAGTTCGTCGGCCGAATCGCCGCCCAGAACATCGCCGACGTGGAGGAGGGCGCCACCGAGAGCGACGAGGACGCGGTCGTGAAGATCCGCGGCCTGCACAAGTCGTTTGGCGAGCGCCACATCCTGCGCGGCGCGAATCTCACGGTACCCAAGGGCAAGGTCACGGTGCTCATCGGGGGGTCCGGCGCCGGCAAGTCCGTGATGATGAAACACATCCTCGGCTTGATGACACCCGATGAGGGCACGGTTCATCTGTTTGGGCAGAGCGTCAGTGACCTCAACGAGCGGGCGCTCGCCAAGGTCCGCGCGCAGATCGGGATGTTGTTCCAGCACTCCGCGCTGTTCGACTCCATGGATGTCGCAGCCAATGTCGCGTTTCCGATCATTGAGCGCCGCGAAGCGACCGCGAAGGAAGCCGCGATCCGCGTGCAGAAGATCCTCGAGCAACTCAAGATCGACGACATCGCTCATCGGATGCCCTCCGACATCTCCAACGGGCAGCAGAAGCGCGTATCGCTTGCCCGGGCCATCATTTCGGAGCCCAAACTCATGGTCTACGACGAGCCGACGACCGGCCAGGATCCGATCATGAGCGACTACGTCGAGAACATGATCCTCGAGGCCCAGGAAGCATTCGGCTTCACGAGCATCATCATCAGCCACGACATGGCGTCGACGTTTCGCATCGCCGACCGCGTCGCGATGTTGCACCTCGGCGAGATCATCGCCGAAGGCGAGCCCTACGAGATCATGCACTCCGAGGACGAGCGCGTCCGCGAGTTCGTCTTCGCATCGCAGGCCTGACCACCGATCTCAGATCACGTCGTCTTGCCGCAGCTGTGCGATCGCGTCGTCGTCGCGCCCCAATGCCCGAAGTACGTCGTTCGTGTGTGCACCGTGGGCGGGCGCGGGCGTGTGCACGCGGTCGACCGGGGTCAGTGGCGTGCGCACGTGTTGGACGCCGCCGAGGGTGAAGAACATCTGGCGAGCCGTGTGGTGTGCATCGAGCAGCACCTCGTCGAGGGTCGCCGCCGGCTCCACGCACGCATCGACGCTGGCGAAGATCTCCGACCATTGCGCGAGCGTCTTGGTGCGCAGGACCTCCGCGACCTGCGCACGGACGGCCGCCGCGTCTGCGCCGCGCACCAGGCCGTCCCCCGCGAGGTCGGCGCGGCCGATCGTCTGCAGGAACGCGAACCAGAACTTCGGCTCCAGCGAACCGACCGCCAGATCACGGCCGTCCTGGGTCTCGTAGACGTCGTACGACGCGACCCCGCCCGTGAGCAGGTTGTCGCCGCGCAC